>JAASSS010000010.1 GCA_021767745.1 Pseudomonadota bacterium
ACCGCGCGGGACAGACTGCGCAGCAGCACCGTCTCGATCAGATGGCGATCATCGCGCCCGGCGAGCTGGCGCAGCAGCTGCGCGTAGTCGGCCGACGAGGGCTCATCGCCTCCGCCGAGCGAGAGGCCGAATTCCTTCAGGAACTCGCGGACGGCGCCCAGATCATCCGCCGGCGGCGGCGCATGCACACGGTAGAGCGTCGGGATCCTGTGCTCGGTGAGGAAGCGGGCCGCGGCGACATTGGCCGCGATCATGCATTCCTCGATCAAGCGATGGGCGTCGGTGCGCTCCACCGGCACGATCCGCTCGATCTTGCGCCCCTCGCCGAACTCGATCCGCGTCTCGGTGGTATCGAAATCGATCGCGCCGCGCCGCTCACGCGCGCGGTGCAGCGCCTTGAACAGCGCGTAGAGGTCCTCCAGGTGCGGCAACACCCGCTGCACCCGCCGGCGCGTGGCGGCGTCGCGATCGACCACCGCGCGGGCCACGTCGCGGTACGTCAGCCGCGCCGCCGAGCGAATCACGCCGCGGAAGAAACCGTGCCGACGGATGGCACCGTCACGGCCGATGTCCAGGGCGGCAACGGTGCAGAGCCGATCGACCCGCGGATTGAGCGAGCACAGGCCGTTGGACAGCGCCTCGGGCAGCATGGGCACCACCCGGCCGGGGAAGTACACCGAGGTGCCGCGCTCGATCGCCTCCTCGTCGAGCGGATCGGCCGGCCGCACGTAGTGCGCGACATCGGCAATGGCCACCAGCAGCCGCCAGCCGTCGGCCGTGGGCTCGCAGAACACCGCGTCGTCGAAGTCCTTGGCGTCCTCGCCGTCGATGGTGACCAGCGGCACGTCCCGCAGATCCTCGCGCTCCCGCTTGGCGCTCTGGGCCACGCGGCTGCCGTAGGCCTCTGCCTGCGTCATCGCCTCGTCGGACCACTCATGCGGGATGCCGTGACTGCGGATGGCGACGTCGATCTCCATGCCGGGCGCCATCTTCTCGCCGAGCACCTCGCGCACCCGGCCGACCGCCCGTGCGCGCGGCGAGGGGTACTCGATCAGATCGACCACCACGATCTGGCCGGGCTGCGCCCCGCCCTCGTTGCCGGGCGGCACCAGGACGTCCTGCGGAAAGCGGCGGTTGTCCGGTTCGACGAAGCCGGTACCGCCCTCCTGCACGAAGCGGCCGACGATCTGCTGCGTGTTGCGCTCGAGCACCGTCAGCAGCGAGCCCACCCGGCGATTGCGCCGGTCGACCTCGACGATACGCACCAGGGCGCGATCGCCGTGCAGCAGCGCTCGCATCTGCCGCGGCGGCAGGAAGACATCCTCGCCGCCGTCGTCCGGCCGCAGGAAGCCGAAGCCATCGCGATGCGCCAGCACCAGGCCGCGCACCAGGTTCATCCGTTCGGGCAGGCCATAGGCGCCGCGCCGATTGCAGACCAGCTGGCCGTCGCGCAGCATCGCCTCCAGGCGGCGGTTCAGGCCCTCCAGCAGGGCAGGGTCCTCACCCAGATCCAGCGCCGTGGCGAGCTCCTGCTCGGTCAGCGGCTCGGCCTTCTGGTCGAGGAAACTCAGCAGGAATTCGCGACTGGGCACGGGGTGCGCGTACTTGCGCCGCTCGCGCGCATGCTGCGGATCCTTGTCCCGCCACTCGTGTTCGATTTCGCCGGCGTAGTGCAACATCTCTCCCTGGTTTTCGACCGCGTTGACACCGCGGCGGCCGCTTCGTAAAGTTCGCACCTCACGGGGCGCCACCGCCCCCGTGCCGAGATGGCGGAATTGGTAGACGCGCTAGCTTCAGGTGCTAGTGGGGGAAACCCCGTGGAGGTTCAAGTCCTCTTCTCGGCACCATTCTTCTTGGGCCTGCTCTCAGGGTCAACTTCTCCCTGACAATCAGTGATCTGCATCACTGTCCTGTCATAGGGTCTCACATCGATTCCTGCGCCAGCGCCTGACCCAGGCGCTGCGCGGAAATTTTCTCTCGCGTGCCGAGCCGCTGGGCGAACAGCGACACGCGATACTCTTCGATCAACCAGCGCAGTTCGCCGCCGGGCTCCGCCCGCCCCGCCTCGCATCGTTGTTCCCACTGCCGGACCTCCTCCTGCCATTGCGCATCGCGTGCGACCCGTCCGCCGATCTGCTCCAGGCGCAGCCGCGCCGCCTGCACGTACACCGGCAGGCGTCCGCGCCAGGCCGGCGGCGTGCGGCTGACGAAGCCCGGCGCGAGCAGGCGCCCGATCTGCCGCTGCGTATCGGCCACGGCTCCCGCCAGGGCCGGCGCGCTCAGCCGCGACCAGAGGCCACGCAGGGCGTGGTACTCCGCCAGGGCCGCCTGCGCGAGATCGGCCAGCGCGCCAGCCTCGACCAGCAGCCGCGGCCGCCCTGTCGTCAGGCGCGCCTCGAACGCCTGCCGGCGGCGCGGCAGCGGCTCCTGCAGGAACGCGGCCTCGATTGCCGCCTGCTCGATATCGGCGAGCAGCGACGAACAGGAACCAAGCGGGGCGTAGTGCAGACACATCGCCTGGCGCTGCTGCAGCTCACGCCGCAGGAAGCGCAGCTTGTCGGGCATCGCCTTCTGCACCAGTACGGCCAGACCCCCGCGCAGCGCCACCTCGGCGCGATCGGGGGTGTCGAACAAGGCGAGCTGCACCTGCCCCTCGCCCGGTCCGGCCGCGAAGGCCGGATACGCCGTGAGCGGGCGCCCCTGATTTGCCAGCTGCACGCCGACCGGCAGCGCCTCGACATCGAAGCGCTCGACCGTTCGCTGCTGCCAGGTCGCGTCCGGCGCCACTTCCACCCGCGCCGCGAAGGCGCTCTGCGCCCGGCCCGCCAGCCGCTCGCGCAGCGCCGGCAGCGCCCGCCCGGCCGCCACCTGCTGCCCGGCCGCGTCGCAGACCTCGATCCGCAGCCGCAGATGGGCGGGCACCTGCGCGGGCGACCACGCCTGCGCCGGCACGAGCACGCCGGTCATCCGCTGCAGCTCCCGCGTGATGATGGCATAGAAGTCCGCCTGCGGCTGCCAGCCGATGGCCTCCACCAGCGCCCGCGCAAAATTCGGCACCGGCACGAAGTTGCGTCGCAGCGCCTTGGGCAGGCCACGCAGCAGCGCCTCGATGCGCGCCTCCAGCAGGCCGGGCACGAGCCAGTCGAACGCTTCTGCAGGCACCTGATTGAGCTGGGCGAGCGGCAGCGCCACGGTCACGCCGTCGTCCGGCTCGCCCGGCGCGAAATGATAGCGCAGCGGCAGGCGCAGCTCGCCGACGATCAGCTCGGGTGGGAAGCGCTCGGTCGCGACCAGGGCGTGCTCGCCCAGCAGCGCCTCGCGCGTCAGACGCAGTAGCGCCGGTTGCGCCCGCTCGGCATCCTCGCGCCAGCGCTCGAAGGCCCGGGCCGTGCAGACCTGCGGCGGGATGCGGGCGTCGTAGAAGTCGAACAGCGCCTGCTCATCGACGAGGTCGGGCCGGCGCAGCTTGGCCTCCTCCTCGCGCAGCGCCTCGAGCAGCGTGCGGTTGTGGCGCTGGAACGCCCCCGGGCTGTCGTAGTCCCCGGCGACCAGGGCGGCACGGATGAACAGCTCGCGCGCGTGCTCCGGCTCGAGGGCCCCGTAATGGACCCGTCGCCGGGCCGTGAGGATCAGCCCGTAGAGCGAGGTCTGCTCGTAGGCCACGATGCGGCCGGCGCGCTTCTCCCAGTGCGGCTCGAAGATCCGTCGTTTCAGCAGCGCCGCCCCGGCCTGCTCGATCCAGTCCGGTTCGACCGGCGCGTTGATGCGCGCAAACAGTCGTCGGGTCTCGACCAGCTCGGCGCTCATCACCCACTTCGGCGGCCGGCGTGCCAGCACCGAGCCGGGATGCAGCTCGAAGCGCACTCCGCGCACGCCGGTGTAGCCCTGCTCGGGATGGCGGGCGCCGATCTGCCAGAGCAGCCCGGTCAGCAGCGCGCGGTGCACGCTTGCCGGATCGGCCGGTGAGTGATTCACCCGCAGGCGCAGTTCGTGCGCCAGGCTCAGCAGTTCGCGATGCACTTCCTGCCACTCCCGCAGCCGCGTTCGGCTGAGGAAGTTGCGCTCACAGGCCTGCTCGAACTCGCGCCGGCTGCCCCGCTGGCTGCGGCACCACGCCCAGAGCTTCAGGTAGCCGAGGAAGTCCGACTCGGGCACGGCGAACCGGGCGTGGGCAGCGTCGGCGGCCTGCGCCTGCTCGGCGGGCCGCTCCCGCGGATCCTGGATGGACAGCGCCGCGGCGATGATCAACACCTCGTGCAGGCAGCCGTGCTCGGCTCCGGCCAGCACCATCCGGCCGATGGCGGGATCGAGCGGCAGGCGGGCGAGGTCGCGCCCGAGTGGGGTCAGCGCCTCGGCGCCGTCCAGCGCGCCCAGCGCCTGCAGCTGAGTGATGCCGTCCCGCAGATCCCGCAGTGGCGGCGGATCGATGAAGGGGAACCGCTCCGGCTGCGTCTCGCCGAGCGCCTTGAGCTGCAGGATCACGGCGGCGAGGTTGGTGCGGGCGATTTCGGGCGTGGTGAATTCGGGCCGGGCGAGCGAGTCCGCCTCCGAATACAGGCGGATGCAGATGCCAGGCGCGGTGCGGCCGCAGCGCCCGGCGCGCTGGTCGGCGCTGGCGCGGGAGATCGGCTCGATCGGCAGGCGGGTGATGCGCGAGCGCCGCGAGTAGCGGCTGATCCGGGCCAGCCCGCTGTCGATCACGTAGCGAATGCCCGGCACCGTCAGCGAGGTTTCCGCCACATTGGTCGCCAGCACGATGCGCCGCCCGCGGTGGGGCTGGAAGACCTGGTTCTGCGCGCGCGCCGCGAGGCGGGCATACAACGGCAGCACCTCGGTGTGGCGCAGCGCCTCGCGCCGCAGGGCCAGCGCCACCTCGCGGATGTCACGCTCGCCCGGCAGGAACACCAGCACATCGCCCGGCGCCTCCCGGTCCAGCTCATGCACGGCCGCCACCACGGCGGCGGGCAGGTCCACCTCGCCGCCCTCCTCCGGCGGGCGGTAGCGGACCGTGACCGGATAGGTGCGGCCGGAGACCTGCAGGATCGGCGCGCCGCCGAAATGGGCGGCGAAGCGTTCGGGGTCGATCGTCGCCGAGGTGATGATCAGCTTCAGATCCGGCCGGCGCGGCAGCAGCCGGGTGAGATAGCCGAGCAGAAAGTCGATGTTGAGGCTGCGCTCGTGTGCCTCGTCGACGATCAGCCCGTCGTAGGCCGATAGCAGCGGGTCGCGGTGGATCTCCGCCAGCAGCACGCCGTCGGTCATGAGCTTGATGTAGCCCGCCGGCGAGAGCTGCTCGTCGAAGCGCACCTTGTAGCCCACCGCCTGCCCCAGCGGCTCGCCGAATTCCTCCGCGATGCGACGGGCGACGGTGCGCGCGGCGAGTCGCCGCGGCTGGGTATGACCGATCCAGCCACGACGCCCGCAGCCGGCCTCCAGCGCGATCTTCGGCAGCTGGGTGGTCTTGCCCGACCCGGTCGCGCCGCAGACCACCACGACCTGGTGGCGACGCACCGCCTCGAGCAGCGCCGCGCGTCGGGACGTGACCGGCAGCGCCTCGGGATACACCGGCTCCGGCAGCGCCGCCGCCCGCGCGCTGGTGCGCTCGGCGCTGGCAGCCAGCGCCCGCGACAGGGCATCGAGCGCCCGGTCCGCCGGCTGCCCGCGCTGCAGGCGCCTGTCGATCCGGGCGGCCTGGCGCTCGAGGTCAGCACGGTCAGCGGCCATCGCCGTGGCGAACCGGGCGCGTAGCGCCGTCAACTGATCGTCAGGATCGTGCGGAATGATTGCGCATGTGAGTGGTCGACAGACAGGCAGTATAACGGCAGCCGCGCAGTGCCTCATGTGCTGCCGCCCCCGGACCCCTACCCACCGTGCAGGAGCGCCCCGATGCACGATGATTCTGCCGTTCTCCTCCGCCTGCGCGGGCTGATCTGCGACATGGACGGCGTGTTGACCGATACCGCCGGCCTGCACGCCCGAGCGTGGAAGACACTCTTCGACGAGGTGCTGGCCGCTGCGGCGGGCGGCGGGACCTTCGTACCCTTCGATGCCGACGCCGACTACCGGCGCTACGTCGATGGCAAGCCTCGCGAGGCCGGCCTGCGCGACTTTCTCGCGGCCCGTGGCATCGACCTGCCTGCCGGCACGCCGCACGATCCCGCCGGCGCGAGCACCCTCGCCGCGCTGGCCAAGCGCAAGAATGCGCTGTTCCTGCGCCTGCTGGAGGGCGGCATCGCGCCCTACCCCGACGCCCTGCGCCTGCTCGACGCCGCCGCCGCGCGGGGACTGCGGCTGGCCGTGATCTCTGCCAGCCGCAACGCCCCCCGCGTGCTGCAGGCGGCAGGGCTGACGGCGCGCTTCGCCGTCCGCATCGACGGCAACGTGGCGCAGGAACGCGGCCTGGCCGGCAAGCCCGCGCCCGATGTGCTGCTGGCGGCCGCCACCGCGCTCGGAATCGCCCCGGCGGACGCGGCGGTGATCGAGGATGCGATCGCCGGCGTGCAGGCGGCCCGCGCCGGCGGCTTCGGCTGCATCGTCGGCGTGGACCGCGATGGCACCGGTGGCGAGGCGCTGCGCGCCGCCGGCGCCACGCGGCTGGTGCGCTCGCTGGACGCGCTGTTGCCGCCGCCGGCGGCAGGCTAGCGGCGCCCTTCGCCCTCGCTTGCACACTGGCCGCGATCCTCGGAGGCTGTGCTGGCCGGCCCCTCCAGCGGCCCTACACGGAACGACCCGGGACACCGCCATGAAGCCATCCAGCCCGCGCCCCGAGCGACACATCGACACGCTGCCCAACGCCCTCGCCGAGCTCGACCGCCTGACCGCGCGATTGGCTGGGCAGCATCTGGCGATCTTCCTGGACTATGACGGCACGCTCACGCCGATCTGCGCCGATCCGGCCCAGGCGATGCTGGGCGAGGCGATGCGCGCGCGCATCGCGGCGTTGGCATCGCGCGCCTGCCTCGCCGTGATCAGCGGCCGCGACACCGCCGACGTGCAGGCGAAGGTGGGCCTGCCCGAGCTGTACTATGCCGGCAGCCATGGCCTCGAGATCCGCGGCCCGGACGGCTTCCACGAGGAACGTGCCCAGGATTACCTGCCGGCGCTGGCGACGGCCCGCCAACGGCTGATGCAGGCGCTGACGGGGGTCGACGGTGTGCTGGTCGAGCCCAAGCGCTACGCGATCGCGGTGCACTACCGTGCCGCCCCGGAGGCACGCGAGCGGGTGCACCGCTGCGTCGAGCAGATCGCGGCCGCCGAGCCCCGGCTGCGAACCAGCCATGGCAAGAAGATCATCGAGATCCGTCCGGCGCTCGACTGGCACAAGGGCCGGGCGGTCGAGTATCTGCGCGGCGAGCTGCCGCTGCCGGACGGGCACATCGCGCTGTACATCGGCGATGACCTGACCGACGAGGACGCCTTCGCCGCGCTCGGGCCGGCCGATCTTGGCCTGATCGTCGCCGACGGCGAGGACAACGACCGCACCAGCTTCGCGGACTACCGGCTGCCGGACGTGGCGGGCGTCGGGCAGATGCTGGAAGCGATCGAGCGCACCGCCGCACCGGCGCCATGAGCTGGCAGCTCGAATACCAGGACTACGTGCCCCGCCAGGAGGGGCTGCGCGAAGCGCTGTGCACGCTGGGCAACGGCTACTTCGCCACCCGCGGCGCCGCTCCCTGGGCGCACGATGACGGCATCCATTACCCGGGCACCTATCTCGCCGGCGGCTACGACCGGCGCCTCTCCGAGGTCGGCGGACGGCGGGTGGAGAACGAGGATCTGGTCAACCTGCCCAACTGGCTGCCGCTGAACGTCTGCCTTGAGGGCGAGGAGCCCTTCGCGCCGGGCAACGTCGAGTTGGAGCACTACCGCCAGACGCTCGACATGCGCAATGCGGTGCTCCGCTTCGAACTCGTGTGCGTCACGCACGATGGCCGGCGCACCGCCCTCACCCTCGAGCGACTGGTGAGCATGGCCGAACCCAACGCCGCGGCTCAGCGGCTGCGGGTGCGGGCCCTGAATTGGTCGGGGGAGATCCGCATCCGCTCGGGGCTGGACGGCGCCATCTGCAACAACGGGGTCGCCCGTTACCGGGAGCTGGAGCGTCACCACCTGACCGGCTTCACCGGCGCACAGCGCAACAACGAGACCGTCACCCTCGACTGCGAGATGATCAGCTCCGGCATCCGCATCGCCTACGCCGCCCGCACACGCCTGTTCAGCGACGGCCATCCGGTCACCCCGCCCTCGCAGCTGGAAGCGCAGGAGCAGGCGCTGAGCCTCACCTTCACCCTGCCGCTGGCGCGCGACTGCGAGCTGGTGGTCGACAAGCAGGTGCGGCTGTTCACCAGCCTCGACCGCGCCATCGCCTCTCCCTCGCTGGCAGCGCGCGAGCGGCTGGAGACGGCGGACGACTTCGACGGCCTGCTGCGCCGGCACACGCTCGCCTGGCACCAACTCTGGCGGCGCTTCCACATCGAGCTGACCGACGGCGACCGGTCCGTGCGCATCCTGCGGCTGCACATCCTGCATCTATTGCAGACGGTGTCGCCGAACACGATCGACCGCGACGTCGGCGTGCCGGCCCGCGGCTGGCATGGCGAGGCCTACCGGGGCCACATCTTCTGGGACGAGCTGTTCATCTTCCCGTTCCTGAACCTGCGCCTGCCGGAGCTGACCCGCGCCCTGCTCCGCTATCGCTTCCGTCGCCTCGGGCGGGCCCGTCTGCTCGCGCGCCAGGCCGGCCTGGCCGGGGCGATGTTCCCCTGGCAGAGCGGCAGCGACGGCCGCGAGGAAACGCAGATCCTGCACCTGAATCCGAAGTCCGGCCGCTGGCTGGAGGACGGCTCGCACCTGCAGCGGCACATCAACATCGCCATCGCCTACAACATCTGGCAGTACGTGGAGGTGACGCAGGATCAGGAATTCCTGAACTACTACGGCGCCGAGATGCTGCTGGAGATCGCCCGCTTCTGGGCCAGCCTGGCCACCTACGATGCCGAGCAGGACCGCTTTCACATCCGCGGCGTCATGGGCCCGGATGAATACCACGAACGCTACCCCGGCGCGGCGCGGCCGGGGCTTGACGACAACGCCTACACCAACCTGATGACCGTCTGGGTGCTGCAGCGCGCCCAGCAGGTGCTGGCCCGGCTGCCGGCCTACCGGCGGGATGAGCTCCGCGCCCAGATCGGGCTGGTCGACGACGAGCTGGAACGCTGGCGCGACATCGCCGGGCGCATGTACGTGCCCTTCCACGAGGACGGCGCCGGCCGGCGCATCATCAGCCAGTTCGCCGGCTATGCCGACCTCGAGCCGTTCGCCTGGGACGACTACCGGAGCCGCTACGAGGACATCCAGCGCCTCGACCGGGTGCTGGAGGCCGAGGGTGACACACCCAATCGCTACCAGGCCTCCAAGCAGGCCGACGTGCTGATGCTGTTCTACCTGCTGACGCCGCACGAGCTCGACGCCCTGCTCGGGCACTGCGGCTATCAGCCACTGAGCCCGCAGGAGCGGCGCGCCATCGTCGAGTACTACCTGCAGCGCACCTCGCACGGCTCGACGCTCAGCCGGGTCGTCCACGCCTGGGTACTGGCGCGGCTGGACCGGCCGAACTCGTGGGCCTGCGCGGTGCAGGCGCTGGAGAGCGACGTGGCCGACGTACAGGGCGGCACGACACCGGAGGGCATCCATCTGGGCGCCATGGCCGGCACGGTCGACCTGTTCCAGCGCGGCTACACCGGCGTGGTCGCCGCCGAGGACTGCCTGCAGCTGGATCCGGCCCTGCCCGAGGACATCCGGGGTATCGAGCTGCTGATCCGCTACCGCGGCCATTGGCTTACGCTCACGGTGCGGGCCGAGCAGTTGCGCGTGGCCGCGGCCCCCACCCGCGCCGCGCCGATCACGCTCTTGCTGCGGGGCGAGCGCGTGCAGTTGGCGAGCGGCGAGGTGATGGAACGACCGCTGAGTGCAGCCTCTGATCGGACCGGCTGCTAGAACTCCGGGCGGGCGCTGCGGTCTCACCGGCAGATCCACGCCAGGCTCATCATGACCTTCCCCCGGCAGGCGCCGCTGCTCATGCTCGCGCTCACCGCAACGCTGGCCGCCTGCGGCGGCGATGAGACCGCCACCGAGCCGATGCCGCTGCGTCCGGTCCGCTACGTGGTCGCCGAGCCGCCACCGCAACTGCGCCATCGTCACTACGTGGGCGTGACCGAGGCGGTCAGCACCGCCGAGGTCGCCTTCCGCGTGCAGGGCACCATCGAGCGCCTGCCGGTGGAGGCCGGCGATCGGGTCGAGCCCGGGCAGCCGCTCGGCCAACTCGATGCCGAGGACTACCGCGTTGCGGTGCAGCAGGCGCAGGCCAATCTCTCGGCGCGCCGCTCGCGCACCACCAACGCCCGCGATAACCTCGGCCGGGCGCAGAAGCTCTATGAGTCCCGCGCGGTACCGGAAAACCAGGTGGACGATCTCGCCGCGCAGCTGACGCAAGCGCACGCCCAGGAACAGGCGGCCCGCGAGCAACTCCAGGCGGCGCAGCTGAACCTGGACTACACGACCCTGCAATCGCCGGGTGCCTGCCGCGTGATGCGCCGGCTTGCCGATCGCGGCGAGACCGTCTCGCCGGGGCAGCCGGTGCTGCGTCTGGACTGCGGCGAGGGCTACGAGCTGCGGGTGCAGATGCCCAGCCGCGATGTGGCCGCCATTGCGCTCGGCACCGCCAGCCACGCCGAACTCGTGGCGCTGCCCGGCGAGATCGAGGGCGCCGTCTCGCAGATCGTCGCGCCGGGGCCGGACGAGGCACCGGCGCACACGGTGCGCGTCCTGCTGCAGTCCACGAGCGAGGCGCTGCGGCCCGGCCTCACCGGCACGGCCCGCTTCGCGGTGGCGGCGCCGACTGCCGCGACGGTGCAGGTACCGGCGGGTGCCATCGGTGAGGATCGCGCCGGTCATTTCGCTTTCGTGCTGCAGCCCGAACAGGCGGCCAGCGCCGACGCGGCGCAGGCCGAGCGGCAGGCCACGGTACGGCGGCAGGCGGTCACGGTCGGCGAGCTGACGCCGACGGGGGTGCAGATCATCGACGGGCTGCATCCCGGCGATCGGGTGGTGACCGCGGGCCTCGCCCGACTGCGCGATGGCGAACAGGTGCGCATGCAGGCGCCGGCCGGGCCGCTCGATTGAATCCCACCCGCGTTGCCATCCAGGGCAACCGCATCACCCTCACCGCCCTTGCATTGATCATGGCGGCGGGGATCGCGGCGTTCTTCAACCTGCCCCGCGCGGAGGATCCCGGCTTCACGATCCGCGTGGCGCGGGTGACGACGCTGTTCCCCGGCGCCAGCCCACAGCGCGTGGAACGGCTGGTGACCGACAAGCTCGAGCGCGAAATCCAGCGCATCGAGGAGCTGGACTATGTCAGCAGCGAGTCGGCGGCCGGCGTCTCGGTGGTGAACGTGTTCGTGCGTCCCGAGTACACGAACCTGCGACCGATCTGGGACGAGCTGCGGCGCAAGATGCGCGACATCCGCAGCGAACTGCCGGGCGGCGCCCAACCACCGAGCGTGGATGACGAATTCGGCGATGTGTACGGCATCGTGCTGGCGGTGCACGGACAGGACTTCGACTATGCGGCGCTCGAGCAGGCCGGAGAGACGCTGCGGGATGACTTCCTGCTGATCGATCAGGTCGCGAAGGCGCAGCTGCATGGCGTGCAGCCCGAACGACTCTACCTCGACTACGACAACGCCACGCTGAACGGCTACGGCCTGTCGCCGGGCCAGCTGATGCAGGCACTGCAGGCGACCAACATCGTCGCACCCGGCGGTCAGTGGCGGCTGGGGGATCGGCGCATCGTGGTGGAGCCCTCCGGCAACTACGATCGCATCGCCGCGATCGGGGAGACGCTCATCCCGCTGCCCGGCGGCGACGAACTGGCGCTGCGCGACCTCGCCGAGATCCGGGTGGGCTACGAGGATCCGCCCCGCACCCTGGTGCGGCACAGTGCACAGCCTGCGGTGATCGTGGCCGTCGCCATGCGCGAGGGCGGTAACATCCTCGACCTCAGCCGAAAGGTGCAGGCGCGGCTGCAGGTGCTCGAGCAGCGCCTGCCCGTGGGCCTGGAGGTCAGCCGCGTCGCCTATCAGCCGGCCCGGGTGGATCGGGCCGTCGATCAGTTCGTCAGCAATCTCGGTCAGTCGGTGGCGGTCGTGCTGCTGGTGCTGCTGACCTTCCTCGGCCTGCGCACCGGGCTGGTGGTCGCCTCGCTGCTGCCGATGGTGATCCTGACCACGCTGTGGGTAATGTCGCTGCTGCAGATCGGGCTGGATCGCATCTCGCTGGCGGCGCTGATCATCTCGCTCGGCATCATCGTCGACAACGGCATCGTCATGGCCGAAAGCATCCTGGTGCAGCTGCAGGAGGGCCGCGAGCGGCTGCAGGCGGCGGTGGATTCGGCGCGGGAGCTGGCGGTGCCGCTGCTGACCTCGTCATTGACCACGGCGGCGGCGTTCCTGCCGATCTATCTCGCCGAGGAGGAAGTCGGCGAGTACACCGCGCCGCTGTTCAAGGTGGTCGCGATCGCGCTGCTCAGCTCCTGGGTGCTGGCGATGACGGTACTGCCGCTGCTGTGCCGCTGGCTGCTGCGCGCCGCCGAGGGCGAACGGCGCAACCCCTACGACACCCGTTTCTACCGCGGCTATCGCCGGCTGCTGTTGAGCGTGGCGCACCATCGCTGGCTCAGCCTCTTGGCCACCGCCGCCCTGTTCGCCGGCGCGCTCTATGGCCTCGCGCAGGTGCCGAACAGCTTCTTCCCGCCGTCCGAGAACGCCTTCTTCAAGGTGGAGCTCGAACTGCCGGTCGGCACCGCGATCGAGCAGACGGCGCAGGTGGTCGCCGAGGTCGAACGCCACCTGGACGAGACGATGCGCGCACCGCCCGACGCCGATGAGGATGCCCCGGGCGTGGAGAGCTGGGCGAGCTACATCGGCTATGGCGGGCCGCGCTACATCCTGCAGCACACGCCCGAGCCACCGAAGTCGAACTACGCCTTCCTGCTGGTCAACGTGCGCAACTGGGAACACATCCCGGCGCAGATCGACCGGCTGGAACGTTGGCTGCGGACCGAGCTGCCCGATGCCATCGTGACGCTGCGCAAGATCCAGAACGGGCCCGGCCTGCAGCACCCGATCGGGATCCGCCTGTTGGGCGACGAGATCGATGCACTACAGGCGATCTCCGCTGAGGTGCAGGATCGGCTGCGCAGCATCGAGGGCGTCTACAACGTCGATGACGATTGGGGCGAGCGGACGCAGAAGCTGCGGGTGCAGATCGACCAGGCGCGTGCGCGCCAGCTCGGCATCACCCCGCGCAACGTGGCCGATTCGCTGCGCAGCGCCCTCTCCGGCATGGCGCTCACCGAGTATCGGGAGGACGAGGACCTGGTGCCGATCCTGTTGCGTTCACGCGACGGCGAACAGATGTCGCTGGCCGATATCGAGGCCGTGGCGATCTTCGGCGATCGCGCCGAACGGAGTGTGCCGCTGCGCGATCTGGCCCGGCTCGAGCTGATCTGGGAGCCGGCCCTGATCTACCGCAAGAACCGCCAGCGCAACATCACCGTCACGGCCGACCTGCGTGGCTCGGTCACCACCCGGGGCGTGATCGAACAGCTGCGCCCTTGGCTGACGGAACGCCAGTCGCAGTGGCCGGCCGGCTACCGCTTCGAGTTCGGGGGCGAGTTCGAGGAGTCCGAGGATGCGCGCGGCGCAATCGCCGCGCAGCTGCCGATCGCCGGATTGATCATCGCCCTGCTGCTGGTGGTGCAGTTCAATTCGATCCGGCGGGCCGGGATCATTCTGCTGACGGTGCCGCTGGGGCTGATCGGCGTGACGGTCGGCCTGCTCGCGACGCAGACCTGGTTCGGCTTCATGACGATCCTCGGCGTGATCTCGCTGTCCGGCATCGTCATCAACAATGCGATCGTGCTGATCGATCGCATCGGCATCGAGCAGCGTGAGGGCGGCTACGAGCCGGCGGAGGCGGTGTTGCAGGCGGCGCAGCGCCGGCTGCGGCCGATCCTGCTCAGCGCCGCGACCACCTCGCTCGGCATGCTGCCACTGTGGCTGTTCGGGGGCGCGCTGTTCCAGTCGATGGCGATCGCCATCATCTTCGGTCTGCTGTTCGCCACGCTGCTGACCCTCGGCGTGGTGCCGGTGCTCTACAGCCTGTTCTATCGCCTGGACTACGCCGGCCTCGATGCCACCCCGCCACCACCACCGGCCGGTGACTAGGGCGCCCGCGAGTCGCGGGCCCCCGTCACGTCAGGAAAGCCCGGCCGCGCGACGGGAGGCGAGCAATGCCGCCGCGCCATCCGCCGTGGGATGCGCCCCGCCGCCCTTGCGGGGGAATCAGCCGTAGCGGCCGGTGAGGTAATCCTCGGTACGCTTTTCCCGCGGGTTGGTGAACAGCGTGCTGGTATCGCCGTACTCGATGATCCGGCCGAGATAGAAAAACGCCGTGTAACCGGCCACCCGGGCAGCCTGCTGCAGATTGTGCGTCACGATCACGATCGTGTACTGCTTGCGCAGGTCGTGGATCAGCTCCTCCACCGTCGCCGTGGACACCGGATCGAGCGCCGAGGCCGGCTCGTCCATCAGCACCACATCGGGGTTGACCGCGATCGCCCGCGCGATGCACAGGCGCTGCTGCTGCCCCCCGGAGAGCGAGGTACCGGGCGAGTGCAGGCGATCGGCCACCTCCTTCCACAGGCCGGCCCGCTTGAGCGAGCTTTCCACCAGTTCGTCGCACTCCTCGCCCTTGCGCACCATGCCGTGCAGCAGCGGCGCATAGGCGATGTTGTCGTAGATGCTCTTCGGGAACGGATTCGGCTTCTGGAAGACCATGCCCACCCGGGTACGCAGCTGCACCACATCGACCTTCGGATCGTAGAGATCCTGGCCTTCCAGCATGACCTTGCCCTCCACACGCACTTCCTTGATCAGGTCGTTCATGCGGTTCAGACAACGCAGGAAGGTGGACTTGCCGCAGCCGGACGGCCCGATCAGCGCCGTCACCTCGTTGGCGTGTATGTCCAGATCGACGCCGTGCAGCGCCTGGGACTGGCCGTACCACAGGCTCAGCTTCTCCACCTGCAGCTTCAGCCGCTCGTCCTCTTTCGGCTGCGGTGTGGCGTGCGTATCGGGCCCGTGCGCCAGCGGCGTGCGGTTCTCGCGCGGATGCGACTCGATCTGCTTCTCTGCTTGCATGCCGTCACTCATGAGGCGATCTCTCGGTTATGCCGGCTACCAGCGTCGCTCGAAGCGGCGGCGCAGGTAGACGGCCGTGGCGTTCAGGGTCAGCAGCACAGCCAGCAGCACGATGATGCCGGCCGCGGTGCGGGAGGTATAGGCACGCTCCGGCATGCCCGCCCAGGTAAAGATCTGCGCGGGCAACACGGTGGTGGCCTCGGTGAAGCTGCTCGGTGCATCCGGGATGTAAGCGATCATGCCGACGATCAGCAAGGGCGCCGTCTCCCCCATCGCCTGGGCGATGCCGATGATCGTGCCGGTCAGGATACCCGGTAACGACAGCGGCAGGACATGGTCGCGCACCATCCGCCACTTGGAGGTCCCCACACCCAGGGCGGCCTCGCGGATGGAGTCTGGCACTGCGGCCAGCGCCGCGCGGGTGCTGATGATGATGATTGGCAGCGTCATCAATGCCAGCGTGAGCCCGCCGACCAGTGCCGAGGAACGCGGCAGGCCGAAGAAGTTGATGAAGATCGCCAGGCCCAGCAGACCGAAGATGATCGACGGCACGGCCGCGAGGTTGTTGATGTTGACCTCGATCGCCTGTGTGAACCAGTTGTCGTCGGCGAACTCGTGCAGATAGATCGCCGTCATCACCCCGATCGGAAAGCTGATCAGGAAGGTGACGGTGATCACCAGGATCGAGCCGACCAACGCCGCCCAGATGCCCGAGATCTCCGGGATCTTCGAATCGCCATGGGTGAAGAAGCCGGTGTTGAACCCGAGCCGCACCTGATCGCTGGCCTGCAGCTGGTCCACCAGCGCCCGCTGCTCGTCATCGAGCGTGGCATAGCGACCCTTCAGATACTGATCGACCGGCGCCGAGGCGACCACCCATTCCCGCCGCTCGGTGCCGAGCAGGTCCGGATTCTCGCGCATCTGGCGGGGCAGCAGCCGTATCCAGCCGCGGCTCACTAACTCCTCGTAAGCCTCCGGCACGGCCATGGCGGGGATCTCCATGACCTCCTCGGTATAGGAAACCGGCACCTGGATCTCGGCCTGCCGGAAGGCGCTCCAGCCAGTGCTGATGATGTCGTAGAAGAAGAACATCAGGAAGGCCACGGCCAGCAGCAGCGCCAAGCCGCTGATGCGCCGGAACCAGCGACTCGCCCGATGCCGCCGGGTCAGCCGTCGTTTAACGGCCTGTTCTCGATTTTCCATGCGCCTGCCTACTCGTACTTCTGCCGGAAACGCCGCACCAGGACGGTGGACACGAGGTTCAAGCTCAACGTCACCACGAACAGCACCAGGCCGAGCGCGAAGGCCGAGAGCGTCTCGGCGCTGTCGAACGCCTGATCACCGGTCAGCGCATCCACGATGCGCACCGTGACGGTGGTCATGTCTTCCAGCGGATTGGCGGTGAGATTGGGCCGCAGACTGGCAGCCATCACCACGATCATGGTCTCGCCAAGCGCGCGGGACACGCCCAGCAGCGCCGCCGAGATGATCCCGGGCAGCGCCGCCGGCACCACCACGTGGCGGATGGTTTCCGCCTGCGTGCTGCCGAGCGCCAGCGCGCCCTCGCGCAGCGAGTTCGGCACTGCGCTGATGACATCATCCGACAGCGAGGAGATGATCGGGATGATCATGATCCCCATCACCACGCCGGGCGCGAGCGCGTTCTTGTAGGAGGCATCGAGGCCGATGAACTCGGCCAGTGCGACCACATAGGGGCTGATGGTGATGGCGGCGAAGAAGCCGTAGACCACCGTCGGGATGCCCGCCAGCACTTCCAGTACCGGCTTGGCCGCCGTGCGCACCGCCGGCGAGGCGTATTCGGACATGAAGATCGCCGACAGCAGCCCGATCGGCAACGCGACGGCCATGGCGATGCCGGTGATCATGAAGGTGCCGGCGAACAGCGGTACCGCACCGAACTGGCCCTGGCCGCCGGCGAAGACCGCATCCGGCGACCATTCCGTCCCCGTGATGAACTCCCACAGGCTGACGAGCCGGAAAAACCGGATCGCCTCGAAGAGAATGGAGACGACGATGCCCAGCGTCGTCAGGATCGACACCAGCGAGGCGGCGATCAGCAGCCAGCGGATCACCGTCTCGACCTGGTTGCGGGCGCGCAGCTCCGGCTCGATGCGCCGCAGGCCATAGACCATGCCGAGCGCCGCTGCGCCGACACCCACCCAGGCCGGCAGGCCGGCTGCGAGCTCGAGCACGCCGAAGGTCTCCAGCACGACCAGCACCCCGCCGGCCAGCAGCGCCGGCAGGGCCACGGCGACCGCCGCGAACTGGCCGTACTCGCCGGGCTGCGAGTGCATGTGCTGGCCGTTGTCGCGCGCCTGGCTTGCCTTGGTGCGGCCAAGCAGGAAGGCGACCGCACTGAGCAGCGCCAGGCTCGCCAGAAAGATCAAGAGCGTCTGCTGCGTACTCATGCCGATCTGCACCCGCAATGGGACCTCGAAAAGACACGGCGGCGCCCTCGGGCGCCGCCGCTGTCAGCCGGCTGGCCGACTCGGATCACAGGTCGCTGGCACTCAGCTGCTTGCGTTCCATGACCGCCTCGCGCCGCGTCTCACGCTCGTCCTTCGGCAGCGGGATCAGGCCGATCTTCTTCAGCGCGCCACGATCGCCGATCATCTTCTCGCTCATGAACAGCTCGACGAACTCTTCCATGCCCGGAATCACGCCGAAGTGCGCGTTCTTGGTGTAGAAGAAGAGGCTGCGCGAGACGGGATAGTCGCCGGAGGAAATGTTGTCGCGGGTCGGCTCCACACCGTCGACCGTGGAGGCCTGGATGCGGTCCTTGTTCTCTTCCAGGAAGCTGAAGCCGAAGATGCCGACGGCATCCTTGTTCCTCTCCAGCGTCTGCACGATCAGGTTGTCGTTCTCGCCCGAGGGGATGTACACACCATCGGTGCGGATCTCGCTGTACTTCTCGCCGTCGTAAGCGTCCATCTCCTGGGTCACTTCCTCGAGCACCAGCTCCTCGAACGCATCGCGCGTACCGGAGGTGGTCGGCGGACCGTAGACCACGATCTCGCGATCCGGCAGGCTCGAGTCGATCTCGTTCCAGCGCTTGTAGGCGTTCGGAACCAGCTCACCGTTCTTCGGCACTTGCTTCAGCACCGCCATCGCCAGCTGCTCGCGGGTCAGCGCCAGCGGTTCCATGTCGACCGCCTGGCCGATCACGATGCCGTCGAAGCCGATCTTGGCCTCGGTGATGCTCTCGACGCCGTTCTGCTGGCAGGTCTCGAACTCGCTCTTCTTCATCTGCCGCGAGGCGTTGCTGATGTCGGTGGTCTGCTCGCCGACACCCTCGCAGAACAGCTTGAAGCCACCGCCCGTGCCAGTGGATTCGACGACCGGCGAGGAGAAATCGGTTACCGCGCCGAATTCCTCGGCGACATAGCTGGAGAACGGATAGACCGTGCTGGAACCGGCGATGCGGATCTGGTCACGGGCGAACGCCGGATTCGCCAGCACGCAAGCGGCGGACAGCGCAGTGAAGCCCAGGCCGAAAGCCTTTAGCCGAGTCATGTCATCAATCTCCTGAGGGTGCGTTCGAGCGCCGCTCCGGGCGCGAGGTCGGGGCGCAGAATGCCGGCGGGGTGTTACAGGAGTGTGTCCAAGCTCGGCGCGGGCCGGTGGTGTCCGGTAAGATGAACAGCCCGTATGCGTCCCCCTCGCAGCGGGAACCGTCCTGCCCCATCCGGCCCCGATGCAAGCAACCTTCGGCGAGTTTCTCCTGGCGCTGCGGCGAGCCGGGCTCTCGATCTCCGCGGACGAGGCCCTTGCCGCCCACCGGGCGCTGCGGTTGCTAGGCTACGCGGACCGGCGCCGGCTGCGGGACGGCCTGCGCTGCGTGCTGGTGCGTGCGGCGCATCAGGCTGCCGCCTTCGATGCCGCCTTCGATCGCTTCTTCCCCGCTGCACCCGCCGCCGCCGGGGCCCCGGCGGAGCCGACGAACGGCAGCGAAGGGCCGGACCTTGCGCCCGATGCTGGCGCAGCCCGCGACGCCTCCCTGACACCGGTTGACCTCGCCCGGCTGCAGCAGGCCGGCAGGGCGCTTGCGACCGAGCAGATCGAGCACCTCGGCCAGCGCCACGTCTATCGCCACCGGTTGCTGCGGGCGGCAGGTGGCGAAGCGCTGCAGGCGGCGCAGGCCGAAGCCCGCGAGGCGGGCGATTCGGCACGCGCGGCGGCCCTGGAGCGGCGGCATGCCGCGCTGGCGGCAGCCGCCCAGCAGCACCTGCAGCGGCAGCTCGAACTGCATGGCGAGCCGCGGCGACGGGCGGAACATGAGCGGCAGCTGCTCGAGCGGCGACTGGACCGGCTGGATCTGTCGGACCGGCGCGAACTGCAGGCAATGGCGCAGCGACTGGCGCGCGAGCTCGCCGGCCGGGCGGCACCCGTGCGGCACGCGGCGCGACGTGGTCAGCTCGACCTGCGGGCGAGCCTGCGCGCCAATGCCGGCCATGGCGGCACACTCGTGTCGCTGAAGTGGCGCCGCCGCCGGCTGGACCGGCCGCGGCTGGTGGCACTGTGCGACACCAGCCGGTCGGTCGCCGTCCATGCGGGCATGTTGATGCTCTTCCTGCGGCTGTTGCGCGAGGCGCTCGGTGAGCTGCGGGTGTTCGGCTTCTGCAGCGATCTGGTCGAGGTCACCGGCGCGCTGGCTGGCGCGGACACGGAACAGGCCGTTGCCGCCGCGCTCGCCGCCCCACCCCAGGGCTATACCGATTACGGCCAGTCGCTGGCGAGTCTGCTCGACGCGCATGGCGATGCCATCGATCGGCGCACGAGCGTCCTGATCCTCGGCGATGCGCGCTGCAACGACCTGCCGCCCCGAGTGGAGCTGCTCGGCAGGCTCGCACGCCGCAGCAAGGCGATCCACTGGCTGAACACCGAGCCGCGCAAGCGGTGGGATCAGGGGGATTCGGTGATCGGGCAGTACCGGGTACATCTGCGTTCGCTGCAGGCGTGCACCACGCTCGGTCAGTTGCACGCCGCCGTGGGTGGCGTGCTGCGCGCGGCGCGCTAGCGGAGCGGCCTAGGCGGGAGAATCGGATAGCGGGCCGAGGTCGGCCGGGCGCCTGCCCATGCCGTCTCGCGCCTCGGCATCGGCGCCGTGGGTGAGCAGTAGCTCGGCGAGCGGCGCCTGGCGGAACATGGCGGCAAAGTGCAGCGCGGTGGCACCCGCACCGTTCACGGCCCGGACGTCGGCGCCGGCCTCCAGCAGCAATGCGGCCAGCTCGATGTCGCCCTTGAACACCGTCCCCATCAAGGGGGTGCTGCCGCTGGCGTCGGGCTGGTTCGGGTCGGCGCCGTGCGCCAGCAGCAGCCGGGCCATCTCGGGCTGATGGTTGTAGCTGGCGATCATCAGCAGGCTGTGACCCCGCGTGTTCGTCAGGTTCACATCCAGTCCGGCCGTCAGAAAGACGTCCATTACCTCGACGTCGCCGCGCCGGGCAATCTCGTGATAGTCGACGTTGTCCAAATCCAAGTGCTCACTCCCTGCAGTGGCTGGGCGACACGGCGCCGGCGGCAGCGGGGCCCCGCCGCCGGCGACGCGGCGGGCCAATCAGCCCGCCGGTTCGTCGCGCACGCTGGCGGCCGCCGAGTCACCCGCCTCGGCCAGAGCCTGCCGGACCCGGTGCGCATAGTCGGCATCGGCCTTCTCGATGTGCCCGAGTTGACGCTCGATCACCTCCTCACGCGCCCCCTGCATCGCGCCGGCCAGGCTGTGCGCCAGTCGCTGCTGGGCTGCCTCCCCCATCAGCCGGTAGAGATCGCCGGCCTGGGTGTAGTCATCCTGCCGCTCGTCGTAGCGGTCCACAACGACATCGCCGAGGGCCCAGGCCGGCTCGGCGTAGGCTGGATCGGGCCGCGCGGCACCGGGCACGCTGTTGGGGAAGTAGTTCGGGTGCCCGGTACCTTCATCGCCACGCATGCCGCCGAACTGCCCGTCCCGCAGGTAGTTGTGCACCGGCACGCGCGGCCGGTTCACCGGCAGGTCGCGATAGTTCACACCGATGCGGTACAGGTGCGTGTCCTGATAGCTCAGCAGCCGCCCCTGCAGCATCTTGTCCGGGCTCGCGGCGATGCCGGGCACCATCGCGCTCGGGTTGAACGCGGACTGCTCGACATCATGGAAGTAGTTGTCCGGATTGCGGTTGAGCTCCATCCGCCCGACCTCGATCAGGGGGAAGTCGGCGTGCGGCCAGATCTTGGTGAGATCGAACGGGTTCCAGCGGAAGCTGCTGGCCTGCTCCTGGGTCATCACCTGGATGTGGAGCGTCCAGCTTGGGAACTGGCCGGCCTCGATGGACTGGTACAGATCGCGCTGGTGGCTCTCCCGATCCTGCGCAATCAGGCTGGTCGCCTGCTCGTTGGTGAGGTTTTCGATGCCCTGGTCGGTCTTGAAGTGGAACTTCACCCACACGCGCTCGCCGTCGGCGTTGATCATGGCGTAGGTGTGGCTGCCATAGCCGTTCATGTGGCGATAGCTTCTGGGAATGCCTCGATCGCCGAACAGCCAGGTCACCTGATGCAGGCTCTCCGGGCACAGGCTCCAGAAGTCCCACTGCATGTCCGGGTCGCGCAGATTGGTCCGCGGATGACGCTTCTGCGAGTGGATGAACATCTGGAACTTGTAGGGATCGTAGACGAAGAAGATCGGCGTGTTGTTGCCGACCAGGTCCCAGTTGCCCTCGTCGGTGTAGAACTTCACGGCGAAGCCCCGGGGATCGCGTTCGGCGTCGGCCGCGCCGCGCTCCCCGGCAACGGTCGAGAAACGCACGAACAGCTCGGTCTGCTTGCCGACGTCGGCAAACAGCGAGGCACGCGTGTATTGGGTGATGTCGTTGGTGACCGTGAAGGTGCCGTAGGCGCCTGAGCCCTTGGCGTGCACCACGCGCTCCGGGATGCGCTCGCGGTTGAAGCGCTGGATCTGTTCGATGAGCGCCACGTCCTGCATCAGCACCGGTCCCCGCCGGCCGGCGGTCAGGGCGTTCTGATTGTCGGCGATCGGGGCACCATCGGCGGTAGTCAGGGTCGGATCCTGCGGCCGGTCAGCCATGTCTGCTCCTTGGGTCGAGACGATGTGGCGACGATAAAGGATGGTCGGCGATAAACCCAATCAATTGTGCTGATGATTGCGATATGTAATTCCTAACGGAAGATGTGGACACGCCATCGGCGCGTCCCCTGCCCGCCGGCGGCGGGCCGATTGCACTGGGCCCCGCATTGCCGCCTACTATGGCCTGCCGACACCCGTTCACCGCATGATTGCCGTGGCTGCGAGACCGGCCACACGCGCGTGGCGGCTGTCACACCGGGAGTAGCGTTCGATGAATTCGCAATTGCAGACGCCGGAGAACTACTTCCGGCGTGTGCCTTGGTGGGCGTACGGCCTGCTTGCCCTGTCGCTGTTCGCAACCTTTCATTTTCTCGGCTCGGTGCTGACGCCATTCATCGCCGCCTTCGTGCTGGCCTACCTGTTCCGGCCGGTGGTGGTCTGGTTCCAGGCCTTGGGCGTGCCCCGGACCTTCGCCGTGCTGCTGGTCTTCGTGCTGATTATCGCGCTGGTGGCGCTGGTGGTGCTGCTGCTCATCCCACCGCTGCAGCAGCAGACACTGCTGCTGATCGACATGCTGCCGGCGATCCTCGACTGGACGCAGGAGGTCGCCCTGCCCTGGGTGACCAGCCGGCTGGGCGTCGATCCGGCCAATCTCGGTTTCGACCGGCTGCGCGAGACGATCCAGGAAAACCTCGCCCAGGCCGGCACACTGGTCACGGCGGTACTGCGCCAGATCACCACTTCGAGCTTCGCCGTAGCGGCATTCGTCACCAATCTGCTGTTGCTGCCGGTGGTCACCTTCTACCTGCTGCGCGACTGGGATGACATGTGGGCCTCGCTGGCCGGGCTGGTGCCGCGCCCGCTGCTGACGACCGCCTACGACCTTGCCCGCGAGGCCGACGAACGCCTGGCAGGCTTCCTGCGCGGGCAGCTGCTGGTGATGCTGGTGCTGGGCACCTGGTATGGCGTCGGCCTGTGGCTCTCCGGGGTGGAATTCGCCATCCTGATCGGCTTCTTCGCCGGGCTGGTGAACTTCGTGCCCTACCTCGGCTTCGCCGTGGGCTTCGCCGCGGCGCTGGCCTCGGCGCTGTTCACCGGCGCCGATCCGATCGTCTATCTGTTCATCACCATCGTGTTCCTGAGCGGACAGGCGCTGGAGGGCTCGGTGGTGACGCCGTATCTGGTCGGCGATCGCATCGGCATGCACCCGGTGATGGTGATCTTCCTCGTGCTGGCGGGCGGCAAGCTGTTCGGCTTCGTCGGCATCCTGATGGCGCTGCCGGCCGGCGCGGTGATCGCCGTATTCGTCCGGCATCTGCGCGATTCCTACAAGCGCAGCCGGCTCTACGATCCCGATCGGGATCCACCGCCGCCGACACAGCAGGTGCCACTGCCGGTGGCGGCGGCGCATCCCGACGAGGCGCCGCTACCGGGCGCAGATACCCCGTCGCCGGATCAGCGCAGCGGCAGCGGCTCCAACCGCTCGTAGAGGTCGACCAGCATCGCCGCGGTGGCGCCCCAGATGGTCTGCTGGCCGTAGCGGAGCACGTAGTAGCGGACGGGCTGACCGCGGAACTCGCCCTGGCGACATTCGTAGTGCTCCCGCTGCATGAGGTAGTCGAGCGGCACACTGAAGATCTCGGCCACCTCGCCCGAATCGGCGGTGAGGGTGGGTGGCCGGGCGACGTAGCCGACGACCGGCGAGACGCAGAAGCCGCTGATCGTCACGTGCGGGCCCAGAAAGCCCAGCACGTCGATCGCGGCCGGGGACAGCCCGATCTCCTCCTCGGCCTCGCGCAGCGCCGTGGCGGTGGCATCGGCATCGTGGGTCTCGGCGGCCCCACCGGGAAAGCTGACCTGACCGGCATGATTGCGCAGGTTGTCGGTGCGCCGGGTGAACAGCACCTCCAGACCCTGCGGCGTCGCCAGCAGGGGCACCAGCACGGCCGCCGGCCGCAGCGCCTCGGGCCTGGGCACCATCTCCAGCGGCACGTTCAGCGCCCCGCCATAGTCCACCAGCGCGGCGGGACTGGGCAGCGGCCGGGTGTGGGCGAGCCGCTGCCGGATGTGGACGACCTGCGGCGTCAAGGACTCAGGCGTCGGTGATGCCGCCGTCGGCCAGCTTGGCCGGATCGAGCAGCTCGCGCAGACGCGCCTCGGACAGATCCGTCAGCGCCAGCGCGACCTCGATCACGGGCCGCTTCTCGGCGTAGGCCTGCTTGGCGATCTTGGCGCCGAGGTCGTAGCCGATCACACGGTTCAATGCCGTGACCAGGATCGGGTTGCGATCCAGCGCGGCGTTGAGGTTGTCCTCGTTCACGGTGAAGCCGGCGATGCACTCGCCCAGCAGCGGGGCGATGCTGGTCAACAGCTGCAGGCTCTGCAGCAGGTTGTCCGCCACCAGCGGCAGCATCACGTTCAGCTGGAAGTTGCCGGACTGGCCGGCCACGGTGATGGCCGCATCGTTGCCGATCACCTGCGCCGCCACCTGCGCCGCCGCCTCCGGAATCACCGGGTTGACCTTGCCGGGCATGATGCTGCTGCCCGGCTGCAGCGCGGGCAGCGCAATCTCGGCCAGACCCGCCAGCGGGCCGCTGTTCATCCAGCGCAGATCGTTGCTGATCTTCATGATGGCGACGGCCAGCGCCTTGAGCTGCCCGGACAGCTCGACCGCCGTGTCCTGGCTGCTCAGGCGCTCGAACAGGTCGTCGGCGCGCCGGAACTGCCCGCCGGTCTGCCCATTCAGCGCGACCACGAACTGCTCAGAGAAGCGGGGGTCGGCGTTGATACCGGTGCCAACCGCCGTGCCGCCCTGGGCCAGCCCCTGCAGCCGCTGCAGCGTGTCCTCCAGCCGCGCCCGGGCTTGCGCGATCTGGCTCGCCCAGCCACCCAGCTCCTGTGAGAACCGCACCGGCATGGCGTCCATCAGATGCGTGCGTCCGGTCTTGATGACCGTATGCAGCGCCTCGGCCTTGGCGCGAATCGCCGCCTCCAGCTGCGCCAGCGCCGGCAGCAGCCGTTCGGTCAGCTCCAGGCTCGCGGCCACGTGGAGGGTGGTGGGGATCACGTCGTTGCTGCTCTGGCTCATGTTGACGTGGTCGTTCGGATGCACTGGCTTGCCGAGCCGCTCGCTGGCCAGATGCGCGATCACCTCGTTGGCGTTCATGTTCGAGCTGGTGCCAGAGCCGGTCTGGAAGACATCGACCGGGAACTGTGCGAGATGGCCGCCCGCGGCGATTTCGCCGGCCGCCTGGCGGATGACTTCCGCCACCTCGGCCGGCAGCAGCTCCAGCCGTTCGTTGGCACTGGCGGCAGCGGCCTTCACGTGCCCGAGCGCACGCAGGAATGGGGCGGGCATGGCGCGGCCGCTGATGGGAAAGTTCTGCACCGCCCGCTGCGTCTGGGCGCCCCACAGCGCATCGGCGGGGACCTGCAGCTCCCCCATGCTGTCGCGTTCGATGCGAAAGCTCTGCTCGCTCATCTTTCCGTCCTGCTGGCCTGGCGCCACCGGCCCGGCCGGCCCGATGCAGCGCACGAATGGTAAAGTGGCCGGATTCTAGCACTGCCGTCGCCAGTCGCCGCGGCGCCCCGAAACGGCGGGCGCCGCGGCCGTCGGTCGTGCCGTTTCTGGAGTCAATGCATGGAACTGACGGCGCTCACCGCCCTGTCGCCGATCGACGGCCGCTACGCGGACAAGACCTTCGAACTGCGCGGCATCTTCAGCGAATACGGACTGATCCGGTACCGGGTACTGGTGGAGGTGCGCTGGCTGGAGTGCCTCGCCGCCACCGATGCCATCGGCGAAGTGGCCCCGCTCAGCGAGCGGGCCCGCGCCCGACTGGAGCAGATCGCCACCGGCTTCACCGTGGAGCAGGCGCAGCGTGTGAAGGCCATCGAACACACCACCAATCACGACGTGAAGGCGGTGGAGTATTTCCTCAAGGAGCAGGTCCGTGGCGATGCGGAGCTGGCGGCCATCAGCGAATTCCTGCACTTCGCCTGCACCTCGGAAGACATCAA
>JAASSS010000090.1 GCA_021767745.1 Pseudomonadota bacterium
CTCGGGCTCGTGATCTACCTCGGCCGCCCGGCGGGCCTCATTCGGGCCGGGGCCGGTAATAGGTGAAGACGTGCCCGACCCGCTGAACCTGCACGGCATTGAGCTCTTCGGCGATCTGCCTGGCCGCGGCCTCCCGCTGCTCGCGCGCCTCCAGGCGCAGGCGGATCTTGATCAGTTCGTGCGCGGCAAGGGCATGGTCGATCTCGGCCAGCACCGCCGCCGTCACGCCGGCCGCGCCGACCAATACCACGGGCCGCAGGCTGTGCGCCTGGGCTCTGAGTCGCCGCCGTTCCGCTGCCTGCATGCCTTGCTCCGCGTCGAGGGGTACCGCTCGCGCGGCGCCGGGCGGCGAAGGATACGCCGCCCGGCCTTGCCGGGGAAGGCGGCGTGAGCCGCCGGCGCGGCAGCAGCGGACGCTGGCTGCAGGAACACGCCACCGATCCCTACGTGCGCGAGGCGCAGGCGGCGGGCTGGCGCTCGCGGGCGGTCTACAAGCTCAGGGAGATCGACGAGCGCGACCGGCTGTTTCGTCCCGGCCTGCAGGTGGTCGATCTGGGCGCGGCGCCGGGCGGCTGGAGCCAGTACGCGCGCAGCAAGGTCGGCGCCGGCAGGGTGTTGGCGCTGGACATCCTGCCGATGTCCCCTATCGAGGGCGTCGTGTTCGTGGAGGGCGACTTCACCGAGCAGGCAGTGTTGGCACAGCTGCAGGCACAGCTGCCGGCACAGGGGGCCGATCTTGTGCTCTCCGACATGGCCCCCAACATGAGTGGCATCCGTGCCGCGGATCAGGCGCGGGGAATGTATCTGGCCGAGCTGGCGTTGGCGCTGGCGCAGGAGGTTCTCCGCCCGGACGGCGCCTTGCTCGTGAAGGTTTTCCAGGGCGAGGGCTTCGACGGGTATCTGCGGCAGCTGCGGGCGGGTTTCGAGCGGGTGGTGGTGCGCAAGCCGGCCGCCTCGCGCGATCGTAGCCGGGAACAGTATCTGCTGGCCCGCGGGCCCCGCTCGGCTTAAGATCGAAACGGACAGGTCAAAGAGTTGTAACATCGATCCGGCGGGCCGGCGACGGCACGCGACCCGTCACCTTTACCGAGAGGTGCCGCTTTGAGCGACATGGCAAAGAATCTGATTCTCTGGGTCATCATCGCCGTGGTGTTGATGTCGGTCTTCAACGGCTTCAACACCCGCGATGCGGCCGCGGAGAAAATGGCGTACTCCGACTTCCTGACGCAGGTGGAGAGCGGCGCCGTCTCCCGCGTCGAGATCGACGGGCGGGCGATCGAGGGGCAGCTGTCGAATGGCGAGCGCTTCACGACCTACAGCCCCGAGACCGACAACAGCGCGCTGATCGGCGAACTGCTCGAGAACGACGTCACGGTCGTCGGGCAGGCGCCGGAGCGGCAGTCGCTGCTGATGCAGATCTTCATCTCCTGGTTCCCGTTCCTGCTGCTGATCGGCGTGTGGATCTTCTTCATGCGGCAGATGCAGGGCGGCGGCGCCGGCCGTGGCGCGATGTCGTTCGGCAAGAGCAAGGCGCGGATGCTGGCCGAGGATCAGGTCAAGGTCACGTTCAACGATGTGGCCGGCTGCGACGAGGCCAAGGAGGACGTGGTCGAGCTGGTCGACTTCCTGCGCGACCCCTCCAAGTTCCAGCGGTTGGGCGGCAAGATCCCGCGCGGGGTGCTGATGGTGGGCCCGCCGGGTACGGGCAAGACGCTGCTGGCCCGGGCGATCGCCGGCGAGGCCAAGGTGCCGTTCTTCACCATCTCCGGCTCGGACTTCGTCGAGATGTTCGTCGGCGTGGGCGCCTCGCGGGTGCGCGACATGTTCGAGCAGGCCAAGAAGCACGCGCCCTGCATCATCTTCATCGACGAGATCGATGCCGTGGGGCGCCACCGTGGCGCCGGGCTCGGCGGCGGCCACGATGAGCGCGAGCAGACGTTGAATCAGCTGCTGGTCGAGATGGACGGCTTCGAGGGCAACGAGGGCGTGATCGTGATCGCCGCGACCAACCGGCCCGACGTGCTGGACAAGGCGCTGCTGCGCCCGGGGCGCTTCGATCGCCAGGTTGTGGTCGGCCTGCCGGACGTGCGTGGTCGCGAGCAGATCCTCAAGGTCCATATTCGCAAGGTGCCGGTCGCCGACGATGTGCAGCCGGCGCTGATCGCCCGCGGCACCCCGGGCTTCTCCGGTGCCGAGCTGGCCAACCTCGTCAACGAGGCGGCGCTGATGGCCGCCCGCGGCGGGCGCTCGCTGGTGGATATGGAGATGTTCGAGAAGGCCAAGGACAAGATCATGATGGGTGCCGAACGGCGCTCCATGGTCATGTCGCCGGACGAGAAGAAGCTGACGGCCTACCACGAGGCGGGCCACGCCATCGTCGGCCTCACGGTGCCCGAGCACGATCCGGTCTACAAGATCAGCATCATGCCGCGGGGCCGGGCCTTGGGCGTGACCATGTTTCTGCCCGAGGACGACCGGCACAGCTACAGCAAGCGCCGGCTGGAAAGCCAGCTTTCCAGCCTGTTCGGTGGGCGGCTGGCCGAGGAGATCATCTTCGGCGCCGACGCGGTGACCACCGGTGCCTCCAACGACATCGAGCGTGCGACCGAGATCGCCCGGAACATGGTGACCAAGTGGGGGCTGTCCGAGCGGCTCGGGCCGCTGGCCTACGGCGAGGAGGAGGCCGCTGCCTCGCCCTATGGGCCGCGTCCCTCGCTGCTCTCGGACGACACGGCGCATGCCATCGACGAGGAAATCCGCTCGATCATCGAACGCAACTACCAGCGGTCCAAGTCGATCCTGGAGGACAATCTCGAGAAATTGCACGTGATGGCCGAGGCGCTGATCAAGTACGAGACCATCGACCGGCCGCAGATCGACGCCATCATGGCCGGCCGTGAACCGGGGCCGCCGCGGGACTGGATCGATCCCAATGACGATTCCACGCCGCCGGGGCGCGGGGCGGTGATCGCCCCGCCGGGTCCCTCGCCGCAGTCGCCGGGAGGCAAGGTGACGGGCGCCACGAGCTGAGCGAGGCGCAGCAACGATCCGGTCAGCGGCCGGCCCCTCGGGGCCGGCCGCTGCCATTACACGACTGACGCCTGCATGGCTGTGTCATCGCATGGACTGCTCGAGGCGATCGGGCAACCCGATCGCCGGCCTCTGGTGATGGGTATCCTCAACCTCACGCCGGACTCGTTTGCCGATGGCGGCCGCCATCGTGGGCTAGAGGCAGCACTCGCCGCCGCTCATCGCATGGTGGAGGAGGGCGCCGATCTGCTCGATCTCGGCGGCGAATCCACGCGCCCCGGCGCCCGGCCGGTGCCCCCCCAGCAGGAAGTCGCACGGGTGCTGCCGGTGCTGCGGGCGCTGCGCCGGGAGCTGTCGATCCCGCTGTCGGTCGACACGAGCGAGCCGCTCCTGATGCGCGAGGCCGTCGCGGCGGGCGCGGCGATGATCAACGATGTGCGCGCCCTGCGCCGGCCCGGTGCCCTGGCGGCGGTGGCCGACAGCGAGGTGGCAGTTTGCCTCATGCATATGCAGGGCGAGCCGGCGAACATGCAGGCGGCGCCTCACTACGAGGACGTGACGCAGGCGGTGGGGGATTTTCTCGAGGCGCGGCTGGTGGCCTGCGAAGCGGCGGGCGTGGCGCGCGAACGTGTCGTGCTCGATCCGGGCTTCGGCTTCGGCAAGCGCACGACGCACAACCTGCAGTTGCTGGCCGGGCTGGAGCGGCTGCGCCGGCGCCTCGGCCGGCCGCTGCTGGTGGGACTGTCCCGTAAGCGCAGCCTGGGCGAGCTGCTGGACGAGCGCCCCGTCGAGGGTCGGCTGCACGCCTCGGTGGCGGCCGCCCTGGTGGCCGCGCAGCGCGGAGCGCGCCTGGTGCGCGTGCATGATGTCGGGCCGACCGTCGATGCCCTGCGGATCTGGGAGGCGGTACGGCGAACGCAGGAGAGCGAAGGGTGAGCAGACGCTATTTCGGCACCGATGGCATCCGCGGTCGGGTGGGCGAGCAGCCGATGTCGCCCGACTTCGTCATGCGCCTGGGCGCGGCGGCCGGTCGGGTGTTCGCCGCCGAGGGGCGCGGCAAGGTGCTGATCGGCAAGGACACGCGGATCTCCGGCTACATGTTCGAGTCGGCGCTGGAGGCGGGGTTGTCCGCCTCCGGCGTGGATGTGCGTCTGCTCGGGCCGATGCCGACGCCGGGCGTGGCCTATCTCACCAAGACCTTTCGGGCCAGTGCCGGTGTGGTCATCAGCGCCTCGCATAACCCGTTCCACGACAACGGCGTCAAGTTCTTCGGCGGTGATGGCGGCAAGCTGCCCGATGCGGTGGAGGCGGCCATCGAGGCCGCGCTGGAGGCGCCGTTGCAGGTGGTCGACGTCGCCAGTCTCGGCAAGGCGCGGCGCGTGAGCGATGCGCAGGGGCGCTACATCGAGTTCTGCAAGGCGGCGCTGGACGCGGGGCTCTCGCTGCGTGGCCTGCGCGTGGCGCTCGACTGCGCCCATGGCGCCACCTACGCCGTCGCCCCGGCGGTGCTGACCGAGCTTGGCGCCGACATCGTGACCATGGGCGTCGCGCCGGACGGCTTCAACATCAACGACGGTTGCGGCTCGACCGCGCCGGCGCGCCTGCAGGCGCTGGTGCGCGAGGCGCGGGCAGACGTCGGCATCGCGCTGGACGGCGATGGCGACCGGGTCATCCTCGTCGACGACACCGGCCAGGTGGTCAACGGTGACGGCATCCTGTTCGTGATCGCCACGGCCGCGGCGGCGCGCGATCGCCTGCGCGGCCCGGTGGTGGGCACCGTCATGAGCAACCTCGGCCTGGAGCAGGCGCTGGCGGTGGCCGGCATCGGCTTTGAACGGGCGCCGGTGGGCGACCGCTATGTGCTGGAGCGGCTGCACCAGCGCGAGGGCGTCCTCGGCGGCGAGCCGTCCGGCCATGTGATCTGCCTCGATCGCACCAGCACCGGCGACGGCATCATCGCCGCCCTGCAGGTGCTGGGCGTGATGATGGAGTCGGGCCGCAGCCTGCGCCAGCTGGTCGCGCCGCTGCGCCATTTTCCGCAGATCATCGAGAACGTCGCCGCCTCGCGCGAGGCGCTCGGGCATCGTGATGTCACCGCGGCGGTGGCCGCGGCCCGCAGCGCCCTCGGGGACAGCGGCCGCGTGCTGCTGCGGCCCTCGGGGACCGAGCCGGTGGTCCGCATCATGCTGGAGGGCGCCGACGAACCTCTCATCCAGCATCATGCCCGCGAGATCGTCGCGGCGGTGACGCAGGCGGTGACCCCTCGATTGCGATAGCGCGGCGCCCTCGCTACCCTTGGCCGCTACGCCCCCTCCCCAGAGATCCCTATGCGGCAGCCGTTTGTGGCCGGTAATTGGAAGATGCATGGCGCGCTGGAGCGCAATCGCGGGCTGGTCGCCGATATCGCAGAAGGCGCTGCCGAGATCGACGGCGTGCAGATCGCGATCTGCCCGCCCTTCGTCTACCTGGATCAGCTCCATGCTCTGCTTGGCGGCAGTGGTGTGGCGCTGGGAGCGCAGAATGGCTGCGCGGAGCCCGAGGGCGCCTTCACGGGCGAGGTTGCGATGCCCATGCTGCAGGACTTCGCCTGCCGCTACGTGATCGTCGGCCACTCCGAGCGACGCCAGTACTATCACGAGGACGATGCCCTGGTGGGCCGCAAGGCGGCGCGGGCGGTGAGCTGCGGCATTACGCCTATCATCTGCATCGGCGAGACCCTGGCCCAACGCGAGGCCGAGGCCACCGAGTCGGTGGTGACCGGCCAGTTGCAGGGCCTGCTCGACAGTGCCGGCCACGAGGTGCTGGGCAAGGCGGTGATCGCCTACGAGCCGATCTGGGCGATCGGCACCGGCCGCACGGCGACGCCCGAGCAGGCACAGGCGGTCCACGCTGGTATCCGTCGCTGGCTCGGTGAGCATGACATCGCCGCCGACGCGCTGCCGCTGCTTTACGGCGGTAGCGTCAAGCCGGACAATGCCGCCGAACTGTTCGCGCAGGCGGATATCGACGGCGGCCTGATCGGCGGCGCCTCGCTGGAAGCGGCGAGCTTCCTGGATATCTGCCGCGCCGCTGCAAGAGTCGACCGATGATCGCTTCTATCGTACTGGCCATGCACATGGTGCTGGCCGTGGCGTTGATTACCCTCGTGCTGCTGCAGCATGGCAAGGGCGCCGATGCTGGCGCCGCCTTCGGCAGCGGGGCCTCCGCCACCGTCTTTGGCGCGCGGGGAGCCGGCAACTTCCTCAGTCGCACGACCGGCGTGGTGGCGACCGCATTCTTCGCCACCAGCCTCGCGCTTGGCTATCTCTACACCCAGCGCGAGGGCGTCGGCAGTGTGATGGATCGCCTGACGCCGGCGGCGGAGGAGGTGCCGGCGCCTGCCGATGAGCTACCCGTGCCGGCCGAGACGCCGCCGCTGGAGCCGTTGCCGCCGGAATGACGCTGGTGGCGTTTCCGGCATCCCAGCGCTTGGGGTCAGCCCGCTGACGCGCTAGAATGCCCGCGCTGGCCGATCGGTCGGCGCCTATTGCCGATGTGGTGGAATTGGTAGACACGCTGTCTTGAGGGGGCAGTGGCGCAAGCCGTGCCGGTTCGAGTCCGGCCATCGGCACCAAACATGATCACCGCGCGCATCCCGGCCCGGGACGCGCGGCCTACAGGGCAGATGTCGTGCTGGACAACTATCTCCCGATACTGCTGTTCTTCGTGGTCGCGCTGGTGTTCGGCGTGGCGCCGCTGGTGCTTGGCTTCGTGCTCGGCCCGCGTCGGCCCGACCCGGAGAAGCTCTCGCCCTACGAGTGCGGCTTCGAGGCATTCGAGGATGCCCGCGCCCGGTTCGACGTGCGCTATTACCTGGTCGCCATTCTGTTCATCATCTTCGATCTCGAGATCGCGTTTCTCTTTCCCTGGGCGGTGGTGCTGCGCGAGATCGGCATGTTCGGGATCCTGTCGATGGGCGTGTTCCTCGGCATTCTGGTGATCGGTTTCATCTACGAATGGAAGAAGGGAGCGCTGGAGTGGGAGTAGAAGCAGCGCTCGAGCGCGGGGTGGTCACCACATCCGCCGACAAGCTCATCAACTGGGCGCGCACCGGCTCGCTGTGGCCCGTCACCTTCGGCCTGGCCTGCTGCGCGATCGAGATGATGCACACCGGCGCGGCCCGCTACGACATGGACCGTTTCGGCGTCATGTTCCGGCCGAGCCCGCGTCAATCCGATGTGATGATCGTCGCCGGCACGCTGGTCAACAAGATGGCCCCCGCGCTGCGCAAGGTCTACGACCAGATGGCCGAGCCGCGCTGGGTCATCTCCATGGGCTCGTGTGCCAACGGCGGTGGCTACTACACCTATTCCTACGCCGTGACGCGCGGCTGCGACCGCATCGTGCCGGTCGACATCTACGTGCCCGGCTGCCCGCCGACGGCGGAAGCGCTGCTCTACGGCATCCTGCAGTTGCAGAACAAGATCCGCCGGACCAATACCATCGCCCGCTAGCGGCTGGGGAGGGAGAGATGAGCGAGGCTATCAAGCAGCTCGCCGAGCGCCTGCGCTCGCGCCTCCCGGGCGCGGCGGTGCAGCACGACGAGCGGGTCGATCAGATCACCGTGGTGGTGCACCGCGCGGCGCTGCGGGAGACAGCGCTCATGCTGCGCGATGCGCCCGAGTTCGCCTTCCGTCAGCTC
>JAASSS010000091.1 GCA_021767745.1 Pseudomonadota bacterium
CCGGGGATACGCTCGAAGCCACGCTGTATGAGTTCGTGGTCGAGCGGGCGCGCAGCTATCTCGCCGAACGCGGCCATGCCGGCACCGCGATCGACGCAGCGATCGCGCAGCAGCCGGCATCGCTGCTCGACCTGGAACGGCGCGTGCGGGCGGCCGAGGGTTTTCTCGCCACGGCCGAGTGGGACGCGCTCGCCAGCGCCCACAAGCGCAGCCGCAACATCCTGCGCAAGTCACCGGCGCCAGCAGGACATGAGCTCTCGCCAACGCTGCTGCTCGAACCGGCCGAGCGCACGCTCTACGCCCGGCTCGAACAGCTGCAGCCGCGCCTGGCGGAACATCTGGAGCGGCACGAGTATCCGCAGGCGCTGCAGGTCCTGGCGCAGCTGCGCGGTCCGGTGGATGCCTTTTTCGACGAGGTAATGGTGCTGGCGGAGGATCCGGCGCTGCGGGCGAACCGGTTGCAGTTGCTCGGCCGGTTGCAGACGCTGCTTGGCAGCGTCGTCGACCTCGGCAGGCTGCAGGGTTGAGCGCCGACGCCACGCCGCTGGTCATCCTGGATCGGGACGGGGTGATCAACGTGGATCGCGTCGACTACGTCCGACGCCTGGAGGAGTGGCAGCCCCTGCCGGGCAGCCTGGAGGCAATCGCACAGCTCTCGCGCGCCGGCATCACGGTCGCCGTCGCGACCAACCAGTCGGGCATCGGCCGCGGCGTATACGAGCTGAGTTCGCTGCAGCAGATCCACGAGCTGCTGCAGCGGCAGGTCGAGGCGCTCGGTGGGCGGATCGCACACATCGCTTTTTGCCCGCACGCGCCGGAACACGGTTGCAGCTGCCGCAAGCCGGCGCCGGGCATGCTCGAGGAAATCAGCCGGCAGCTGGGCCTGCCGCTGCGACGGGTGCCCTACGTCGGCGATGCGCTGCGGGATCTGCAGGCGGCCCGCGCCGCCGGCGCCCAGCCGGTGCTGGTGCGCACCGGCAAGGGCGCCACGACCGAGACCGAGCTACCGGCAGCGTGGGGCGTGCCGGTGCATGCCGATCTGGCCGCCTTCGTCGCCAGCCATCTCCGGCACCTCGGCTCGTGATGATCGCTATCGCCTATCTGCGCTCGACGCTCTACTACGTGCTGCTGATCGCGAGCGTGCTGCTATACGCGCCGATCATGTTCGCCACGGCGCCGTTCGGCTATGACTGGCACTGGCGCGCCGCGTACGGCTGGCTGTGGCTGCACCAGCAGCTGGTGCGCCATGTCTGTGGCCTCAAGGTCGAGGTGCACGGCCGGGAACATCTGCCGAGCGAGCCGGCGGTGCTGCTGATCAAGCATCAATCGATGCTGGAGACCTTGACCACGCAGCTGATCTTTCCGCGTCAGACCTGGGTACTGAAGCAGGAGCTGCTGCGTGTGCCGCTGTTCGGCTGGGCGCTGGCGATGCTCAAGCCGGTACACATCGATCGGGGTTCGGCCGCCCAGGCGTTGAAGTCCGTGCTGCGCCAAGGCGCGGCGCGGCTGCAGGAAGGACTCTGGCTGGTGATCTTCCCGGAGGGCACGCGCGTGCTGCCCGGTCAGACGGGCAACTGGGCCAAGGGCGGCGCGCTGCTGGCCAAGCGCGCCGGCGCGCCCGTGGTACCGGTGGCGCACAACGCAGGGACGTTCTGGCTGCGCCGGCGCTTGCTGATCCGCCCGGGCGTCTGGCAGCTGCACATCGGGCCGCCGATCCCGACGGGCGGCGCCAGCGTGGAAGCCGTCAACGAGCAAGCCCGGGCGTGGATCGAAGCCCGCATGGCCGAGCTGGAAGGCCGCCGCACCTGACGGCAGGCACGGCGACGAGGCGGGCGGCTATACGTCCAGGTTGTTCACCAGCAACGCGTTGCGTTCGATGAATTCGCGCCGCGGCTCGACCTGATCGCCCATCAGGGTGGTGAAGATGTCGTCCGCCGCGACCATGTCCTCCACGCTGACCCGCAGCAGGCGCCGACTCTCCGGATCCATGGTGGTCTCCCACAGCTGGTCCGGATTCATCTCCCCGAGCCCCTTGTAGCGCTGGATATGCTGGCCACGCCGAGCCTGTTCCAGCAGCCAGCTCATCGCCTGCTTGAAGCTGCCGACCGGCTGGCGCTGCTCGCCACGACTCACCGCGGCGTCCTCGCCCAGCAGGCCGTCGAGCATCTGCCCCAGGGCGACGAAGCGGGCATATTCCGGCGAGGCGAACAGTTCCTGCGGCAGCTGCACCTCGAAAGGTACGCCATGACGCTGGCGATCCAGCACGATGCCGCGCTCGGTGCATTGGCGCAGCCGATAACTCTGGGTGGCATCGGGATCCTGGTTCAGCGCCTCCACCAGCGCCTCCGCCCATGCCGACAGCGTCGCCGGGGACTCGAAGGCCGTCGCGCCCAACGCCGGCTGATAGATCAACGCCTCCAGCACCCGCTCGTCGTAGTGCTGGGCGAGCCGGCGGACCGTCTGCATGGCCGCCTGATAATGGCCAGCCAGCTGCTCGAGGCCCGGTCCACTGACCGGCGGTGCGCCGGCCCCGACATGCAGCTGGGCGCCATCCAGCGCGATCTGCAGCAGCCAGGCGGCCAGCGCCGCATCATCCTTGACGTACTGCTCCTGCTTGCCCCGCTTCACCTTGTACAGCGGCGGCTGGGCGATGTAGACATGGCCGCGCTCGACCAGCTCGAACATCTGCCGGTACAGGAAGGTCAGCATGAGCGTGCGGATGTGGGAGCCGTCAACGTCCGCATCCGTCATGATGATGATGCGATGGTAGCGGAGCTTGTCGGGGTTGAAGTCGTCCCGACCGATGCCACAGCCCAGCGCGGTGATCAGTGTGGCCACCTCCGCCGAGGACAGCATCTTGTCGAACCGGGCCTTCTCGACGTTGAGGATCTTGCCCTTCAGCGGCAACACGGCCTGGGTCCGCCGATCCCGCGCCTGCTTGGCCGACCCGCCGGCGGAATCGCCCTCGACGATGAAGATCTCCGACTGCGCCGGATCCTTCTCCTGGCAATCCGCCAGCTTGCCCGGCAGGCCGGCGATGTCCAGTGCGCCTTTTCGCCGCGTCATTTCCCGCGCCCGCCGCGCTGCCTCCCGGGCGCGGGCGGCATCGACCACCTTGCCGGCGATGATCTTGGCATCCTGCGGGTTTTCCGCCAGAAACTCGCTCAGCTTCTCCGCCAGCGCACCTTCGACGATGCCCTTGACCTCGGAGGACACCAGCTTGTCCTTGGTCTGCGAGGAGAACTTCGGGTCCGGCACCTTGACCGAAACCACGGCCGTCAGGCCCTCGCGCGCGTCGTCCCCGCTGACAGCGACCTTGTCCCGCTTCAACAGCCCTGCCTGCTCCATGTAGCCGTTCAGCGTGCGAGTCAGGCCCGCCCGAAAGCCAGCCATGTGGGTACCGCCATCGCGCTGCGGAATGTTGTTGGTGAAGCAGAAGACGTTCTCCTGATAGGAGTCGTTCCACTGCATCGCCACTTCCACCCCGACTTCGTCACGCTGCAGGTCGAAGTGGAAGATACGCCCGTGCAGTGGCGTCTTCTTGGCGTTGAGATGCTCGACGAAGGCGCGGATGCCGCCCTCGTACTCGAAGACCTGCTGTTCGCCGGTACGCTCGTCCCGCAGCGTGATCTGCACCCCGGAATTGAGAAACGAGAGCTCACGAAGCCGTTTTGCCAGCAGATCGAAGTGAAATTCGGTTTGCGTGAAAATGCGGCCGCTGGGCTTGAAATGTACACTGGTACCGGTGGAATCGGTCACGCCCAGGGTCTCGAGCGGCGAGACGGGTTCACCGAGGTGATAGACCTGCCGGTGCACGCGACCCTCCCGATGGATCACCAGCTCGAGCTCCTCGGACAGCGCATTGACCACCGAGACGCCGACGCCGTGCAGACCACCGGATACCTTGTAGGAGTTGTCGTCGAACTTCCCGCCGGCGTGCAGCACGGTCATGATGACCTCAGCCGCCGACCGGCCCTCCTCGGCGTGGAAATCCACGGGAATGCCACGGCCATCATCACGCACGGTGACGCTGCCGTCGGTATGCAATACCACCCAGATGCTGCGGCAGTAACCGGCGAGCGCCTCGTCGATGGAGTTATCCACCACCTCGAACACCATGTGGTGCAGGCCGGTGCCATCGTCGGTATCGCCGATGTACATGCCGGGGCGCTTGCGGACCGCTTCCAGCCCTTTCAGCACCTTGATGTTCTTGGAATCGTAGGTCGCTGCGCTCATCGAGGTTTCCGCAGTAAAAACAGTATTATAGCATGGCCTTGATGCCGCTCCTGCCGATCTCGAAGCAGCGCGCGGGCCCAGCATCGACCAGCCCGGGCGCGAGCGCCGTCCAGAACTGCTGCACCGGCATCTCCCGCAGCAGCCCGGCGAGTTTCGCCCGGCGCTCGGCATCGAGCTCCGCCGGCAGATCGTCGACCAGCAGCACCGGATCACGGCCGACAGCGGCAATTACCTGCGCCTGCGCCAGAACCAGTGCGGCGGCCACCAGCTTCTGCTCCCCGCCCGAGAGCACCTCGGCCACCGGCTGATTGCCGGCCAGCGGGCGCAGGTCAGCGCGGTGCGGTCCGGCGCCGGTGAGCCCCGCCTGCCGATCCCGCTCCAGCCGCGCAGCCAGGACTTCGGCGAATTCCTGCTCGGCCGGCCAGCCGGACTGGTAGCGCAGCCGGATGTCCTCGCGGCCCAGGAGCCGGTCGAGCAGAGGCGCCATCGCGCTCTGCAACGCCCTCGCAAAGCCCTCACGCCACCCATGGATCGCGCCGGCGGCGGCGGCCAGCGGCACGTCCAGGCTGCGGATCACGCTGGCCGGTTCGCGCCGGCGCAAGGCGGCATTGCGCTGGCGCAGCGCCAGCATATAGCGGCGCCAGGCCTCGACCTGCGTCGGCGCCGCATGGAACAGGCTCCAATCCAGCAGGCGGCGGCGCAGCCGCGGGCTGCCCGCCACCAGTTCGCGCGCCGCCGGATCGATCAGCAGCACGGGTAGGTGTTGTGCCAACACGCTCAGCCGGCGGACCGGCTCGCGATCAATGCGCACCTGCAAGCCTTCGTCGGCGGCGAAGGCAAGTACCAGGGGCACCTCGCGCGGGGAACTGCTCACGCCGCTCAACGTGGCCTGCAGGCGCAGCGCGTGCTGATTGTGACGGATCAGCATCTCGCGACGACGGGTGCGAAACGACTGCGCCCGTGACAGGAAGAACAGGCTCTCCAGCAGGCTGGTCTTGCCGGCGCCGTTCGGGCCGAGCAGCAGGTTGACGCCGGCGCCGGGTTCGATGCTCACCTGCTCGAAGCAGCGAAAGTTCGCCAGCGTCAGCCGGCGAAGACGGGCACTCACAGGCGCATGGGCATCACGACGTGGCGGCTGGCCGGATCGGCCGGGTCGAGCAGCAGGCAGCTGCCGTTGGCATCGGTGAAGCGCAGTTCCACCTCGCTGCCGGCGAGCACGTTCAGCGGATCGGTGAGATAGCCGACGTTGAAGCCGATCTCCATCGCTTCGCCATCGTAGGTGGCCTCCAGTTCCTCCTCGGCGCTCTCGTGTTCGCTGTTGTTGGCACTGATGCTGACCCGTTCGGGCGTCAGGCTGAGCCGAATGCCACGGTACTTCTCGTTCGACAAGATCGCCGCCCGCCCGAGCGCCTCGCGCAGGCTCGCGCGGGCCACCTGCAGGCTGGCCGTGGTGCGCGCCGGAATCACGCGCTCGTAGTCCGGAAACCGCCCGTCGATGAGCTTGGAAGTGAACCGGTCGCTGCCGAGGTCCACACGCAGGTAGTTATCGGCCAGCTCCAGGGTCGCCTCGGCGTCAGTGTCCCGCAGCAGGCGGAAGAGCTCCACGATGCCCTTGCGCGGCACGATGATCTGTCGTTCGGTCTCGCCGCTCAGTACCGCTGGCACTTCGCTGGTCGCGAGCCGGTGACCGTCGGTGCCCACGGCGCGCAGATGATCGCGGCGCAGCTCCAGCAGCAGACCGTTGAGATAGTAGCGGACGTCCTGCTGGGCCATCGCGATCTGCGTCTGCTCCAGCAGGTAGCGCAGCTGTGACTGCGCCAGCCGCACCTGGGTCTTGCTGCCGCTGCTGTCCAGCAGCGGGAATTCATCCGCCGGCAGCGTGGCGAGCATGAAGCGGCTGCGCCCACCCCGCACCAGCATGCGTCCGCCCTCCAGCGTCAGCTGCAGGTTGGCCTCGGCCGGCAGACTGCGGCAGATATCGAGCAGTTTGCGTGCCGCCACGGTCACGGTGGCATCCGGGTGCTCTGCCTCCAACATCAGGCTCGCCTGCATCTCGACCTCCAGATCCGTGGTCGTCAGGTACAGGGTGTTCTCACGCAGTGCCAACCGCACGTTCGCGAGGATTGGCAGTGTCTGCCGACGTTCGACCACGCCGATCACGCTCTGCAGCGGCCTTAGGAGTTCTTCCCGGCTGAGGGTGAGGTTCATCGCGATATTCCTTGCGTCGTCCTAACGATATCTGACTTAGAAGATGAGCTTGAGGGTGGGGGTGGTGTTGGGCTCGGCCCCTACCGGTGGACAACTCTGGCGATGCATTGCAATTCAGTTGCTTACCGGCTCGGTGCCGGCCGTGGAGCCGGTGGATAACCGGCCGTTGCCGGTGTGGACGGATGTGACTGGATTGGCCGTCGCTGCCGCTGTGCTCATTTCATCCCCATATTGTCCACAGCCTGTCCGCAACTAGTTGCACAGCGTGCGCAGCAGGATCAGGTAATCGTCGCGCACGCGCGGATCTTCCTGTCGCAGTTCGGCGATCTTGCGACAGGCGTGCAGTACGGTGGTGTGATCGCGGCCGCCGAAGTGCTTGCCGATCTCCGGCAGGCTCTCGCCGGTGAGCTCCTTGGCCAGCGACATCGCGATCTGACGCGGCCGGGCGATCGTGCGCGAACGCTTGCTGGAGAGCAGCTCGCTGAGCGAGAGCCGGTAGTATTCGGCGACGGTGCGCTGGATGTTGTCGATCGAGATCCGCCGATCCTGTGCCATCAGCTGGTCGCGCAGCGTCTCGCGGGCGAAGTCGATGGTGATCGGCTGCTTGGTCAGGTTCGCATTCGCTGCCACCAGGCGCAGCGCGCCTTCCAGCTCGCGGACGTTGGAGCGCACGCGGTTGGCGATGAAGAAGGCGACATCCTGCGGCAGATTGACCTTCAGCTCACCAGCCTTGTGCAGCAGGATCGCTGCCCGCGTCTCCAGTTCCGGCGGTTCCACCGCCACCGTCAGGCCCGAACCGAAGCGCGACTTCAGCCGCTCTTCTAGGCCGAGGATCTCCCGCGGGTAGCGATCGCAGGTCAGGATCACCTGCTTCTCCGACTCCAGCAGCGTGTTGAAGGTGTGGAAGAACTCTTCCTGCGAGTTCTCCTTGCCGACGAAAAACTGGATGTCGTCGATCAGCAGGACATCGGCGCCGCGGTAGAAGTGCTTGAAGTCGGTGGTCTTGCCGCGCCGGATCGAGCCGATCCAGTCGTTCACCCAGGCGTCCGAGTGCTGGTAGACCACGGTATCGCCGCGCTCCTCGCGCAGGCTGTTGCCGACCGCGTGCATCAGGTGGGTCTTGCCGAGTCCGGTGTCCCCGTAGATCAGCAAGGGGTTATAGGTGAGGCCGGGATTGCTGGCGACCTGCTGGGCGGCGGCCAGCGCCAGCTTGTTGGATTTGCCCTCGACGAAGTTGGCGAACAGGTAACGCTCGTTCA
>JAASSS010000011.1 GCA_021767745.1 Pseudomonadota bacterium
CCGCTGGACGTCGACAACAACCTGTCGGCGCGGCGCGTGTTCACGCAGTTCACGGTGCTCAAGCGGCTCGGGCAGTTCGTGGTCGTGGTGCTGGGGCTGGCCAGCGCGCTGATGGTGTTCGAGCCGGTGCGCCAGCTCGGCGCCGGCATCCTCGCCTCGGCCGGCGTTGCCGGCCTGGTGGTCGGCTTCGCCGCGCAGCGGGTGTTGGCCAACCTCCTGGCCGGCATCCAGATCGCGCTGACCCAACCCATCCGGCTGGACGACGCGGTGATCGTGGAGAACGAATGGGGCTGGGTCGAGGAGCTGACGCTGACCTACGTGGTGGTGCGGCTGTGGGACTGGCGCCGGCTGGTGCTGCCGATCAACTACTTCATCGAGAAGCCCTTCCAGAACTGGACGCGTTCCTCGGCCGAGCTGATCGGCAGCGTGTTCTTCTACGTCGACTACGCGATCCCGCTGGCGGCGCTGCGCGAGGAGCTCACACGGGTGCTGGGCCAGACACCGCTGTGGGACGGCAAGGTCAAGGTGCTGCAGGTGGTGGATACCACCGAACGCACGATGGTGCTGCGGGCGTTGGCCAGTGCGCGCAGCGCGCCGCAGCTGTGGGATCTGCGCTGCTTCGTGCGCGAGCATCTGATCGACTTCATCCAGCGCGAGTACCCCGAGTCGCTGCCGCGATTGCGGGCGCAGTTCGATGCGCCGGCGACCGGCCATGATGCGCCTCAGCCGAGCGCGGCGAGCAGTGCGAAGGAGCCGGTGTAGAGCAGCAGGATCAGCACGCTCTCGAAGCCGATGCCGGCAATGCCTCGCTTGACGCGGCGCAGCAGGCCGAGCAGCAGGATTGCCGTCATCAGGATGTTCAGCGCGAGCAGATACAGGTGGGATTCGCTCAGCAGCGCATACAGCGAACCGCCGGTATAGGCGAGGTCGGAGAACGCCAGGAACAGCACATCGAAGCAGTTGCCGCCGATGATGTTGCCGATCGCCAGCGTCAGCGCCCCCTGGCGCACCGCGGCGATGACGACGATGAACTCCGGCAGCGAGGTCGTCAGGGCGGTGAAGACGCCGCCGACCAAGGTGTCCGACAGCCCGGACTCGTGCATCAGCACCGGCGCGCTCTGGCTCAGCAGGTAGCCCGCACCGGCCAGTGCCGCCGCATACAGCGCGAAGCGTCCGAGCAGGCCGGGCAGGCTCGCCTCGCGGTTCTCCGGTGCCGGCACGTCCTCGCGTGTCTCCTCGGTCTGCTGCGGACGCCACATGGGCGCGGTGTGTGCCTCGCGTACCAGGCGCAGACCGAACGCGTAGCCGGCCAGCAGCACCGGCGTTGCCGGGCTGATGTGCCAGAGCGTCCAGCCCGGCAGGGCCTGGGCCATCAGGGGCAAGGCCAGCAGCACCACGAGCAGCACACCCTGGCTCAGGTTCGCCTGCGAGGCGGCGGCATGCTCGAGGTTCGCGCGCCGGTAGGTGATGTCCGCGATGCCGAGGAACGCGGTCTGGCCGGCGATGCCACCCAGGCAGTTGCTGATCGCGATGCCGGTATTGCCGTCCACGGTGGCGACGATGGAGAGCACCGAGCCGGCGAGCGACGTCGTGCCGCCGAGCAGCACGGCGCCGACCACGGCCTCACCGAGCCCGGTGCGGTCGGCGAGGCGATCGCCCAGGCCGACGATGCGCACGCCGGCGAAGGCGATCACGAGGCCGCAGCCGAGAAAGACCGCGAGGTTCGCCCACAGCGGCAGGTCGGTGAACGCTGGCATCCCCGCCCCGGCCGCCTTCAGCTGGCCCCGGGCAGGTGAAACGGCCCGCCCCGCTCGAGCGCCCGCTCGTAGGCCGGTCGCGCCTCGATGCGGCTGACGAACGCCGCCAGCCGCGGATAGTCCGCCAGCCCGCCGGCACCGGCGGCCGCCTGCAGCGGGAAGCTCATCATCACGTCCGCGGCGCTGAAGTCCGGCCCCGCGAACCAGGGGTGGCGGCTGAGCTCGGCATCGAGGAACGTCAGGTGTTCGGCGATGTTCGGGTTCAGGTACTGGCGGCCGACGCCGTTGGCGATCAGCCGGCCGAGCGGGCGCAGCGGCAGTGGCATCGGCGCCTGGCCGAGCCGGCTGAACACCAACTTCATCACCAGCAGCGGCATGAGGCTGCCTTCGGCGTAGTGCAGGTAGTACACGTAGCGCCAGTGGGCCTCGCTGGTCGGCGCCGGGCGTAGCGCGCCGTCCGCCTGCGCGATCAGATATTCGATGATGGCGCCGGTCTCGGCGATGGTGTGCTCGCCGTCGGTGATGACCGGCGACTTGCCGAGCGGATGGACGCGCTTGAGCGAGGCGGGCGCGAGCAGCGTCTTGGCGTCGCGCGCATAGCGCACCACCTCGTAGGGCAGCTGCAGCTCCTCGAGCAGCCAGAGGATGCGCTGCGAGCGCGAGTGTTCCAGGTGATGCACGGTGATCATCGACTCATCCTCGGTCGGGAAGTGAACTGCCGGGTCCTGACCTCGACCCGACGCGGGCCGGCGGGGTTCACCGCGGCCGGGTCAGCCAGCGGGCCAGCAGCCAGCACAGCGCCGCCCACGCGGCGCCACCGGTCCAGCCCGCCAGCACATCGCTCGGCCAGTGCACCCCGAGATAGACCCGGCTGGCGCCGACCAGCATCGTGACCGTCGTCGCCATGAGCAGCAGGTAGCCGCGCAGGAGGCGATGCGGCTGTACGCGCGCGAGCATCGCCGCCAGCGTCAGGTAGGTGATCGCCGCCATCATCGCGTGCCCGCTGGGAAAGCTCGCGGTGTAGACCACGGTCTCGTGCGGCACGAGGGCCGGGCGCGGGCGGGCATAGCCGAACTTCAGCGCATGCATCAGCAGCCAGCCGCCGCCGATGGCCGCGGCCGTGAACGCCGCCGCCGCGGCCCGGCCGGCGAGCAGCAGATAGACCAGCGTGCCGGCGGTGATCAGGCCGAGCACGCCGACGCTGCCGAGCGCCGTCAGATCCCGTGCCAGTTCCTCGACCCACTTCGGCCCGAGCGGATCGGTCGGATCCTGCGCCGTGCGCAGCGCCAGCAGCACCGCCTGATCGAGCGCCCGAGTCTCCTGCCGGGCGACCGCCTCGGCCAGCTCGATGAAGCCCCACGCGCCGCCGAACAATGCCACCAGGCCGAGCAGCAGGGTCAGTTCCTGCTGTCCGAGCCACCGCCACAGTCGTGTCCAGCGTCTGGTGCCGGCGGCAAGGATGAGCGGGCGGTGCGAGCGGGGCACACGGGCTCCCGGAGCGGGGGATGGCCGCCTACTGTAGCGGATGCACCCCGCAGCCTTGCCGCCGCCGGCGAGCCTGCTTAGGGTGAGGCGGTTGTGCACAGGCGGATGCGACGATGACGGTGGAACTGCTGGTGGGCGTGCTGGCCGGGTTGGCGCTCGGCGCCCTGATCGGCTGGCTGGCGTGGAGTCGGCCGGCGGCGCAGGCGCAGACGGGCTTCGCCCGCGAACGACAGGAGCACGAGCGGGCGCTCACGGCCGCGCAGGAGGCCCTGACCGCCGCGCAGCGGGCGCTGGAAGAGGAGCGCGGCGCGCACGCGCGCACCCGCGAGATCGGGGCCGGCCACAGCCGCGAGCATGCCGTCGCCGTCAACCGCGTGGAATCCGCCGAGCAGCGGATCCAGGCGCTGGATGCGCAGTGCCGTCGCCTGGAGGAAAAGATCGCGACTCTCGAGCCCTACCGGGTGGAACTGGCGGAGTTGCAGAGCACGCTGCGCGAGCGAGACGAGGCCCATGCGCAGCGTGCGCGCGAGCTGGAGGAGCGGTTCGCCACCCTGGCCAGCGCGGCACTCGAGCGCAGCCAGCAGGCCCTGGTCGCGAGTGCGGCGGAGACGCTCAAGCTGCATCGCGCCGAGGCCGAGGGCGGTCTGCAGAAGAATCGCGAGGCGCTCGGCAAGCTGATCGAGCCCATGCGCGACACGCTCAGCCGCTACGAGCGCCAGCTGCGCGAGATCGAGACCGCGCGCCACACCGCCTACGGCGCCATCACCAACGCCATCGACGAGGTGAAGGCCGGGCAGAAGCTGGTGGCCGACGAGGCGCAACGCATCGTGCACTCGCTGCGCAACGCGCCGAAGGTGCGCGGTCGCTGGGGCGAGCATCAGCTGCGGCGGGTGCTGGAGATGGCCGGGCTGAGCCCGCACTGCGACTTCGCCGAGGAGGTCAGCCGCGAGAGCGCCGACGGCCGACTGCGCCCGGATGTGGTCATCAACCTGCCGAACGACCGGGTGCTGGTGGTCGACGCCAAGTGTTCGCTCAACGCCTATCAGGACGCGGTGGGCGCCGAGACCGACGAGGAGCGTCGCACCCACATGCTGGCGCACGCCAAGGCACTGCGCGCCCATGTGGAGTCGCTCGGCCGCAAGAGCTACGCCCAGCAGTTCGAGGACACGCTCGACTTCGTGATCATGTTCGTGCCGGGCGAGAATTTCCTGGCGGCGGCCCTGGAGGTGGACCAGGACCTGTTCGACGTCGCCTTCGAGCGCCGCGTGCTGCTGGCCAGCCCGACCAATCTGATCGCTATCGCCCGCACCGTGGCCATGGTCTGGCAGCAGGAACGGGCGGCGGACGATGCCCGGCGGATCGCGGCGCTCGGCAAGGAGCTCTATGATCGGCTCGCCACCCTCGGCGAGCATGTCGCCCGCCTCGGCAAGAGCCTCGACCAGGCCACCGGCCACTACAACCGACTGGTGGGCAGCCTGGAATCGCAGGTCATGACCTCGGCGCAGCGCTTCCGCGACCTGGCGATCGATCCGCCGAAGAAGCCGATCGAACCGCTGGTGCCGGTGACCACCGAGCCGCGGGTGCTGACCAAGCTCGATCCCGGCGCCGCCTCGCGCTGAGCCCGCCCGGCGCGGACGATCGCACGAGAACAACGACACGAGGAGACTGTGCCATGGCATCCGAGGACTGCCTTTCCCCCACCGAGTTCTTCGACTGGGAGCACCCGGCGGTGCAGGACTATGCCCGGCAGGCTGCCGCCGGCGCCGACTCGCCGCGCGAGCGCGTGGTGCGCCTGTACTACCGCATCCGTGACGGCATCCGCTACGACCCGTACAACTTCCGCCTGCATCGCGGCTGGTTCCGCGCCAGCGAGATCGCCCGCCGCGATCGCGACTACTGCGTGCCCAAGGCAGTGCTGCTGGCGGCAGGCGCCCGGGCGCTGGGCGTGCCCTCGCGCGTGGGCTTCGCCGACGTGCGCAACCACCTGTCCACCGAGAAGATGCGCGCCATGATGCAGACCGACGTGTTCGGCTGGCATGGCTACGCCGAGCTGTACCTGGACGGGCAGTGGGTGAAGGCGACTCCGGCCTTCAACCTCAGTCTGTGCGAGAAGGCCGGCGTGCGGCCGCTCGACTTCGATGGCACGGCCGATGCGATCTTCCACGAGTTCGACCAGAGCGGTCGCCGGCACATGGAGTATCTGCGCGATCACGGGACGTTCGCCGACTTCCCCTACGAGGCGATGCTGCGCGGCATGGCGGCGGTCTATCCGCAGCTGATGGGGCCGGCCGCCGGGCGGTTGCTGCGGGAGGCCGGGGGCGGCGAGGATTTCGAGCAGGCGATCGCCGAGCAGGCCGGGCGCGGCAACTGAGGCCGGCAGCGCCCGATCCCGCACCGGTTGCGGGGCCGATCGCAGCCGCTTCGGGTTACGCTAGATGCCACGGCGAGGGCGGCCCAGCAGCGGGCCACCGCCAGCTATCGGGGAGAAGGCGATGACGATGGGAGCTGACGAGGCGCTGGCACAGCTGCAGGCCGGCAATCGGCGTTTCGTGGCCAACGCGCAGGACGCGCGGACGGGCACCGGTCCGGCGCGGCGCCATGAGTTGGTCGCCGGGCAGGCGCCGCTCGCGATCATCCTCGGCTGCTCGGATTCGCGGGTGCCGGCGGAGATCGTCTTCGATCAGGGGCTCGGTGACCTGTTCGTGATCCGCGTGGCCGGCAACATCGTCGCTCCCTCGCAGATCGGCAGCGTGGAGTTCGCAGCGCAGGAATTCGGTACGCGGCTGGTGGTGGTGCTGGGCCATTCCCGCTGCGGCGCGATCCAGGCGACGATCAAGGCGCTGGAGGCCCCGGCCCCGGCCTCGATGCCGAACATCGACTCGATCGTCGATCGCATCCGCCCGGCCGTGGTGGGCCTGCTGGAAACCGAGCTGCGCACCGATCATGACCGGCTGGTGCACCAGGCGGTACGGGCCAACATCCGCGCCTCGGCCAACCAACTGCGGCATGGCTCGCGCCTGCTCGAGCAGCTGATCGCCGAGGACGGCCTGCGCGTCGTGGGCGCCGAGTACGCGCTGGAGACGGGACGGGTCGAGTTCTTCGACGGCGTCTAGGCCGCTAGGACTTCGCCCCGCGGCTGGCGCGCTTGCGCTCGTTCTCCTGCAGGTGCCGCTTGCGCAGTCGGACGGCGGCCGGTGTCACCTCCACCAGTTCATCGTCGTCGATGAACTCCAGCGCCTGCTCCAACGTCAGCCGCACCGGCGGGGTCAGCAGGATGTTCTCGTCCGAGCCGGAGGCGCGGATGTTGGTCAGCTGCTTGGCCTTGAGCGGATTCACCGTAAGATCGTTATCGCGGCTGTGCTCGCCGATGATCATGCCCTCGTAGATCTCCTCGCCCGGCCCGATGAACAGCCGCCCGCGCTCCTGCAGATTGAACAGTGCATAGCCGAGCGACTTGCCGGTGCCGTTGCTGATCAGTACGCCGTTCTGACGCGCGGTCTGCGCCTGCCGGCGCACCGGGGCGTAGTGGTCGAAGACGTGGTGCAGCAGGCCGGTGCCGCTGGTGGCCGAGAGGAATTCGGTCTGAAAGCCGATCAGCCCGCGCGCCGGGATGATGTAGTCCAGCCGCACGCGGCCCTTGCCGTCGGGCAGCATGTCCTTGAGTTCGCCGCCGCGCGCGCCGAGCCGTTCCATCACCTTGCCCTGGTGGATTTCCTCCACGTCCACCGTCAGTGCCTCGTGCGGTTCCTGCCGCTCGCCGTCCACCTCGCGCACGATCACCTGCGGGCGCGAGACGGCCAGCTCGTAACCCTCCCGGCGCATGTTCTCGATCAGGATGGACAGGTGCAGCTCGCCCCGGCCGGAGACCTTGAGCGTGTCCGGGTCGTCCGTGTCCTCGACGCGCAGCGCCACGTTGTGCAGCAGCTCGCGCTCCAGGCGCTCGCGCACCTGGCGGCTGGTGACGTACTTGCCCTCGCGCCCGGCGAAGGGCGAGTCGTTCACCAGGAAGTTCATGCTGACGGTCGGCTCATCCACCGTCAGCGCCGGCAGCGGCTCGACGGCGTCCGGATGGCACAGCGTGTCGGAGATGTAGAGCGGATCGAGGCCCGTGAAGGCGATGATGTCGCCGGCCTCGGCCGTCGGCACCTCGACCCGCTCCAGACCGTGGAAGCCGAAGATCTGCAGCATGCGCCCCTGGCGGCGCCGCCCGTCCGCCGCGATGGCCACCACCGGCGAGTTGGTGGCGACGCGGCCGCGATTGATGCGGCCGATGCCGATCACGCCGACGTAGCTGTTGTAGTCCAGCGAGGAGACCTGCAGCTGGAACGGACCCTCTGCGTCCACCTGCGGCGGCGACACGCGCTGCACGATGGTCTCGAACAGCGGCGTCATGTCGCCCTCGGTGACCTGCTCGTCCTCGCTCGCGTAGCCGCGCAGCGCCGAGGCGTAGATCACCGGGAAGTCGAGCTGCTCGTCGGTGGCGCCGAGCCGGTCGAACAGATCGAAGGTCTGGTTCAGCACCCAGTCGGGTCGGGCGCCGGGCCGGTCGATCTTGTTGATCACCACGATGGGCTTGAGGCCGAGGGCAAAGGCCTTCTGCGTGACGAAGCGCGTCTGCGGCATGGGGCCGTCGACCGCATCGACCAGCAGCAGGACCGAGTCCACCATCGAGAGCACACGCTCGACCTCGCCGCCGAAGTCGGCATGGCCCGGTGTGTCGACGATGTTGATGCGCCAGTCGCGCCAGCGCAGCGCGGTGTTCTTGGCCAGGATGGTGATGCCACGCTCGCGTTCCAGATCGTTGCTGTCCATCAGGCGCTCCACCGGTGCGGCGCGCGCATCGAGCGTGCCGGACTGCTGCAGCAGCTTGTCCACCAGCGTGGTCTTGCCGTGATCGACGTGGGCAATGATCGCGATGTTGCGCAGATTTTCGTTCATGGAGCGCGGGGGCCTCGGGCAGCGGGGCGGCTATTATAGGGCCGGGCGCGGGCGGCGCTCCCGCGGTGATGAGGTTTTCGATGTCGGACAGGATGATCCGCCTGCTGGACTGGCTCGGCCGGCTGCCCTGGCCGCTGGCGCACGGGCTCGGCTATCTGCTCGGCCTGGCGCTGGGCGCGCTGCCGCTGAAGGGCAGCCGCATCGCCGACGCCAATCTCGCGGTGTGCCTGCCGCATCTGCCAGCCTGGCGCCGCCGGCTGCTGCGCTTGCGCAGCTTCGGCCACATCGGCTGCATCATGCTCGAAAGCCGGCGGATCTGGCGGGCCGACGTGGCCGGTATCGAGCGGCTCGTGCATCGGGTGCAGGGCGAGGCGGTGCTGCGCGAGGCCATCGAGCGCGGCCGTGGCGTCCTGGTGGTCACCCCGCATCTGGGCGGCTGGGAAGTGCTGAACCAGTACCTGGCGAGCCGCTATCCGCTGACCACACTTTATCGCCCGCAGCGTGGTGCGCTGGAGGATCACGCCGCCGCCGGCCGGCGGCGGCTCGGCGCGCGACTGGTGCCGACCTCGGCCGGTGGTGTGCGGGCGCTGCGCCGGGCACTGGCACGCGGCGAACTCGTCGGCATGCTGCCGGACCAGGACATCAGCCGGGGCGGCGCCGCCGGACTGTTCGTGCGCTACTTCGGCCAGCAGGCGCATACGCCTGTGCTGCCGGCCCGCCTGGCGGCCAGCAGCGGCGCCGCGGTGGTGATGGCGGTGGCCCGCCGTCGCCTGGGGCGGGGCTTCGATCTGGACTTCAGTCCGGTCGGCGGCGTCAGCGAGGCGGCCTCGGCGGCGGCCGGTGCACTTGCCCTGAACGCGGCGCTGGAGCGGGTGATCGTCGCGCTGCCGGCGCAGTACTGGTGGAGCTATCCGCGCTTTCGCCGGCGCCCGCCAGGTGCCGCGCCGATCTACGGGCGCGACGAGCGCCGGCTCAGCCGGGCAGCAGCGGCGCCGGCAGACTCGGCGGCGCCGCGATGTGCCGCTCCAGAATCCGGCGGAACACCTGCGGATCCTTCGTATGAGTGATCTCGCCCGGCCGCGGGAAGTGCAGGTCCACCAGCCGCGACAGCCAGAAGCGCAGCGCGGCGGCACGTAGCAGCGGCGCCCAGGCCAGCGCCTCGACCGCCTGCAGCGGCCGCTCGGCAGCGTACGCCGACAGCGCCGCGTTGGCGCGGTGCTCATCGAGCGTGCCGTCGGCCCTCACGCACCAGTCGTTGACGGCGATGGCCACGTCGAACAGCAGCACGTCGCGGCAGGCGTAGTAGAAATCGATCAGGCCGCTGATGCGGGTGGCCTCGAACAGGGCGTTGTCGTGGAACAGGTCGCCATGGATGATGCCCGTCGGCAGGTCGAGATGCCGGAAGCGTTCCTGATGGGCCAGTTCCTCGCGCAGCAGCGCGGCCTGCGCGGCGTCCAGCCGCCCATCGAGCCGCGCGGCGGCCTGTTGCCACCACGCTGGGCCGCGGCTGTTGGCGCGCACGCCAGGGAAGTCCCCGGCGGCCCGGTGCAGGCGACCGAGCGCCCGGCCCATCGCCGCGCAATGGTCCACGCTCGGGCTCGATACGCTGGCGCCGGAGAGTCGCTGCACCAGCGCGGCGGGCCTGTCGTTCAGGCGGCGCAGCACCTGGCCCTGCCGATCGGGCTGTGGCCGCGGGCTCGGCACGCCGCGCGCGGCGAGGTGGCCCATGAGGTCGAGGCAGAAGGGCAGCTCCGCCTCCGGCAGCGTCTCGAACAGCGTCAACACCCAGCGGCCGCCGCTGGTGTCGACGAAGTAGTTCGTGTTCTCGATGCCGGCGCTGATCCCCCGATAGTCACGCAGTTCGCCGACGTCGTAGGTGGCGAGGAACGCACGCAGCTCATCGCCGCCGACGGGGGTGTAGACAGACATCGAACGGGACCGACGCTCGGACCGATGGGCCGGTGAGCTTACCGGAGCCCCGCGCACCGGTACAGGCGCAGGCGTATCGCCGGCGCTAGCGCCGCCAGAAGGCGGGCGTGAGCAGCACCAGCAGCGTGAAGATCTCCAGGCGACCGAGCAGCATGGCGCCGACCAGTACCCATTTGGAGAAGTCGTTGATCTCGCCGTAGTTGGCGGCCACATCGCCGAGTCCGGGGCCGAGGTTGTTGAGGCAGGCGGCGACGGCGGAGAAGGCCGTGATCTGGTCGAGCCCTGTGGCCATCAACAACAGCAGCATGATCGCGAAAAGCACCACGTAGGCCGAAAAGAAGCCATACACCGCCTCGATCACCTGCGGCGAGACCGTGCGCCGGCCGAGCTTGATCGGCACCTCCGCCGACGGGTGCACCAGTCGCACCAGTTCGCGCGCGCCCTGCTTGAGCATCAGCAGCCCGCGGATCACCTTCATGCCGCCGGCGGTCGAGCCCGCCGAGCCGCCGATGAAGCTGGTGAAGATCAGCAGCACCGGCAGCAGCCCCGGCCACAGGTGGAACGCCTCCACGGTGAAGCCGGTGGTGGTGGCGATGGAGACCACGTGGAACAGGCCGCTGGTCGCCGTCTGCAGCGGCGCGCCGCGATCGCCGAACAGCAGCAGGTAACCCACCACCGCGGCGGCCGCCGCGAGGATGTAGCAGGCATAGGCGCGGAATTCGCTGTCCTGCCGGTAGGGCGCGATGCTGGCGTTGCGCCAGGCCACGAAGTGCAGGGCGAAGTTGCAGCCGGAGATGAACATGAAGGCCGTGGCGATCAGCCAGAGCAGCTGACTGTCGAAATGCCCGAAGCTGGCGTCGTGGGTGGAGAAGCCGCCGATGGCCACGGTCGAGAAGGCGTGGGTGATGGCATCGAACAGATCCATGCCTGCCCCCCAGTAGGCCAGGGCGCACAGCGAGGTCAGCCCGAGGTAGAGATACCAGAGCGCCTTGGCCGTCTGCGTGATGCGCGGGGTGAGTTTGTTGTCCTTGACCGGGCCGGGCATCTCCGCCCGGTAGAGCTGCATGCCGCCGATGCCGAGCATCGGCAGGATGGCCACCGCCAGCACGATGATGCCCATCCCGCCGAGCCACTGCAGCTGCTGGCGATACCAGAGCACCGACTCGGGCAGTGCGTCGATGCCGACCAGCACGGTGGCGCCGGTGGTGGTCAGGCCGGAGACCGACTCGAACACGGCATCGGTGATGTCAAGGTCCGCCGCCGCCGCCGGGATGAGGGGGATCGCCCCGAGCAGGCCGAGTCCGGCCCAGAACGACACCACCACCAGATAGCCGTCGCGCAGTCGCAGGTCGATGCGGTCGTGGCGCACGGGGTACCACAGCGCGAGGCCCGTCGCCAGGATGATCACGAAGCTCGTCAGGAAGCCGAGCAGGGCGCCGTCGTCGAACAGCAGCGAGATCAGCACGGGCGGCAGCATCGTGCCGCTGAACAGCACGGCCAGCAGGCCGACCACACGTTGCACGGTGCGCCGGTGCATGCCTAGATGAAGGTCACGCCGACCTGGAACAGTTGCTCCACCTCGGCAATGTGTGTCTTCTCCACCACGAACAGGATGACATGATCGCCCGCCTCGATCTGCGTGTCGTGGTGGGCGATGATCACCTCCTCGCCGCGGACGATGGCGCCGATCGTGGCGCCGGGCGGCAGGGTGATGTCCTCGATCCGCCGGCCCACCACGCGCGAGGACGTGGCGTTGCCATGGGCCACCGCCTCGATCGCCTCCGCTGCGCCGCGCCGCAGCGAGTGCACCGCCACCACGTCACCGCGGCGCACGTGCGCGAGCAGTGCCCCGATCGTCGCCTGCTGCGGCGAGATCGCCACGTCGATGATGCTGCCCTGCACCAAGTCGACGTAGGACGCCCGGTTGATCAGCGACATCACCTTGCGCGCGCCCAGGCGCTTGGCCAGCATCGCCGAGAGGATGTTGGCCTCATCGTCATTGGTGATGGCGCAGAACACGTCGGCGTTCTCGATGTTCTCCTCGATCAGCAGGTCCTGATCGGCCACATCCCCCACCAGCACCACCGATCGCGACAGGTGCTCGGAAATCTCCCGCGCCCGCGATGGCGAGCGCTCGATGATCTTCACCTGACAGTCCCGCTCCAGCCGCTGCGCCAGCCGCAGGCCGATGTTGCCGCCGCCGGCCAACGTCAGCCGCTTGACCGGCTTGTCCAGCCGGCGCAGCTCGCTGATGACGGCGCGGATATCCCGCTTGGCGGCGATGAAGAAGACCTCGTCGTCCACCTCGATCACTGTGCCGCCTTCGGGGATGATGGCCTCGCCGCGTCGGTAGATTGCCGCTACCCGGGTCTGCACGCTCGGCATGTGCTCGCGCAGCGTGCGCAGCTCCTTGCCGACCAACGCACCGCCGTAGTAGGCCCGTACGCCCACCAGCTGTACCAGCCCGTCGGCGAAGTCCATCACCTGCAGGGCACCGGGGTACTCGATCAGCCGCCGGATGTAGTCCGTCACCAGCTGCTCGGGGCTGATGATCATGTCCACCGGCAGCGCGTCCTGCACGAACAGCCGCTCCTCGCGCAGATATTCCGAGGAGCGGACGCGGGCGATCTTGGTCGGCGTGCGAAACAGGGTGTAGGCGACCTGGCAGGCGATCATGTTCACCTCGTCGCTCTCGGTGACGGCGATCACCATGTCGGCGTCGTCCGCCCCGGCGCGGGAGAGCACATCGGGGTGCGAGGCGAAGCCGTTCACGGTGCGGATGTCGAGCCGTGCCTGCATCTCCTGGAGCAGCTCCGGCTTGCGGTCCACCACGGTGATGTCGTTGGACTCGTTCGCCAGTTGGTGTGCCAGTGAGGCACCCACCCGCCCGGCACCCAGGATGATGATTTTCATGAGCGCGGCACGTTACGGACTCACCCGGTGGGAATCAACCCGCCGGCTGTCGCCTCAGCAGCGCGTAGTAGAAGCCGTCTCTGCCGTGCTCGCCGGGCAGGATCTGGCGGCCGGCGCCACTCGGCCGGCCGAGCGTCTCGGGCAGCGGCTGCGGCCGGGCATCGGCATGGTCGGCGAGGAATGCCTCGATGACCTCGCGGTTCTCGGCCTGCAGCACCGAACAGGTGGCGTACAGCAGCTGACCGCCGGGTGCCAGGTGTGGCCACAATGCCTGCAGCAGGGCGCGCTGACGCGCTGCGAGCGCCGGGATGTCGGCCGGCCGGCGCAGCAGCTTGATGTCCGGATGGCGGCGGATGACGCCGCTGCCGGAGCAGGGAGCATCCAGCAGGATGTGGTCGAAGCACTCCGTACCGAAGACGCCCGCCGCCGCGGCGTCCACGGCCTGCAGCCTCACCTGCCGGCCGGCCGCGGCATCGAGGCCCAGACGCGCCAGTGTGAGCCGGACGCGCTCGAGCCGCCCGGGGTCGATGTCGCAGGCCGTCAGCCGCATCGCCGGATAGCGCTCGAGCAGGTGGGCGCTCTTGCCGCCCGGCGCCGCGCAGGCGTCCAGCACGTGCGCGCCCGGCGGCACCCGCAGCAGCTCGGCGGCCAGCTGTGCGGCCCCATCCTGCACCGACACGCGCCCATCCGCGAAACCGGGCAGGCCGGCGACATCGACCGGCGCGGCGAGCTCGAGGCCGGCGGCCTGCCCGGCCAGCGGCCGGGCCGTCAGCCCGTTCGCGGCCAGCTCGGCGAGATAGTCCTCACGGCTGATGTGCGTCAGGTTGACCCGCAGGGTCATCGGCCCCGGCTGGTCGTTGGCGGTCAGAATCGCCTCCCAGTCCGCCGGCCAGTCGCTCCGCAGGGCCTCGATCAGCCAGTCGGGATGCCGATGGCGCGCCGCCGGTTGCCGGTCGAGCGCGGCTTCGAGCGCGGCCGCCTCGCGCTGGTAGCGGCGCAGCACGGCGTTCACCAGCCCCCGCGCCCAGCGCTTGTCGAGCCGCGGCGCGACGGCCACCGTCTCGGCCACGGCGGCATGCGCCGGCACCTGCATCGCCCGCAGCTGGTGCAGGCCCAGCAGGATCAGCGCCTGGACGTCGGCATCGCGCGGGCGCAGGGGGCGGCTGAGCAGCATGGCCGCCAGCGCTTCGAGCCGCGGCGCCTCACGCACCACGCCGTAGCAGGCGGCCTGCAGCCAGGGGCGTTCGGCGGGCGCCACCCGTTCGCTGGCGGTGGCCAGCGGACCGTCGAGCGATCGCTGGCGCCGCAGCACGGGCTCGAGCGCCTGCGCTGCGGCGAGGCGCACCGGCAGGTGGCCGCGCTCAGCCAAGCTCGGCTTCGTGCAGGGCCCGGCCCCGCGCCCAGTCGGCAGCCGCCATCCGGCGACCGCCGGCCGGTTGTACCTCCAGCAGTTCGAGCACGCCCTCGCCGGTGCCGACCCGCACCTGGTCCGCCTGCACCTGCAGGTGCCCCGGGGCCGCCAGCGCATGGTCCGTCGCCACACGTGTCCGCCACAGGCGCAGGACAGTGCCCTCGCAGGCGGTGTGGGCAACCGGCCACGGTTGGTAGGCGCGTACCGCCCGATCGATCGCCACCGCCGGTGCCCGCCAGTCGATCCGTGCCTCGGCCTTGTCGAGCTTGGCGGCGTAGGTGGCCAGCGCGTCGTCCTGCGGCTGCGCCCGGACCTGGCCGGCCGCCAGCCGCGGCAACAGCGCCACCAGCGCCTCGGCACCCAGCTGGGCCAGCCGGTCGTGCAACGCGGGGGTGGTGTCGGTGGCGGTGATCGGCGTTTCCCGTCGCGCCAGCACCGGTCCGGTGTCGAGGCCGGCCTGCATCTGCATCAGGCTGATGCCGGTGACCGCGTCGCCCGCCAGGATCGCACGTTGGATCGGCGCCGCCCCGCGCCAGCGCGGCAGCAGCGAGGCATGGATGTTGATGCCGCCGTGGCGCGGCAACGCCAGGACGGCCGGCGGCAGGAGCAGCCCGTAGGCGACCACGACCATCAGCTCCGGAGCGAGGGCCGCGAGTTCGGCTTCGGCCTCGGCGGCGCGCAGGCTGGTGGGCTGCTGGACCGGCAGCCCGTGCGCCAGTGCCAGCTGCTTCACCGGGCTGACCTGCAGACGCCGGCCACGTCCGGCAGGCCGGTCCGGCTGGGTGAGCACGCCGACCACGCGCTGACCCGCCGCCAGCAGCGCCGCCAGCGCCGGCACGGCGAAGGCCGGCGTGCCGGCGAACACGATCCGCATCAGGGAATCTGGTGGCTGGTATCGGACGTCAGGCCGTCGCGGCCTGGCCGGGGCTCGAACGCTGCGTCTTCTGCAGTTTCTTGCGAATGCGCTGGCGCTTGAGGTCGGAGAGGTAGTCGACGAACAGCTTGCCGTCGAGGTGGTCGATCTCGTGCTGCACACAGATCGCCAGCAACTCGTCGGCCGCGAACTCCACGGGCTGGCCGTCACGATCCAGTGCCCGCACCCGGATCTCGGCGGCGCGCTGGACGCTCTCGTAGTAGCCGGGTACGGAGAGGCAGCCTTCCTCGCTGCTCACCTCGCCGCTGGTCTCGACCAGTTCCGGGTTGATCAGGCACAGCGGCTGGTCACGACCCTCGGAGATGTCGATCACCACGACCCGGTGGGGTACGCCGATCTGGATGGCGGCGAGGCCGATGCCGTTGGCGTCGTACATCGTCTCGAGCATGTCGTCGACGAGCTGGCGGATTTCGCCGTCGACCGTCGCCACGGGTCGGGCGACTTCGCGCAGTCGCCGATCGGGGAAATGCAGAATCTCTCGTAATGCCATCGCAGTGCACCTAAATCTTTACGTGTCGGGAGCCGTTAACAGGGCGGAGGCCGTCATGGCCGTTGGCTCTCGAACCGGATCGGCAGACCGAGCACGTGCTAACCGTCAATTATAAGCGAGCCCTGCGCTTGCCTGCGACTACGATAAGGCCTCAGGGCCGGGATTCAATCGGGGCCGTGGCCCGCCGCGCCTGGCCGTGGCTGGCGCTGGCACTGGCCGGTTGCGTGGCCAGTCCGCCGGGGCCGGCCCCGGCGACGGCCCCGGTCGAGGATACCGCCGGCATCGGCTTCGATGCCGCGCTCGCGGTGCCTCCGGCTCCTGTGGCCGAGCGAGCTGCCGGTCCCGCTGCCGGGCCGGCAGCGGTCGATGCGCTGACACGCGAGCCTGTTCGCGGCATCGCGGCGGTGCGTCCCGATGCACCACGTGAATATGTGGTGCGTCGCGGGGATACCCTGTGGGGGATCGCCGGCCGGTTCCTGCCCGAGCCCTGGTATTGGCCTCAGGTCTGGCGGGCGAACCCGGCGATCGAGAATCCGCATCTGATCTATCCGGGCGATGTCGTCGAGCTGGTCCAAGTCGATGGCCGCACCCGCATGCAAGTGCGTCGCGGCCGCCGTCTCTCACCCCAGGTCCGGCGGGAACCGCTGGTTGAGCCTGTGCCGTTGCTGCCCTACGAGGCGCTGGCGCCGTTCCTGGCCGAACCGCGCATCGTCGCCGCCGGCGAGCTGGCGAGCGCACCGTACATCCTGCGCCCCTACATGGCCGAGCAGCTGATCCTCGGCGCCAATGATCAGGTTTATCTGCGCGGCGTGGAGGACACGCCGGTCGGCGGGCTCTATCAGGTGGTGCGTCCGGGGCCGCCGCTGATCGACCCGGTCACCGAGGAACTGCTCGGCTTCGAAACCGCCTTCCTCGGCAAGCTGATGCTCACCGAGCGGGGGGATCCCGCCATCGGGCGCATCACCGCCAGCCGGCGGGAGATGGCGGCGGGAGACCGACTGGTGCCGGTAGCGGCCACGGTCCGCCCGGGCGCCGTCGCGCCGCGGCCGGCGCCGGCGCCGGCGGCCGGTCTGGTGATCTCGCTGTATCAGGGTGTCTCGCAGGTCGGCCAGTACGGCATCGTGGTGGTGAACCTCGGCGAGCGCGACGGCCTTGAGGCCGGTCACGTGCTGCAGACCTTCGAGAACGCGGAGGTGATGTTCGATCCGGTGGCGGCGGACTTCGTGTCGCTGCCGCCGCGGCCGGGCGGCGAATTGCTGGTCTTCCAGACCTTCGAGCGGGTGAGCTACGCCCTGGTGATGACGGCGCCGAGCAGCATCTACGCCGGCGACCTGGTGCGCAGCCCGCTCGCCGCGGACAGCTGAGCATCGCCCCGGCGCGGCTGCGGGCCGCGCTCGCACTGATGCGGTTGCCGCGCGTCGGTCCGGCGGCCTACGCCCGGTTCGTCGCCCGCTTCGGGACACCGGAGGCAGTATTCGCCGCCGGCGAGGAGGGCTGGCGGGCGGCCGGGCTCGGCCCGGTGTGGGTGGAACGGCTGCGCGCGCCACCCTGGCAGCAGGTGGACCAGGACCTGCGCTGGCTCGAGGCGCCGGCACATCATCTGCTGCTGCAGGGTCAGCCGGACTATCCCGCGCTGCTGGCGGAGATCCCCGACCCGCCGCCGCTGCTGTTCGTCACCGGCGATCCGGCCGCACTGCACACGCCGTCGATCGCCATCGTCGGCAGCCGGCGCCCTACCCCGGAGGGCCAGCGGACCGCGTGTGACTTCGCCCGGGCGCTGGCCCGCAGCGGCCTGACGATCGCCAGCGGCCTGGCCATCGGCATCGATGCGGCGGCGCACGAGGGGGCGCTGGCGGCACAGGGTTCGACCCTGGCCGTTTGCGGCGCCGGCCCGGACCGCATCTACCCGGCGCGGCACGCCGGGCTCGCGCGGCGGATAGTGGCCGAAGGCGCCCTGGTGACCGAGTTTCCGCCGGGCACGCCGCCGCTGCCGGCGAACTTCCCCCGTCGTAACCGTATCCTCAGCGGCCTGGCGCACGGCGTGCTGGTGGTGGAAGCCGCCGAGCGTAGCGGCTCACTCATCACGGCACGGCTGGCGGCCGAACAGGGCCGGGAGGTGTTCGCGGTGCCGGGTTCGATCCGCAATCCACTGGCGCGAGGCTGCCACCGCCTGTTGCGCCAGGGCGCTGTGCTGGTGGAAACGGCGAGCGAGGTACTGGCCGAGCTGCCGGCGCTCGGCCGGCAGCTGGAGCCGGCATCGCCCGCCCCGGCGCACGTCGTTCCGGCTGCGGATCCGACGCTGTCCGCACCGGCCCGGCACACGCTGCAGGCCATGGGTTTCGAGCCGGTGAGCGTCGATGTGCTGGTCGCCCGGACGGCGTTGACGGTCGATGCCCTTTCCTCCATCCTGCTGGAACTCGAGCTTCAGGGGCATGTGCTTGCCATTCCGGGTGGCCTGTACAGCCGCGTCGTCCAAGGGTCGGAGTGAATGAAAGAAAACGTCCTGGATGTGCTCATCTATCTCTTCGACAACTACATGGACGAAGACACGGAATGGGAGCCGGATCGTGACGATCTGGTGCTCGAGCTCGAACAGGCGGGTTTCCGGGACGGGGAGATCAGCGGCGCGCTGGACTGGCTCGATGGGCTGGCGGCCCACCGGGCGGGCCTGAGCGAGTCGAACGCGAATGCCGAGCAGGCGGTTCGCGTGTTCTCCGGGCCGGAGCTCGAGCGTCTGGACGTCGAGTCCCGCGGCTTCATTCTCTATCTCTGCCAGCACGGCATCCTCGATCCGACCCATCGGGAAATCGTCATCGAACGCGCCATGGCGCTCGATGACGAGGAAGTCGCGCTGGAGCAGGTGAAGTGGGTCATCCTCATGGTCCTGTTCAACCTGCCGGGCCAGGAGGCCACCTACGCCTGGATGGAGGATCTGGTCTTCGAGAACCAGATCGGCCTGTTCCACTAGGCCGGCGGCCGCGAGGCCGTCGTCGGTGACCATCCCTTCAATTCGCGCATCTTCAGGAGTCGGCTGCCGCACGGCATCGTCATGACCAAACTCGTGATTGTGGAATCGCCGGCCAAGGCGAAGACCATCAACAAGTACCTCGGCAAGGATTACCAGGTGCTGGCCTCGTATGGCCATGTGCGCGATCTGGTGCCGAAGGAAGGGGCGGTCGATCCCGAACACGGCTTCCTGATGCGCTATGCCCCCATCGAACGCAACGAGAAGCACGTCAACGCCATCGCCAAGGCCACGCGTGACGCCGATGCCGTGCTGCTGGCGACTGACCCGGACCGCGAGGGTGAGGCGATCGCCTGGCATCTGCTGCAGCTGCTGAACGAGCGGGGCGTGCTGGGCGACAAGCCCGTGCAGCGTGTGGTGTTCCACGAGATCACCCGCCGCGCCGTGGCCGAGGCCATCGCCCATCCGCGCACCGTCTCGGGCGACCTCGTCGATGCGCAGCAGGCGCGACGGGCGTTGGATTATCTCGTCGGCTTCAACCTCTCGCCGCTGTTGTGGCGCAAGGTCCAGCGTGGGCTGTCCGCCGGGCGGGTACAGAGTCCGGCGCTGCGGCTGATCGCGGAGCGTGAGGATGAGATCGACGCCTTCGAGCCGCGCGAATACTGGACGGTGGCGGCCGATGCCGCGAAGGACGACCGGGGCTTCGCCGCCCGGCTGGCGCGACTGCGTGGTGAGAAGGTCGAGCAGTTCTCGCTGACCGATGCCGCCGCCGCCGAGGCGGCCCGGGCGCACCTGCTGCAGGTCGCCGAGGGCTGGCTGCAGGTCGTGTCCGTGGAGCGCAAGCAGCGCCGACGCAATCCCAGTCCTCCCTTCATTACCTCGACCCTGCAGCAGGAAGCCGCGCGCAAGCTGGGCTTCACGGCCCGCAAGACCATGCGCACCGCGCAGGATCTCTACGAGGGTATCGACATCGGCGGCGAGACCGTCGGCCTGATCACCTACATGCGGACGGACTCGGTGGTGCTCAGCGGCGACGCCCTCACCGCCCTGCGCCGCCTGATCGGCGAGCGCTACGGCGCCGAGGCCCTGCCGGATCAGCCGCGGGTCTACAAGACCCGCTCCAAGAACGCTCAGGAGGCGCACGAGGCAATCCGCCCGACGGATGTATTCCGCGATCCGGCGGCGCTGAAGGCGCGGCTGAGCCCGGATCAGCTGCGGCTCTACGAGCTGATCTGGAAGCGGACCGTCGCCAGCCAGATGCAGCCGGCGCTCTACGACACCGTGGCAGTGGACTTGGCGGCCGGCACCGGCTCGGACGATCTGTTCCGCGCGACTGGACAGACGCTGGTCTCGCCCGGCTTCATCGCCGTCTATCAGGAAGGGCGCGACGAGAAGAGCGACGAGGACGAGGATCGCGACCTGCCGGCACTGGCGGAGGGGGAGCGGATCGAGCTGCGCGACGTGCTCGCCGACCAGCACTTCACCGAGCCGCCGCCGCGCTACACCGAGGCCAGCCTGGTCAAGGCGCTGGAGGAGTTCGGCATCGGCCGGCCGTCCACCTACGCCAGCATTATCTCCACGCTGGTGGATCGCGAGTACGTGCAGCTGGAGGGCCGGCGATTCTTCCTGACCGACGTCGGCCGGATCGTCGCCCGCTTCCTGACGCAGTACTTCACCCAGTACGTGGATTACGAGTTCACCGCCCGGCTGGAGGACCAGCTCGATGCGATCTCCCGCGGCGAGAAGCGATGGGTGCCGCTGCTGGAGGAGTTCTGGCAGCCATTCCGTGAGCAGGTGGAGGTCACGCACGAGACCGTCAGCCGCAGCGACGTGGCACAGGCGCGCGAGCTCGGCACCGATCCGAAGAGCGGCAAGCCGGTGAGCGTGCGGCTCGGGCGCTACGGGCCGTTCGCCCAGATCGGCAGCAAGGACGACGAGGAGAAGCCGCGCTTCGCCAGCCTGCGGCGCGGCCAGAGCCTGGACAAGATCACGCTCGAGGAGGCGCTGGAGCTGTTCAAGCTGCCACGGCAGCTCGGCGAGACGCCGGAGGGCGAGCCGGTGAGCACGAACATCGGTCGCTTCGGGCCCTACGTGAAGTACGGCAGCAAGTTCGTCTCACTCAAGGAGGGCGACGATCCCTATCAGATCGATCTGCCGCGGGCGCTCGAGCTGGTGCGGGAGAAGAAGGCCGCCGATGCCGCGCGGGTGATCGCCCACTTCGAGGAGGCGGGCATCTCGATCCTGCGTGGTCGCTATGGACCGTACATCACCGACGGCGACAAGAACGCCAGAGTGCCGAAGGATCGCGAGGCCGAGTCGCTCACGCTCGAGGAATGCCGCGAACTGCTGGCCGCCGCGCCGGCCAAGGGCGCCCGGCGGGGCCGCAAGCGGACCGGCCGGGCCAAGACACCGGCATGAACGAGGCAGCCGCCGCGCTCGAGGCGGCGGTGGCAACGCTCGTCGCCGGCGGCGTGCTCGCCTATCCCACCGAGGCGGTCTACGGCATCGGCTGCGATCCCTGGCAGCCGGCAGCGCTCGCGCGCGTCCGCGACATCAAGCAGCGGCCGGCGGCACAGGGCTTCATCCTGCTGGTGCCCGAGGTGGACGCGGCGCTGGCGCTGATCGGCGAAATCCCGGCGGCGCAGCGGGTGCAGATGCAGCGCGATTGGCCGGGCCCCTACACTTGGGTCTGCCCGGCCGGCCCGGGGGTACCGCCGGGGGTGCAGGCCGAGGACGGTACTATCGCGCTGCGCGTGAGCGCCCATCCGCTTGCCGCGGCGCTGGTGCGCCGGTTCGGCCGTCCGCTGGTTTCGACCAGCGCGAACCGGCGCGGCGCAACGCCGGCGCGGACGGCGGTGGAGGTGGAGCACGCGCTCGGCCGGCTGATCGACTTCACGCTGCCGGGGTCGACCGACCCGTCGGCGGCCCCCACCACGATTCGCGACGCGCGCGACGGCCGGCTGCTGCGCGGTTCCTGATCGCTGCCGCGACCTTGATGCAGGTCAGCCGCCACCGCCTGCCGACGCGCACAATCCGCCGCGGGATCCCGAGGAGTCAGCGATGGACCAGACGATCGACATCGACGGTGTGCGTGCCTACCTGCAGGGGCTGCAGGAAACGCTGACCGAGGCGATGGAGCAAGCCGACGGCCGGCGCTTCCGACGCGAACGCTGGCAGCGCGAGGGCGGCGGCGGCGGCCAGACACGGGTGCTCGCCGGCGGCGAGGTGTTCGAACAGGCGGGCATCAACTTCAGCGAGGTCAGCGGCGCCGGCATGCCGGCCGCGGCGACCGCGCACCGCCCGCAGCTGGCGGGCCGGCGCTTTACCGCGATGGGTGTCTCGCTGGTGTTCCATCCCCGCAACCCCTACGTGCCCACCACGCATGCGAACGTGCGGCTGTTTGTCGCCGAGCAGGAAGGGGAGCCGCCGATCTGGTGGTTCGGCGGCGGCTTCGACCTCACGCCCTACTACCCGTTCGAGGAGGACATCCGTCACTGGCACACGCAGGCCAGCGCCGCCTGCGTGCCCTTCGGCGAGACCGTCTATCCCCGCTTCAAGGACTGGTGCGACCGCTACTTCTATCTGCCGCACCGGCGCGAGACGCGGGGCGTGGGCGGCCTGTTCTTCGATGATCTCAACGAATGGCCCTTCGAGCGCAGCTTTGCCTTCCTGCGCAGCGTGGGCGATCACTTCTGGCCCGCCTACGAGCCGATCCTGAGCCGCCGGCGCGATACGCCCTACGGCGAGCGCGAGCGGGACTTCCAGCTCTACCGGCGGGGCCGCTACGTCGAGTTCAACCTGGTCTACGACCGTGGCACGCTGTTTGGGCTGCAGTCGGGTGGGCGCACCGAATCGATCCTGATGTCGCTGCCACCGGAGGTCCGCTGGCGCTATGACTGGCAGCCGGAGCCGGGCAGTGCTGAGGCTGCGCTGTATGCGTGCCTGCAGCCGCGGGACTGGCTGTCGCCGCCAGGCGGCGGGGCGACTTGAAAAGGCACCTGGAATGGTGTTCAGTGGGGTGAGCTGATCCGTAACGGTGCAATATGCTTGCCAGCGGTCGATGTCGCCTGCCCGTCATGTCCCGGTATGGGAACCGGTGTAGCCGGTGACGCTCACCGAGCTGCGCTATGTCGTCGCCGTGGCCCGGGAACGGCACTTCGGGCGCGCCGCTGAATCCTGCTTCGTCAGCCAGCCAACCCTCAGTGTCGCCGTCCGCAAGCTGGAGGAGGAACTCGGCGTCAGCCTGTTCGAACGTGGCCGCATGGAGATCACGCTCACAGAGATCGGCGAGCGGGTGGTCGATCAGGCGAGCCGGGTGCTCGAAGAGGCGGCGGCCGTCAAGGCGATCGCCGAGGCCGGCCGGGATCAGCTCGCCGGCCCCCTGCGGATCGGGGCGATCTACACGATCGGCCCCTACCTGCTGCCACACCTGATCCCGCAACTGGCCGCGCTGGCGCCACGCATGCCGCTGCAGATCGAAGAGAACTACACGCATGTGCTCACCGAGCGTCTGCGCCACGGGGATCTGGACGCGATCATCATCTCGCTGCCCTATCAGCAGCCGATGGTGCAGACCTGGGCGATCTACGAGGAGCCCTTCGTGGTGGTCTTTCCCGCCCAGCATGCGTGGCGCAAGCGCGAGCACATTCCCGGCAACGATCTGGCCGGCGAGAACCTGCTGCTGCTGGGCGATGGCCACTGCTTCCGCGATCAGGTGCTCGCTTCCTGCCCGGACTGCCTCGGCAGTGAGAGTGGCGGCGGCGTGCAGCGTGGCCTCGAGGGCAGCAGTCTGGACACGATCCGCCACATGGTCGCCAGTGGCCTCGGGGTGACGGTACTGCCGGCCACCTCGATGATCAGCAACGGCAGCAACGAGATGCTGCTCGTCCGACCCTTCGCCGGTCAGCCGCCCTCTCGCCGGGTAGCCCTGGCCTGGCGTACCAGTTTCCCGCGCGCCGCGGCCATCGAGGCACTGCAACGGGCGATTCGCGCCTGCGTCCTGCCGGGCGTGCGCTACCTCGACGAAGCCGAACCGGCGCGCCTGCGCGCCTGATCCCGCTCGCTTGCAATCTTCCTGCCGGCGCGGCACTGTTCGGCCGCAGAAGCGAGAGGCTGTGTGGAGGGGCAGGCATGGCAGCCAATACCGGAAAAGATTACGAAAGCGCGATCATCGACTACTACGACAGCTGCGAGATCGACTATCGCATGCTGTGGCGGCTCGATCGCTGCATGGCGCTGCACTACGGCTACTGGGATGAAACCACCAAGGGGGTTTCCGACGCGTTGCTGCGGGAGAACCAGATCCTCGCCGAGCGGGCCGGCATCACGGCCGACGATGTGGTGCTCGATGCCGGCTGCGGCGTCGGCGGCAGTGCCATCTGGCTGGCCCGGGAGCAGGGCTGCCAAGTGACCGGCATCACGCTCAGCCAGAAGCAGGTCGACAGCGCCGCCGCCAACGCCCGCAAGCACGGCGTCGCCGACAAGGTACGCTTCGAGCGTCGCGACTTCACCGCGACCGGCTATCCGGACGCCAGCTTCGATGTCGTCTGGGCCGTGGAGGCGGTCTGCCATGCCGAGGACAAGCGGGATTTCATCCGCGAGGCCTATCGGGTGCTCAAGCCCGGCGGTCGCCTGATCCTGGCGGACTTCTTTGCTGCCAAGGCGGACTTCGCGCCCGATGAACAGCAGCTGATGGACGAATGGGTGCATGGCTGGTCGGTGAAGGCACTGGCCTACAGCGGCGATTTCCGCGCGGGGCTGGAGGAGACCGGCTTCGACGAGATCAGCATGCAGGATGCGACCGAGCACGTCCGGCCAAGCGCGAAGCGACTGTACACGTACGCCATGCTGTCCCGCTGGGGCGGCAAGATCCTGAAGTTCCTTCGGATTCGCAGTGATACGCAGGATGGCAACGTGCGCGCCGTGCACCGCCAGTGGTTCGCGCTGAACCGCGGCCTGTGGCACTACGGCATCTTCCAGGGCCGCAAGCCGGCGTGAGACCCCAGCCTGCCCCCGGCGCCTTCGTCGGCGCGGGTCTTGCCGGATTTGGCGGGACACGCGGATGACGCGGCGCTTCCCGGCAACGCGGCTGCGGCGCCTGCGCCAGCAGGCGTTCTCCCGGCGCTTGGTGGGCGAGCATCGCCTCGCGGCGGATGACCTCATCTACCCGGTGTTCATCGTCGAGGGCGAGAATCGCCGGGAGCCGATCGGCGCGATGCCGGACGTCGAGCGCCGCTCGCTCGACTGCCTGGTGGCGGATCTGGCACCGCTCGTTGAGCGCGGCCTGCCGGCCGTGGCGCTCTTCCCCTCGATCGATCCGCTGCGCAAGACGCCGGAGGGTGAGATCGCCTGTGAGGCCGACGGCCTGGTACAGCGGGCGGTCCGTCAGCTCAAGGCGACCTTTCCGCAGCTCGGCGTCATCACCGACGTGGCTCTCGACCCCTACACCACGCACGGGCAGGACGGGGTGCTCGGCCCCGGCGGCGAGGTGCTGAACGACCAGACCGTGACGATGCTGGTCCGCCAGGCGCTCTCCCACGCGCAGGCCGGTGCCGACATCGTCGCACCGTCGGACATGATGGACGGGCGCATCGGCGCCATCCGGGAGGCGCTCGAGCAGGGCGGCTACGTGCGCACCGGCATCCTCGCCTACGCCGCCAAGTATGCCTCGGGCTTCTACGGGCCCTTCCGCGAGGCCGTGGGTTCGGCGGCTGGACTGGGCAAGGCGGACAAGAAGACCTATCAGATGGATCCGGCGAACCTCGACGAGGCGCTGCAGGAGGTCGCGCTGGATCTTGCCGAGGGCGCCGATGCAGTGATGGTCAAGCCGGGCCTGCCGTATCTGGACGTGGTGCGGCAGGTGAAGGATCACTTCCGGGTGCCGGTGTTCGCCTACCAGGTCAGCGGCGAATACGCGATGCTCAAGGCCGCCGCCGCGCAAGGCTGGCTGGACGAGCGTGCCGTGGTCATGGAATCGCTGCTCTGTCTGCGCCGGGCCGGCGCCGACGCAGTGCTGACCTACTTCGCCCCGCAGGTCCTGGCCTGGCTGGACGAGGGCGCATGACGGCGCGCTACGCGGTGGTGGGCCATCCGGTGGCGCACAGCAAGTCGCCGCTGATCCACCAGGCGTTCGCGACACAGCTCGGCCGGGTGCTCAGCTACGAGACGATCGATGCGCCGCCGGGCGATTTCGCCCACGTGGTGCGGCAGTTCCGGCAGACCGGCGGGGCCGGGCTGAACGTGACGGTGCCCTACAAGCAGGAGGCCTACGCCCTGGCCGAGCAGGTCTCGCCGCGGGCCGAGCAGGCTGGGGCGGTGAACACGCTGGCCTGGGCCGACGGTCCGCTGACCGGCGACAATACCGACGG
>JAASSS010000092.1 GCA_021767745.1 Pseudomonadota bacterium
AGCCCTGACCCACACGGCGACGCTCAGGCGTCGCCGGTGTCCGGCAGCTCGAGTTCCTTGATCTTGCGCGTCAGAGTATTGCGGCCCCAACCGAGCAGCCGCGCCGCTTCCTGACGCCGTCCGCCCGTCTGCTGCAGCGCCGCCTCGATCATGATGCGCTCGAAGGCGGGTGTCGCCGAGGAGAGTAGGCTCTCTGCCCCGCTGGACAGCCGCTGGTCGGCCCATGCCCGCAGCGCCTGCTCCCAACCGTGGTCGATCGGCCCGACCTCGTGCTGTCGCTGGCGCAGTTCCGGGGGCAGGTCGTCCATGTGCACCTCCCGCCCCGAGGCCATGACGGTCAGCCAGCGGCAGGTATTCTCCAGTTGGCGGACATTACCCGGCCATTCCTGCCGGCACAGATAGGCTTCAACGTTCGGCCGCAGGCTCTTCGGTTCGATGCCGAGTTCCTCGGCCGCCCGCTTGAGGAAATAGTGCAGCAGCAGCGGGATGTCCTCGTGGCGCTCCCGCAGCGGCGGCAGATTGATGCGGATCACGTTCAGCCGGTGGTAGAGATCCTCGCGGAAGCGTCCGCTGCGCACCAGCTGATCAAGGTTCTGGTGCGTGGCGGCGACGATACGGACGTCCACCTGCAACGGCACGTGGCCGCCGACGCGGTAGAACTGGCCGTCCGCCAGCACGCGCAGCAGCCGGGTCTGCAGTTCCGCCGGCATGTCCCCGATCTCGTCGAGAAACAGCGTGCCCTTGTCCGCCTGTTCGAAGCGCCCGCGACGCAGGGCCTGCGCGCCGGTGAAGGCGCCCCGTTCGTGGCCGAAGAGCTCCGATTCCAGCAGATCGCGCGGGATCGCCGCCATGTTCAGGGCGATGTAGGGCTGTTCGGCCCGCGGGCTGTGTCGATGCAGTGCCTGGGCCACCAGTTCCTTGCCGGTGCCCGACTCGCCGTTGATCAACACCGTGATGTGCGAGCGGCTGAGCCGGCCGATGGCGCGGAACACCTCCTGCATCGCCGGTGCCTCGCCGATGATGGCGGCATTGTGATCGGGCGCGGCCGGGCGCGGCGCCCCGCGGGCCTTCTCCAGCCGATGCCGATGTGCCCGGCGCACCAGCGCCGCCGCGTCGAACAGGTCGAAGGGCTTGGGCAGATATTCGAAGGCGCCGCCCTGATAGGACGCCACGGCGCTGTCCAGATCCGAATGCGCCGTCATGACGATGACCGGCAGGTCCGAATGGTGCTCGTGGATGCGCTGCAGCAGTTCGAGACCGTCCATGCCCGGCATGCGGATGTCGGTGACGATCACATCCGGCGTCTGTTGACGCAGGTCGCTCAGCAGCCGTTCGGCCTGCTCGTAGCTCTGGGTCTGCATGCCTTCCTGCTGCAGCGCCTTGGCCAGCACCCAGCGCATGGACCGATCGTCATCGACGATCCAGACATCGATCGGCTCGCTACTCATCGGCAGCCGGTAGCAGCATCGTGAAGCGGGTCTGACCGGGTTGCGACACGCATTCCAGCGTGCCGCCATGCCGGCTGATCAGATCGTGGGCGATGGCAAGGCCAAGGCCGCTGCCGTCGGCGCGGGTGGTAACCATGGGATAGAAAATCTGCTCGATCCTCTCGGGGGGAATGCCCGGGCCGTTGTCGATGACGTCGGTCCGGATGGCGATGCGGTGGCGCTGCTGATTGAGGGTGACCTGCCGCTGGCTGCGGGTGCGCAGGACGATCTCCGCCGGCTCGCCGCGCGCGGCCTGCGGCGCCAACGCCTGCACGGCGTTGCGCATGACGTTCAGCAGCGCCTGGATCAGCTGATCCGGATCGGCCTGTACCGGCGGCAGGCTGGGGTCGTAGTCGCAGCGGATCGCGACCTCATCACCTACCTCCGCGGCCAACAGGCGCCGCACCCTGTCGGTCACCTCGTGGATGTTGGTGAGCCGCCGGGGCGTCATGCGATTGGGGCCGAGCAGTGCATCCACCAGCGCCTGCAGCCGGTCCGCCTCGCCCATGATGACCTGCGTGTAATCGCGCAGCGAGGGCTGGCTGAGCTGGGCATCCAGCAGTTGCGCGGCGCCACGCAGCCCGCCGAGCGGATTCTTGATCTCGTGCGCCAGGCCTCGCACGATGGCGCGGGCCGCCTGCTGCTGCGCCAGCAGACTTTCCTCGCGCGAGATGCGCAGGTGCCGGTCGATCTGCACCAGCTCCACGACCAGCCCCGGTGCCATGCCCTCGATCCACACCGGTGAGACGATGCAGTCGATCACCACGGGATGCTCGCCGTCGGTGCGCAGTACCCGTTCGCGCTCGGTGTAGGGCGCACCGGTGTGCAGGGCATGGGCCAGCCGATCGGCAAGTTCGGTCCACTCCGGCAGGAGCCGGTCGAGCGGCCGGTGCAGACAGTGGTTGGCGCTCTTGCGCAGCAGGCTTTCCGCCGCCGAATTGACGTAGCGCACGCACAGCTCGTCGTCGAGGAAGACGACCGCCGTCACGAGCAGGTCCAACAGTTGCTCCGGACGCGGCATAGGCAATCCTTGTGAGATTGTCCCCGAATGATGGGCCGCCGCGTTCATGCGCGCGGCATTGCAAAACTCGGGCCAGAAATCGGTCAGGAAACGATCGGAAAATGGCGCTGATCCCGGCCGCCGGCTGATAGCGACCGGTACCCGCGGCACCACTATGGTGCAGCGTTATGGCGCGCGCGGGAAGGCGGGTGCGGAGACCGCCGGCGGATTCACGCCCGGCGGGTTCGGACCTGCGATGGCGGATCGCCGGCGCACGAAGAACGACACCGGCGGCGAGCCGATCAGACGGCGTCCCTCGGCATCGAGCACCTGCGCCGCGACGGTATGTGGCCCGGGCAGCACATCGGTGATCGTGGTGCCAGCGTTACGCGTCTCGGCGACCGGCTCGCCATCCAGCACGATCGCGACCCGATGATCCGCACCGACCTGCAGCGCCGGTGACAGCTCGAAGGCCACCTCCACCACGGGCAGGGTCTGGAAGATGATCTCGCCCTCACTCGGCGCGGTGATCTCGAGCGCCTTGTAAGCCGATGCGCCCTCTGCCTCGTCTTCACCCTGCCGCGCCGCACTGCCCTGGGCCGCGCCCTGCGTCGGCGATGGCACACTCACCACCGCCGGCGATTTCAGCGGCATGGGCTCGGCACCGGCGGCCGGCGGCTCGTCACTGAAGTGCACGGTGCCCTGCTCATCCACCCAGCGATACACCTCGGCCGTGGCCGTGGCGGTAGGCAGCAGCGCGAGCGCGAGTAGGAGACGAGCGGTCATGAATGCAGTATCGGCGCCGGGTGCGCCGGGCGCCCCGCCACCTGACGGACGGGGCGCGTGCGGCGAGGGTCGGTCAGACGCTGTAGTACATGTCGAACTCGACCGGGTGGGTCGTCATGCGCAGACGCGTAACGTCTTCCATCTTGAGCGCGATGTAGGCATCGATCATGTCATCGGTGAACACGCCGCCGGCGGTCAGGAACTCCCGATCGGCGTCCAGGCCGTTCAGGGCCTGCTCCAGCGAGAAGGCGACCTGCGGGATCTGCTTTTCCTCTTCCGGCGGCAGATCGTAGAGATCCTTGTCCATGGCGTCGCCCGGATGGATCTTGTTCTTGATGCCGTCCAGACCGGCCATGAGCATCGCGGCGAAGGCCAGATACGGATTGGCCGTCGAGTCCGGGAAGCGCACCTCGATGCGGCGGGCCTTGGGGCTGGACACCCAGGGGATGCGCACCGACGCGCTGCGGTTGCGGGCCGAGTAGGCCAGCATCACCGGCGCCTCGAAGCCAGGCACCAGGCGCTTGTAGCTGTTGGTGCTGGCGTTGGTGAAGGCGTTCACCGCGTGCGCGTGCTTGATCAGGCCGCCGATGTAGTACAGCGCCGTTTCCGACAGCCCGCCGTAGAGATCGCCGGCGAAGGTGTTCGACCCGTCCTTGGCGATCGACTGGTGCACATGCATGCCACTGCCGTTGTCGCCGACCAGCGGCTTCGGCATGAAGGTGGCGGTCTTACCGTAGCCATGTGCCACGTTCATGATGACGTACTTGAGGTTCTGCACCTCGTCGGCCTTCTTCACCAGCGTGCGGAAGGCCACGCCGATCTCGCACTGACCGGCGGTCGCCACCTCGTGGTGGTGCACCTCGACGTCCATGCCCATCTCTTCCAGCGCGATGCACATGGCGCCACGCATGTCGTGCAGCGCGTCCACCGGCGGCACCGGGAAATAGCCGCCCTTCACGCGCGGCCGATGGCCGAGGTTGCCATCCTCGTAGACCTTCTCGGTGTTCCAGGCCGATTCTTCCGAGTCGATCTTGTAGAAGGCACCGGAGATGTCCGCGCCGAAGCGCACATCATCGAAGATGAAGAATTCGTTCTCCGGCCCGAAGTAGGCCGTGTCGCCGATGCCGGTGGAGGCCAGATAGGCCTCGGCCCGCTTGGCCACGGAACGGGGGTCGCGGTCATAGCCTTCCATGGTGGAGGGCTCGACCACATCGCACCGCAGGTGCAGGGTGACCTCCTCCATGAACGGGTCGAGCACCGCGGTGCTGGCGTCCGGCATCAGGATCATGTCCGACTCATTGATGCCCTTCCAGCCGGAGATGGAGGAGCCATCGAACATCTTGCCTTCCTCGAAGACGTCCTCCGACACCGTTTTGGCCGGCACCGTGACGTGCTGCTCCTTGCCGCGCGTATCGGTGAATCGGAAGTCCACGAACTGGACGTCCTTATCCTTCATCAGCTTCATCACGTCGCTAGCCGACATCGAATTCCTCCAAAGCTATGGGCATGACGGGACCGGCGCCCGTCCAGGGCGCAGTGCGCCACCATGTTGCAGGTAGCGTGCCATGGCCAGCATAACGAAATCGCCGCAGCGAATTGCGCCGGACTGCTGCGGCCGCACTCATGCAGTGCGCCCTGTCGGGTTGCGCGCACTGATTGCACTGTTTCGGTGCGGCGGCGCAACCGGCGGGCGCATTGGTATACTCGCCGGCCTGCCCGGACCGACGATTGCGCCTCATGAACCCGCCGACGCCCGCGACGTTCCAGGATCTCATCCTGCGCCTGCAGCAGTTCTGGGCCGAGCGGGGCTGCGTGATCGCCCAGCCGCTGGACATGCAGGTCGGCGCCGGCACCTTCCACCCCGCCACCTTCCTGCGGGCCATCGGGCCCGAGCCCTGGCATGTGGCCTATGTGCAACCGTCGCGCCGGCCGACCGACGGTCGCTACGGGGACAATCCCAACCGGCTGCAGCACTACTACCAGTTCCAGGTGCTACTGAAGCCCTCGCCGCTCGATATCCAGGCCCGCTACGTGGATTCACTGCGCGCACTGGGTCTGGATCCGCTCACCGATGACATCCGCTTCGTCGAGGACAACTGGGAATCGCCCACCCTCGGGGCCTGGGGCCTTGGCTGGGAGGTGTGGCTGAACGGCATGGAAGTCACCCAGTTCACCTATTTCCAGCAGGTCGGCGGTCTCGACTGCCGGCCGGTCGCCGGGGAGATCACCTACGGGCTGGAGCGGCTGGCGATGTACCTGCAGGACGTGCAGAGCGTCTACGATCTCGTCTGGGCCCAGACCCCGACCGGGCCGGTGCGCTACGGCGACATCTTCCACCAGAACGAGGTGGAGATGTCGCAGTACAACTTCGAGCAGGCGACGGTCGCCGATCTGCTGCAGGCCTTCGATCACTGCGAACGCGAGTGCGAGGCCCTGCTGGCCGCCGATCTGCCGCTGCCGGCCTATGAACAGGTGATCGAGGCCTCGCACCGGTTCAACCTGCTCGATGCGCGGCAGGCGATCTCGGTCACCGAACGGCAGCGCTACATCCTGCGCGTGCGCGGCATGGCGCGCGGCGTGGCCGAGGCGTACCTGGCCAGTCGCGAACGCCTCGGTTTCCCGCTGCTGGCGCCGGCACAACCGGGAGCCCCTCATGACTGAGCAGGCCGACCTACTGCTGGAAATCGGGACCGAGGAACTGCCGCCGAAGGCGCTGCGCGGCCTGCGCGATGCGCTGGCCGAGAACCTCGAGGCGGCACTGGCGAGGCTGGGCGTACAGGCCCGCGCGGTCGAGCGTTTCGCCACGCCGCGCCGGCTGGCCGTCCGGCTGCGCGGGTTGCCGACGGTAGAGCCGGGCGGCGAGACCTTGAAGCGCGGCCCGGCACTGGCTGCGGCCTTCGATGCGGCGGGCGCACCGACGCGAGCCCTGCAGGGCTTCGCTCGCTCGGTGGGCGCCAGGCCCGACGAGCTGGAGCGGCTGGAAACCGACAAGGGCACCTGGCTCGCCTACCGGGCGCGCACGGGCGGACGGCCACTCGGACCGTTGCTGGTGACCTGTGCCGCCGAGGCGCTGGCGCAGCTGCCGATTTCCCGCCCCATGCGCTGGGGCACCGGCGAGGCCGCCTTCGTGCGCCCGGTGCACTGGGCTCTCATGCGCTTCGGCGAGCAGATGCTCGAGGGCGAGTTACTGGGCGTACCGATCGGGCCGAGCAGCCACGGACACCGCTTCCATCATCCCGAGCCGATCACCATCGAGACGCCGGCGGCATACGAGGCGTGCCTGCGCGCCGCCCGGGTGGAGCCGGATCTGGACCGGCGCGAGGCGCAGATCCAGACGCAGGTCGAGCGCGCCGCCGCCGACTGCGGCGGACGGCCGGTGAGTTCACCGGCGCTGGTGGCGGAAGTCGCCGCGCTGGTGGAATGGCCGGTGCCGGTCACCGGCAGCTTCGACCACCGCTATCTGGAGCTGCCCGAGGCTGTGCTGATCGCCACGTTGCAGGGCCATCAGCGCTATTTTCCGGTGCGCGGCGAGGGCGGCGGCCTGCTGGCCCACTTCGTCACCTTCAGCAACATCGAGAGCCGCGAGCCGGCGCGCGTGCAGGCCGGCAACGAGCGCGTGATCCGCCCGCGGCTGGCGGACGCGGAATTCTTCTACCGCCAGGATCTGAAGACGCCGCTGGCGCAGCTGCGGTCGCGGCTGGCGGAGGTGGTCTTCCAACGCCGGCTCGGCTCGCTGGCGGACAAGAGCGGACGCGTGCAGCGTCTGGCCAGCCTGTTGGCCCCGGCGGTGGGTGCCGAGACCGCGGCTGCCAGTCGCGCCGCCGAGCTGGCGAAGGCCGATCTGCTTACGGCCATGGTCGGTGAATTTCCGGAGCTGCAGGGCGTCATGGGTTGTGCCTATGCCCTGGCCCAGGGTGAACCGCCGCCGGTGGCGCACGCGCTGCGCGAGCAGTACCTGCCGCAGCAGGCGGGCGATCCGATACCGGCCAGCGCCGCCGGGCGGGCGCTGGCGCTGGCGGAGCGGCTCGATACCCTGGCCGGCATCTTCGCGATCGATGCGCGTCCGAGTGGCGACAAGGATCCCTTCGCCCTGCGGCGGGCGGCGCTGGGCATCGTGCGCATCTGCGTGGAGGCCGAGCTCGACCTCGACCTGCCGGCGCTGCTGCGGGAAGCCGTGGCGCTGCAGCCGGTCACGGCCGGGGATACGCTCGAAGCCACGCTGTATGAGTTCGTGGTCGAGCGGGCGCGCAGCTATCTCGCCGAACGCGGCCATGCCGGCACCGCGATCGACGCAGCGATCGCGCAGCAGCCGGCATCGCTGCTCGACCTGGAACGGCGCGTGCGG
>JAASSS010000093.1 GCA_021767745.1 Pseudomonadota bacterium
CTGCGCGGCGAGCCGGCGCGAGAGCCGCGGGCTGCACTACACGCTGGACTACCCCGCCCCGCGTGAGGATCTGCCGGCACAGCCGAGCGTGCTGGTGCCGGCGGACTTCGCGGCCGGCGCCGCGGTCGGCGCCTGGGACTGATGCGCTACGGCGGCGGCCGGTGGGCGCCGTCGTCGAAGCGGGCCAGCACGAGCAGTCGTCGGCGTTCGGCCGGCGGCAGGGAATCGGGCAGCACCACCACCGCGCGGGAGCGGCGGCGCCCATCGAGACGGAAGTTCAGCACCAGCAGCCGGCGCGTCAGCAGGCTGTCCGGCTGCAAGGTGGCGGCCAGCGTCGCCCCGCCCGCCTCGTGCAGGCGCCAGCCGTGTCGGGTGACCTGCAGTCGCCGGATCCGGCGACTGCCCGACCGGCGCCACAGCCAGCCCCCGAGGAAGGCCGCCAGCATAACGATGGCGACGAGCCGGAGCGGTAGCGGCCAGGGCTGCCGGCCGAGCAGACCGGCACAGGTCAGACCGAGCGCGAAGATCGCACCGGCCAGGAGCCGCGAGCGCGCGAGCTCAAAGTGCCGGCTGCTGGCGAATCCGCTCGACAAGCGCAGCGAACTCGGGCGTCGGCGGCGCCCGGCCGGTCAACCAGTCGAACAGCTCCGGATCCTGCCGGTCGAGCAGCCGCTCGAACAGCGCCCGCTCGGCCGGCGGTGCCGCCGCATGGCCATGCGCCAGATAACGCGCCAGCAGCGTATCGAGCTCTCGCGTGCCGCGCCGGCAACGCCAGCGCAGCCGTGCCTGCTCCGCCGACACCGGCGCCGCTCAGCGGCGCTCGATCATGAGCTTGCGGATTTCGCCGATGGCGCGCGCCGGATTGAGATCCTTGGGGCAAGTGTTGGTGCAGTTCATGATCGTGTGGCAGCGATAGAGCTTGTAGGGATCCTGCAACGCATCCAGCCGTTCGCCGGTACCCTCGTCGCGGCTGTCGGCGATCCAGCGATAGGCCTGCAGCAGGGCGGCGGGGCCCAGATAGCGATCGTTCCACCAATAACTGGGGCAGGAGGTGGAGCAGCAGGCACAGAGAATGCATTCGTACAGGCCGTCGAGCTTCTCCCGCTCTTCGACGCTCTGCAGCCGCTCGCGATCCGGGGGGGTGGCGCTGGCGGTCTTCATCCACGGCTCCACCGCCGCGTACTGCGCATAGAACTGCGTCAGATCCGGCACCAGATCCTTGACCACATGCATGTGCGGCAGCGGATAGATGTTCACCTCGCCGTCCACATCCTCGATTGCACGGGTGCAGGCAAGGGCGTTGCCGCCACCGATGTTCATGGCGCAGGAGCCGCAGATGCCCTCGCGGCAGGAGCGGCGGAAGGTCAACGTGGGATCGATCTCGTCCTTGATCTTGATCAGCGCGTCGAGAACCATCGGCCCGCAGCGGTCCAGATCGACGTCGTAGGTATCCATGCGGGGGTTGCGACCGCTGTCGGGATCGTAGCGGTAGATCCGGAAACGACGCACGCGCCCCGCGTCGGCCGGCGCCGGGAAGTGCTTGCCTTCGGTGATGCGGGAGTTCTTGGGCAGGCGAAACTGGGCCATGTCGGATTCTCCTCTGGCGCGGCTCAGTAGACGCGCTGCTTGGGCGGAACCACCTCGACCTGATCGGTCAGGGTGTACATGTGCACGGGACGGTAATCGATCGTGGACTCGCTGCCGTCGAGCCAGATGACGGTGTGCTTCATCCACTGCTCGTCGTCGCGGTCCGGGAAGTCCTCGCGCGCGTGGGCCCCGCGGCTCTCCTGGCGATTGCCGGCGGCCACCATGGTGGTCACGGCGTTGCCGAGCAGGTTGGCGAGCTCGATCGTCTCGACCAGATCGCTGTTCCAGATCAGCGACCGATCGGTGACCTTCAGGTCATCCAGCATCGCGGCGACTTCGAGGATCCGCTCACGGCCTTCCGCCAGCGTTTCGCCGGTACGGAACACGGCGGCATAGTTCTGCATCACGTGCTGCATCTGGGCGCGGATCTCGGCCGTGCTGTGGCTGCCATCGGCATGACGCAGCGCGTCGAAACGATCGATGCCGGCGTTGGCCACTGCCGCCGGCAGCGCCCTGTGCGGCTGCCCCTTGGGCACGACCTCGGCGGCACGCAGCGCCGCGGCACGGCCGAAGACGATCAGGTCGAGCAGCGAATTCGATCCCAGGCGATTGGCCCCGTGAACCGAGACACAGGCCGCCTCGCCGATGGCCATCAGCCCCGGCACCACGGCGTCCGGATCGCCCTCGCGCGGCGCCACGACCTCGCCGTGATAATTGGTCGGCACGCCGCCCATGTTGTAGTGCACGGTCGGCAGTACCGGAATCGGATCCTTGGTGACGTCCACCCCGGCGAAGATGCGGGCGGTCTCGGCGATACCCGGCAGCCGCTCATGGATCACCTCGGCGCCCAGGTGCTCCAGGTGCAGGTGGATGTGATCGTTCTTCGCCCCGACGCCGCGGCCCTCGCGAATCTCGATCGTCATCGCCCGGCTGACGACGTCGCGGCTGGCGAGATCCTTGGCGTTCGGTGCGTAGCGCTCCATGAAGCGCTCACCCTCGGCGTTGGTGAGATAGCCGCCCTCGCCGCGACAGCCCTCGGTGATCAGGCAGCCCGCGCCATAGATGCCAGTGGGATGGAACTGCACGAACTCCATGTCCTGCAGCGGCAGTCCGGCCCGCAGCACCATGCCATTGCCGTCGCCGGTACAGGTGTGCGCAGAGGTCGCCGAGAAGTAGGCGCGCCCGTAGCCGCCGGTCGCCAGCACCGTCATGTGGGCGCGGAAGCGGTGCAGGGTGCCATCTGCCAGATTCCAGGCGGTGACGCCGCGGCAGACGCCGTCATCCATGATCAGGTCGATCGCCACGTACTCGACGAAGAACTCCGCCTTGTTGCGTACGGCCTGCTGATAAAGCGTGTGCAGGATGGCATGGCCGGTGCGATCGGCCGCCGCACAGGTGCGCTGCGCCGTGCCCTCGCCGAAGTGCGTCGTCATGCCGCCGAAGGGGCGCTGGTAGATCTTGCCCGCCTCGGTGCGCGAGAACGGCACGCCGTAGTGCTCCAGCTCGATCACGGCCTGGGCGGCTTCCCGGCACATGTATTCGATCGCGTCCTGATCACCGAGCCAGTCCGACCCCTTGACGGTGTCGTACATATGCCAGCGCCAGTCGTCCTCGCCCATGTTGCCGAGTGCCGCGCTCATGCCCCCCTGGGCCGCCACCGTATGGCTGCGCGTGGGGAACACCTTGGTAATGCAGCCCGTGGTGAGGCCCTGCTCGGCCATGCCCAGCGTCGCCCGCAGCCCGGCGCCGCCGGCGCCCACGACGATCACGTCGTATTGATGCTCGATGATCTCGTAGGCGGATTTCATGCGGATCACGCTCCCAGGCTGACGCGAATGACGGCGAAGATGCCGATGAGGGCAAGGACGAGGGCGAGCGCCTTGGTCGCCACGATGGCGGCAAGACGGGGCCACTCCAGGTGCAGGTAGTCCTCGATGACCACCTGCAGGCCAAGCTGGGCGTGATGGAACAGCGCGGCCTGCAGCAGGATGAGCAGCAGCGCCACCCAGGGCTGCGCCACCCATTCCCGCACGGTGAGGTAATCCGCGCCGGCCAGCCAGACCAGCGAGGCCACCAGCCACAGCAGCAACGGCACGAGCGCCAATGCCGTCAGCCGTTGCCACCACCAGTGGCTGGTGGCTTCCGGCGAGGCGCCCAGGTGGCGCACACGCGCCAACGGTGTCCGCATGTCCATCGCTACGCTCCCACGGCCAGGCCGATGATCCAGGCCAGCGCCGTCAGCACGCCGGTGGCCACCACCACCGCCCAGCCGCTGGCATAGGCCTGCTCGCGCTCATAGCCGAGCCCGATGTCCCAGAACAGGTGCCGGATGCCGTTGCAGAGGTGATAGAACAACGCCGCCGTCCAGCCGAACAGCGCCAGCAGGCCAAGCGGCGAGCCCAGCAGGGCACGGGCATCGGCATAGGCGACCGGGCCGGCGGCCAGCGCCGCCAGCCAGTAGACCAGCAGCAGCGAGCCGACGAACAGGGCGATGCCGGTCGCCCGATGGACGATCGAGAGCACCATCGTCAGCGACCAGTGATAGATCTGCAGATGCGGCGACAGGGGCGGTGGCGACTGGGCCATCGGGGCGCTCCTCAGCGTGGAACTACGGGGTTGCGGCAGCGGCCGCAGGCGAAAGGCTGCCTCGCAGCCGCCGGGCGGGGCGACCGCCGGCGGTGCGATCAGAAGTCGGAACAGCGACCATTGCGTTCCCAGTCGCCGTAGCGGGTCGGTTCGGGACCGGCCGGTCCGCCGATCTCCCGCGGGTGCGCCACCGGCGGCTGCGCCGGCGCCGGGGCCGGTTCGGCGGCCGGGGGTTGCCGGTCCGCGTCCTGACTCTGGTGATCCTGACTGGTCATTCGCTCTCCGCTCGCGCGGCGATTCTATAACGTTTGCCCGCCCCGATCATCATCGGCGCCAGATGGTTGCGCCGCCGCGCAGGCCGCCGGCTAAATAGCCGGCTTTGCGGCGCGAGATCGCCTTGAGCCCGAACTGCATCGTCATCTATCCGGCCGAATTCACGCTGAAGGGCCACAACCGGCGCCTGTTCGAGGCGCGCCTGCGGGCAGATCTCGAACGACGCCTCGGCGCCGCCGGCATCTTCGTGCCGGTCCGCGGCGGGCATGACCGGCTGCACTGCAATCCGCCGCCAGCGCAGCTCGAGGCCGCGCTCGAGCGCGCCCGCCATACCCCCGGCATCGCCCGGCTTGCCACCGCCATTCAGCTGCCACCGACAGCGGGGCACCCGGACGGCCTCGCGCCGCTGGAGGCTGCGCTGCTGGCGCTGGCCCGTGAAAGGCCGGCGGCCGGGCGCCGCTATGCGGTGCGGGTGCGACGCTCCGACAAGCGCATCGCCGCCACCTCCATCGAGCTGGAACGCCGCTTCGGCGCGGCCATCGCGGCGGGCAGCGACTGGCAGCACGTCGATCTGCGCCAGCCGGACATCACCTTCCACGTCGATGTGCATCCGCGGGCGAGCTATGTCTACTGCGAACCGCTGCCCGGCGCCGGCGGCCTGCCGGTCGGCAGTGCCGATCCCCTGATCGCCCTGCTCTCCGGCGGCCACGACTCGCCGGTCGCCGCCTGCCTGCTGGCCCGACGTGGCAGTCCGGTCGAGCTGGTGCACTTCGCCGCCGCCCACGTCGAGCGCGCGCGGGTGACGGAGAATCTGGTGGCCCGCATCGGCGCGCGCCTCAGCCGTCACCTCGGCCGCACCCGCCTGCACATCCTGCCGTCCACCTACTTCGACCTGGCTCTGAGTGGGCCGCCGAGCGGCGTCGAGGTCCTGCTGCTGCGCCGCTTCATGGCACGCGCGGCGGCGCATCTGGCGCTGCGACACGGCGCCGGCGGCATCGTGACCGGCGACAGCCTCTCGCAGGTGGCATCGCAGACGCTAGCGAACATGGCGAGCATGGACGCCGCCGTGGAGCTGCCGATCCTGCGCCCGCTGATCGGCCTCGACAAACAGCAGATCATCGCCCTCGCGCGGGAGATCGGCACCTTCGAGCTCAGCGCGCAGCCCTACAAGGACTGCTGCGCGCTGCTCGGCCGCGAGCCGCGCACCCGCAGCGTGCCGGCGCGGCTGGCCGAACTGGAAGCGCTGCGGCTGGCCGACTACCCCGCCCTGCTGCAGCGCACCCTGAACGATGCCCTGGTGATCGAACTGGAGGACGGACGCCTCAGCGTCGCGCCACCATGACTTCCACGCGCCCGCGCGGGCCGACGTACCAGGAAGCCAGCCAGCTCACGAAAGAGACGATCAGCGCGCCGAACAACGCCGCCCAGAAGCCACTGAGGTAGAAGCTGTCCATGACTGCCGCCACCAGCCCCAGCATCGCCGCGTTGATCACCAGCAGGAACAGACCCAGGGTGACCAGCGTGATCGGCAGCGTGAGGATCACCAGCACCGGGCGCACGAAGGCGTTCAGCAGGCCGAGCAGCAGCGAGGCGCCGAGCAGCGCCCAGAACCCCTCGATCACCACGCCTGGCACGATGGCCGAGGCGATGCCGAGCCCGAGCGCGCATACCAGCCAGCGCAACAGAAATCCCGCCATGATCCGTTCCTCCTTGCAGTGATGGCCGCTGTGGCTAGGAGCGCACCAGCGGACCGAAGATTCCCGTCAGGCCTGCAGCCGTTCGCGCAGGAAGGTCAGCACCCGCTCCAGCGCCGCCCGCGTCGGATGGCCCTCCCGGTCGACCAGATCGTTCGTCAGCACCGAATGCGCCCAGCGCGGGATGCCATGGGCGTTACCCGGCCCCGAATCGATCTCGATGCCTTCGAAGCCCGGGCCGAGCTCGGCCCGCAGCGTGCGAAAACGTGCCGGCGGACAGGCAAGATCGTGCGTGAAACGCAGCCCCAGCACCCGCTCGCCGGCCGCCACCCGTGCCTTCACGGCCGCGAGTTCGTCGGCCGAGACATGCAGAGCGGCGCGCTGCGCGCCGGTCAGGCCGAAGGGCAGCGAGGGTTGGCTCAACACGGGCGCGAGCACCGCCGGCTCCAGCATCAGGCCCAGGGCGAAGTTGCCGGTGAAGCACATGCCGAGCGCACCCACGCCCGGGCCGCCGCATTCGGCATGCACCATCCGGCACAGCGTGCGCAGCGGCGCCACGACCTCGCTGGACTGCCGACGGGCAAGCACATGGAACTCCCGGCGCACGCACAGCCGGGCGGCGACGCCCGCCGCGTAGCCCACGCCGAGCCGCCGCCCGGGCGTGCCGAATAGCGAAGGCAGCACGGCGGTGAAGCCGGCATCGGCCAGCCGTCGGCCGAAGCGGGCCACGGCCGGGGTGATGCCGGGAATCTCGTGGATGATGACCACGCCCGGGCCGCTGCCCCGCCAGTACACCGGCCAGGCGGCGGCGTCGGCCGCGAACTCGCGCCGCGTGAAGCCGGCCAATTCCGGCGCCAGTGCCGCCGAGCTCATCGCTCGTGCGCCCCGGGCGGCTCGGGCGGCTCGGCAGGCAGCGCCTCTGCCGCCGGCGCGGCGGGCCGGTGCAGCGGCGAGCCCCGCTTGTAGGGCACCTTGCCCGAGGGCACCCGACGGGCGGCCTGCTCGACGTGCACGTGCTGATCATCGAAAAAGATGTGGGCGCGAAAGGCACGCAGAACCCCGTCCTTGGGCAGCCCGCCCAGGAAGAACGCCTCGTCGACGTTCACGTTCCAGGCACGCAGCGTGCGGATCACGCGCTCGTGGGCCGGGCTGTTGCGCGCAGTGACGATCGCCAGGCGGACCGGCACCCGGTCGTCGGGCACCGCGTTCTGCAGGTAGGCGAGCGTGCGCAGCAGGCGGGCGAAGGGACCGGCCGCCATCGGCTCGCGGGCGTTGCGCCGCTCGTGCTCGACGAAGGCAGCCAGCCCGTCCTGCTTGAAGATGCGCTCGGACTCCTCGGAGAACACCACCGCATCGGCGTCGAACGCGATACGGATCTGGTCGCGATCGGGTTCGAAATCCGGCGGCGGCGGGTAGATCTGCGCGGCGGCGAAGCCGTGATCGATCGCATCCTGCACGTCGTCCTCGAACTTCGA
>JAASSS010000094.1 GCA_021767745.1 Pseudomonadota bacterium
AGCGGCACGGCGTCCTCCACGGGCCTCGCTTCGTAGCCCAGCCGGCCGAAGAAGTTGGTGGTCCGCTCCGGCCAGTGCAGCTGGTAGAGATCGACGTAGTCGGTCCGCAGCCGGCGCAGCGACTGTGCCAGCGCCTGGGTGATCTGCTCCCGCATCAGCCGCGGCCCACCGCGCAGCCAGGGCAGCCAGTCCGCCCGCCCAGCCACCTTGGTGGCGATGATCAGCCGCTCCCGGCCCCCGCGCCGTGCCAACCAGCTGCCGATGCAGGCTTCGGTGCGGCCCTGGGTGGCCGCCTGCGGCGGCACCGGGTACATCTCGGCCGTGTCGATGAAGTTGATGCCGGCGGCCACTGCGCGATCGAGCTGCGCGTGCGCCTGCGCCTCGCTGTTCTGCTCGCCGAAGGTCATGGTGCCAAGGCACAGGCGGCTGACGCGCAGATCCGACCGACCCAGCAGGTGCATCTCCATCCCACGGCTCCGGCAGTTAAGGCCGCCGGAGGCTACCATGGACGCATGCGCCGTTTCTTCTGTCCGCCGCGGCCGGTGCCGGGTTCGGCGAGCCGGTGCCTGCGCATCGTGCTGCTCGTCTGCCTGGGCCTGCTCGGTGCCGGCTGCAGCGAGCCGGCACCGCTGCAGGACGTGCGCTTCCCGGCCATGGGCACGCTGGTGCGCCTGCGCGTGGCGGCGCCGGCATCGCCGGCCCTGGACGCTACGCTGGCAGGGGTCGAGACAGAGCTGGTCGCGTTCGGCCACGACTGGTGGGCCTGGGGCGATGGCGCGCTCGGCGAGCTGAACCGCAATCTCGCCGGGGCCCCCTGCGTGCCGATGCCGCCGGCGATGGCGCCGCTGCTGCGCCGGTCGATGACGCTGGCCACCGCCAGCGGCGGCCGATTCCAGCCGCTGGTGGGCCCCCTCGTGCGTCTGTGGCAGTTCCACGCCGCGCCGCGGCCGCTGGCACCGGCACCATCGGCCGCCGCCATCGCCGCGCTGCTGCCCCTGCCGGCGCCGACGACGGTAGCGGTTCGGGACACGCACCTGTGTGCGCCGCCCGGCAGCTGGATCGATCTGGGAGGTATCGCCAAGGGTGAGGCGGTGCGCCGCGCCGCGGCCCGGCTGCAGGCGGCAGGTCTTGGCGATGCGGTCGTCGAGGCCGGGGGCGACCTGGTGGCGCTCGGTCGGCGCCATGGCCAGCCCTGGCGCATCGGCATCGCGGATCCGCGCGGACCGGGCGTGCTCGGAGAGCTGCATCTCACCGGTGGCCTGGCGGCATTCACCTCCGGTGACTACGAGCGCACCTTCACCGAGGGCGGCCGGCGCTACCATCACATTCTCGATCCTGCGACCGGCTACCCGGTCGCCGGCGTGCGCGGGGTGACGGTGGTCGATCCGGACCCGGTGCTGGCCGATGCCGCCGCGACGGCGCTGTTCGTCGCCGGTGATGCCGACTGGCCGGCCGTTGCCGCGATGCTCGGCGTGCGTGCGGTGCTGCGGGTCACGGCCGCGGGCCGGCTCGAGGCGACCCCGGCCATGCTCGCCTATCTGCGGCTGCCGGCGGGCGAGGAGCCGGTGCGGGTCGAGCTGCCGGCGCCGGCAGCGTCAGCCAACCGCTAGTCGGCGCTGCCGGTCTGGTTCTGCAGGTAGTTCTGCACGCCGATGCGGTTGACGAGGTCGAGCTGGGTTTCCAGCCAGTCGACGTGCTCCTCCTCGCTTTCGAGGATGCGCTCGAAGATCTCCCGCGAGACAAAGTCGCGCACCTGTTCGCAGTGGGCGATCGCCTCGCGCAGCACCGGGATGGCCTCCAGCTCGAGCTTGAGGTCCGCCTGCAGGATTTCCTCCGGCGTCTCGCCGATGCGCAGGCGGCCGAGATCCTGCAGGTTGGGCAGGCCGTCGAGGAACAGAATGCGCTCGATCAGCGTGTCGGCGTGCTTCATCTCGTCGATGGATTCGCCGTACTCATGGGCATCCAGTGCCTTCAGGCCCCAGTTCCGGTACATGCGGGCGTGCAGGAAATACTGGTTGATCGCGGTGAGTTCGTTCTTCAGTACCCGGTTCAGGTACTCGATCACTTTGCCGTCGCCCTGCATGGCCACTCCCTGCCCTCTGAAACTGCCAGCCCCCAGCATACCCGAGGCGGTGGCCGCGTTGCCCGTCGAGCGCTGTGCGAGGTGTTTGGCCAACGGCGCGGCCGCGCGGCTCGTCGCTGTTGCGCAGCGGTGCTTGAACCGTCTGCCGCGGAGCGGGTTGCCTCGCGGCTAGTCCGCCGCCGGATCGCGCCGCGCCCGGCCTCCGGCAGATATCCCCAGGATCTGTGGATAACGTTGTGGAACGCCTGCGGGAAAGAGGTGAAAAGCGGCACCACGGCTGGCTGTGTTACAGATTGGTGATGATTTGATCGATCCTGTGTTATTCTAGATAATTCAGCATCTTAGGATGACATCCGAGACGCTGTGACAACTGGTGCTGCTACCTGCCCAATCGCTCGCGGAGAGGTTGCCGAAAGATTGGGAGTGTGCATAAGTCAAGCCCTGTGATGCCGAATGTCGGCGGCAGCCGCTAAGCGGCAATCCCGCTTGAACTTTCCTGTGTCTGCCCGGCATTCCGGGTAACGCCTGACAGGGCGGCTAACCGGCACCGTGCCGATGCCGGCCCGTCTGCGGCTAGGCGTCTTGTGGGACGCGACGGGCGATGCTAGGAGAGGGCGACGTGACCGGGCGAACTTCGCCGGGCACACTCGATCCTCCACGCCAGGACCCCCCTTCGATGAGTATGCGCGAACGCCTGCAGGCACTGGTCGACAGTCGGCAGTTCGAAGCCCTGATCACGCTCGTGATCGTGATCAACGCCATCGCGCTGGGGCTGGAGACCCTCCCTGAGCTCATGGCCCGGCACGGGGCGCTGCTGGTGTTTCTCGACCGGCTGGCGATCGCCATCTTCGTGGTCGAGCTTCTGCTCAGGCTCATGGCCCATCGGCTCGCCTTCTTCCACAGCGGCTGGAACCTGTTCGACCTTGCGGTGGTAAGTGTGGCGCTGGTGCCGGCGTCCGGACCATTCTCGGTTCTACGGGCATTGCGCATCCTGCGCGCGCTGCGTCTGGTCTCGGTGGTGCCGAGTATGCGCAAGGTCGTGCAGGGGCTGTTCAGCGCGATTCCCTCGCTCGGCACCGTGGTTCTGCTGTTGCTGCTGGTCTTCTACGTCGGCGCGGTCATGACCACCGAGCTTTTCGGTGCCGCGTTTCCGGCCTGGTTCGGCACGATCGGCGCCTCGCTCTACACCCTGTTCCAGATCATGACGCTGGAAAGCTGGTCGATGGGGATCGTGCGGCCGGTGATGGCAGAGTTCGCCTTCGCCTGGATGTTCTTCGTGCCCTTCATCCTGCTCACCAGCTTCATCGTCCTGAATCTCTTCATTGCGGTGATCGTCAACGCCATGCATGAGGGCGCCGATGCCGAAGCCGGCGGCGAGCGGGAAGAAATCCTGCGTGAGCTGCGTGAGTTGCGCGGCGAGATCGGGCGGCTGCGCGAGGTGTGCTCGGCGGGGCAGCGGCCGCGTTAGGCTTGCCGGTGGCGGCCGCCAACAGTATCGCCGCGTGCCGGCCCATCGCCGCGGCGGTGCCTCGCCGGCCCGCGGGGTGCCGGCGGAACCGGCCCGCCGCCTAGGCCGCGAGCAGCCGCGCGGCGACTTCGCGGTACTTCGCACTGGTGTTGGCGATGACCTGCGCCGGCAGCGACGGCCCCGGCGGCTGATGGTCCCACGCCAGCGTGTCCAGGTAATCGCGCACGTACTGCTTGTCGAAGCTCGGCGGGCTGATGCCGGTCCGCCAGTCGGCCGCCGGCCAGAAGCGGGAGGAATCGGGCGTCAGCAGCTCGTCCATGAGGGTGAGCCGGCCCTGCGCGTCGAGGCCGAACTCGAACTTGGTATCGGCGATGAGGATGCCGCGCTCGGCCGCGTAGGCCGCGGCCTGCGAATAGAGCGCGAGGCTGACCTCCCGGATCTGCGCCGCCAGCGCCGGCCCCACGAGGCGCTCGGCCTGCGCAAAGTCGATATTGACGTCATGATCGCCCACGGCGGCCTTGGTGGAGGGCGTGAAGATCGGCTGCGCCAGCCGGGCGGCCTGCGGGAGACCGGCTGGCAGCTGCAGGCCGCACACGCTGCCGGTCCGCTGGTACTCCCGCCAGCCCGAACCGATCAGGTAGCCGCGCACGATGGCCTCGATCGGTACCGGCTGCAGGCGACGCACGACCAGCGCCCGTGCCGCCACCGCCCGCGCCTCGGCCGCATCGGGGACCACGCTGGCGACGGCATCGCCGGTCAGATGACTGGGCACCACCTCGGCAAGGTGTTCGAACCAGAAGCGGCTGACCTGCGTCAGGATCTCGCCCTTGCCGGGGATGGCGTCCGGCAGCACCACGTCATAGGCGGAGAGTCGGTCGGTGGCGACCATCAGCAGGCGCGTGTCGTCGATCTCGTACATATCGCGCACCTTCCCCTGATAGTGCAGGGGCAGGCTGTGCAGCATCGGCGGAAAGGTGGGCATTTGAGGCGCCTTATCGGTGCGTGCGAAAATACGGGAGTTTACCGTTCTGGTATCCGCCCAAGTAGAGAGCCTCCGATGATCCGAACGCTGTCTTTGACGCTGCCGTTGCTGGCCGCCCTGGCCGTACCCTTTGCTGCCGGTGCCGCCGGCGATGTCGATGCGGGCAAGAGCAAGGCGGCGATGTGCGCCGGCTGCCATGGCATGAACGGCATCGGTGTGGCGCCGACCTTCCCGGACCTGGCCGGCAAGGATGCGGCCTACATCGAGACGCAGCTGCAGGCGTTCAAGCGGGGCGAGCGGCAGAATCCGATCATGAACAATATGGTGGCCGGCCTGACCGATGCCGACATCGAGAATCTCGCCGCCTACTTCGCGAGTCTGCCGGCCAAGCCGTAGCCCGCTGGCGCTCGGTAGCCGGGCCCCGCACCGCCGCCACGGGTGCCGGCCACCCCCCGGCCTCAGAGATAGCGCCCGGCGCTGCCGAGGGCGACCGTGATCAGCCCGAGGATGAGATTGGCCAGCACGAAGGGCCGCAGCTTCCCGAGCTGGGCGGCGGCCGCGGCCGGGTCGTTGGCGGCCAACGCCTGACGCAGGCGCCGGTAGGGCGAGAAGTACACGTGCCCGAACAGCAGGATCATGATCAGGCCGGTCAGCTGCATCGTGTGCACGTGCCAGCCGGCCGCACCCATGCCGCCCCAGACGCCGAAGACGATGGCATAGCCGGTGAGCGGCAGGGCGAGCACGGCCAGCCAGATCCAGACGAAGAAGCGGCCGAGCAGGGCCTGCCAGACCGGCAGGGCCTCGGCCGGTGCCAGCGGCGCGAGCGCCGGGCGCACGGCCAGGTACATCAGGAACAGGCCGCCCACCCACACGAGAGCAGCGAATTGATGCAGCAGGATCAGCCAGGCCATGTCGGGTCACCGGTAGTGCGAGGAATGCAGGATCGCGGCCGGCAGTATACGGGCCGGCGGAGGGCGTGCCGATGACCGCGCCGGCCCGGGCCCTGGCGCCGGTGATCGCGCCCTCGATCCTCTCGGCGGACTTCGCACGCCTGGGCGAGGAGGTCGAGGCGGTGCTGGCAGCCGGTGCCGACTGGGTGCATTTCGACGTGATGGACAACCATTACGTGCCGAACCTCACGATCGGTCCCCTGGTCTGCGAGGCGCTGCGCAAGCACGGCATCAGCGCGCCGATCGACGTGCACCTGATGGTCAAGCCGGTCGACCGGCTGATTCCGGACTTCGCCGCCGCCGGCGCCAGTTGCATCACCTTCCATCCGGAAGCGAGCGAGCACATCGACCGTACGCTCTCGCTGATTCGCGACCAGGGCTGCCAGGCCGGCCTGGTGTTCAACCCCGCCACGCCGCTGCACTATCTGGACTACGTGCTGGACAAGCTCGATCTGGTGCTGCTCATGTCGGTCAACCCCGGTTTCGGCGGCCAGCGCTTCATTCCGGGCGCGCTGGACAAGTTGCGCGCCGTGCGGGCCCGCATCGAGGCCAGCGGACGGCCGATCCGGCTGGAGATCGATGGCGGCGTGAAGGTCGAGAACATCGGCGAGATCGCGGCGGCCGGCGCCGACACCTTTGTCGCCGGCTCGGCCATCTTCGGCGCCGAAGACTACGCGGCGGTGATCCGCCGCATGCGGGCGGAGATCGAGGCGCAGCGCCTCACCTGAGCATGCGGCCCCGGCCCATCCGCGCCGTGCTGTTCGATCTCGACGGCACCCTGATCGACAGCGTGCCCGATCTCGCCCGCGCGGTGAACGCCGCGCTGGCGGCGGTGGGTCGCCCGCCGGCGCCGGAGGCGGCGGTCGCCGGCTGGGTCGGCAACGGGGTGCGCATGCTGCTGGCGCGCGCCCTGAGCGGGCGTCAGGCCGGCGATGTCGATCCCGCGGTGCTGGCCCGCGCCTGGCCGGCGTTCGAACGCAGCTATACGGCCAATCTGGCTGCCCACACGCAGGTCTATCCGCAGGTGCGCGAGACGCTGGCGGCGCTGGCCGGCCATGGCCTCGCGCTCGGCTGCGTGACCAACAAGCCGGCACGCTTCACCGTGCCGCTGCTCAGGCAGTTGCGTCTGCACCGTCACTTCGGCGCGATCGTCGCCGGTGACGATCTGGCGGTCCGCAAGCCGGATCCGGCGCCGCTGCTGGCCGCGCTGCGCCGGCTGCAGGTCGTGCCTGCCGAGGCTGCGATGGTGGGCGACTCTGTCATCGACATGCAGGCGGCGCGTGCCGCTGGCTGTGCCGCCATCGCGGTCAGCTGGGGATATCGGCAGGGCAGGGCGCTGCAGGGCCTGGGGGCGGATGCGGTGATCACCCACATGGCCGCGCTGGAGGCGGTGCTACTGGACGGCGATCGACCGGCCGGCGCGGGCGCGCGCCCTTAACCTGAGATAGGGTTGCCGCCTTCTGGGGCGCATCGATGTCAACGATGCGCCCGGGCGGTGCGCCCGGCGGATCGACCCCGCGGCCGCCTGCTGCTGCCGTTGCCGCGTCAGCACTGCCATCGTGCCGGCAGCGCCGGTGTTGGCATCGCTGATGCAGACGGGGCAGCGCATGAGCAACTGTCATGCAATTGCCATGAGCGGTCCGTCAAGTAACTTAGCTAACGAAGTTGCTGGGTGGACGTCTCTGCCAACGACCGGCGCGGCGTGGCACTAGCGCTGTCCGTGCCGGCCCCGTCCGGTCAGGGGTGGCGCAGGGCGGGGCTGCGCCGGGGCGAGATTGTGGCCCTGCTCGTGCTCTCGCTGGCCCTGCACGGCCTGCTCTGGTGGTTGTGGCACAGCCAGCCGCCGGTCGAGCCGGCATCTGTGCCGCGGCCGCAGCGGGCCGTGACGGTCTCGCTGGTCAGCCCGGCGCCGCCGTCCGCGACAGCCGATGCCGATCCGGCGCCGCCCGTGGTCGAGCCGCCGCCGGTCGAGCCGAAGCCGGTCGAGCCGAAGCCGGTCGAGCCGAAGCCGCCGGTGGCGGATACCCATGCCGTGAAGCCGGCCGAGGTGGCGCCGGCGCCCGAACCGCCGCCGGAGCCGCCGCCCGAGCC
>JAASSS010000095.1 GCA_021767745.1 Pseudomonadota bacterium
ATCGACGAATCCTGCCCGCTGGTGCCCGATTCGCCGTATCACTATCCGGCCACCAAGGCCCAGGCGGAGCTCGCCGTACTGGCGGCCAACGATCCGGCCGGCGGCCTGGAGACGCTGAGCCTGCGCCCGCGGCTGGTGTGGGGGCCGGGTGATCGCACGCTGCTGCCGGGCCTGCTGGCGGCGGCACGCCGGCACGCACCGGTGCTGGTGGACGGCGGCCGCCATCGCACGTCAACGACGCACGTCGACAACGTGGTTCACGGCGTGGCGCTGCTGCTGGAGGGCGCCGGGCGCGGCGGCGAGGCCTACTTCGTGACGGATGGGCCGACGCGCACGTTCCGGGAGGTCGTGACTGCCCTGCTCGCGACCCAGGGCCTGGCGCCGAGCCGGCTGGCGCTGCCCGGCGGGCCGCTGCGCGCCGGCGTGTTCCTGCTGCAGAAGTCGGCCGAGGCGATCGGCATGGCCGGCGCATTGCCGATCAACCGCTTCTCCGCGGCGCTGCTGGCGCGCGAGTGCACCATCCGGATCGACAAGGCCCGCCGCGAACTCGGCTATGCGCCTGTCACCACCTGGGAGGAGGGTCTCGCCCGGCTGCCGGTGCTGCGCACCACCGTCTGACACGGCCTGCCGCAGCCGTGGTAGCGGCTGGACCCATAGCTGCTGCTCTTGCTCATTGAATAAGAATCGTTATCATTTAGGTTCTCGTCATCAGGGACGTGCAGCGGGAGCCCCCCATGTTCATGCGCACTACCGCCGAGGCGTGGGATCTGCCGGGCCCGGGCGCCCAGCCGTTGCCCACCCCGCTGTCGCCCGCCGCGCCGGGCGAGGCACTGGTCGGCACGGATACTCGCCGGCTGGAGGCAGCCATCGCCCAGACCACGGCATTGCTCACCGGTCGGCTGGCCGAGGTCGAGCAGCCGTTCTCCGGGACCACGCCGGCGAGGCTGGCCGAGGCGTTCGCGGGCCTGGATCTGGATCGCCCGCTGCCCTCGCTCGGTACCGCGCTGCAGGAGATCAGCCGGCTGTACCTGCGCGATGCGATCTACTTCCATCACCCGCGTTACATGGCGCATCTGAACTGCCCCATCGCCTGGCCGGCGGTGGCGGCGGAGCTGATCGCGGCCACCGTGAATTCCTCGGTGGACACCTGGGACCAGAGCGCCGGCGGCACGCATATCGAACAGGCGCTGATCGACTGGACCGCCGGCCGCATCGGCCTGCCGGCCGCCACGGCGGACGGCGTGTTCACCAGTGGCGGCACCCAGTCGAACCTGATGGCGTTGCTGCTGGCGCGGGACAACTACTGCCTCGCCCGCCTCGACCACGACGTGCAGCGCGCCGGCCTGCCGCCGCAGGCCGGGCGCTTTCGCATCTTCGCCTCCGAGGCCAGCCACTTCAGCCTGCAGAAGGCCGCTTCCGTGCTGGGGCTGGGCGCCGAGGCGATCGTGCCGGTGGCCTGCGATGCGCACTACCGGCTGGATCCGGCCGCGCTGGCGGCGGCGGTCGATGCCGCCCGTGCGGCCGGCCAGTTGCCCATCGCGGTGGTCGCCACGCTCGGCACCACCAACTTCGGCAGCCTCGATCCCATTGCCGAGATCGCGCCGTGGTGCGCCCGGGAGGGGCTGTGGCTGCACGCCGATGCCGCCTACGGCTGTGGCCTGCTCGTCTCGCGCCGCCATCGCGAGCGGCTGGCGGGCATCGAACAGGCGGACTCGGTCACGGTGGACTATCACAAGTCGTTCCTGCAGCCGGTGAGCTGCAGTGCGCTGCTGGTGCGCCGGCGGCGCGATCTGGCCTGCCTGACCTACCACGCGGACTATCTGAATCCGCTGAGCCAGACGCGTGAGAACACGCCCAACCTGGTCTGCAAGAGCCTGCAGACCACGCGCCGCTTCGATGCGCTGAAGCTGTGGCTGACGCTGCGCGTGCTGGGCCCGGACGCGCTCGGCGAGGCGTTCGATGCCGTGATCGCGCTGGCCGGCCAGGCGCATGGCCTGCTGGCGGCGGCGCCGGATTTCGAGCCGCTGCACGTGCCGGCACTGAGCACGCTGTTGTTCCGCTACCGGCCGCCGGGCGCGCCGCCGGCGGTGCTGGACGACCTCAACGAGGCGATCCGCAAGGCGCTGTTCCGCGACGGCCGGACGGTGATCGCCTCGACCCGCGAGGGCGGGCACTGCTATCTGAAGTTCACGCTGCTGAACCCGGCCACGACACTGACGGACGTGGAGGCCGCGCTGGCGCAGATCCGCCAGGCGGGCGAATCCTGCCTGCGGGCGCTGCATCCGGCGGCCGCCGGCGCGCAGCCGGCGGGGGCGGCATGAACCGGCAGCTGCCGCCGCAGGCGGCGCCGGTGGACGACCCGGCCCATGTGCATGATTTCATTGCCGTCGGCGTCGGCCCGTTCAACCTCGGTCTGGCCTGCCTGACGGCCACGGTCGAAGGGCTCGACGGGCTGTTCCTCGACGCCAGGGCCGGTTTTGACTGGCACCCGGGGCTGATGTTCGAGGACGCGACGCTGCAGACGCCGTTCCTCTCGGATCTGGTGACGCTGGCCGATCCCACCCATCCGCTCAGCTTCCTGAACTACATCAAGCAGCAGGGGCGGATCTACTCGTTCTACATCCGCGAGAACTTCTTCCTGCTGCGGCGCGAGTACAACCACTACTGCCAGTGGGCGGCGCGGCAGCTGCCGGCGATCCGCTGGAACACCTGCGTGGAGGCCGTGCGCCATGAGCAGGGCGCGTACGTGCTGGAGGCGCGGGACAGCCTGAGCGGCGCGGCGCGTCGCTTCAGGGCCCGGCGGCTGGTGCTGGGGACCGGACCCGCGCCCTGGTGGCCGGCCTGCTGCGACGGGCTGGTGGGGGAGGCCTCGCACGTGCACCACGCGGGTGACTATCTCAACCGGCGCGCGCGCCTGCAGGGGCTGCGGCGGCTGACCGTGATCGGCAGCGGGCAAAGCGCGGCGGAGGTGTTCATCGACCTGCTGCAGGAGATCGACCGCCACGATTACACGCTCAACTGGGTGACGCGCTCGCCCCGCTTCGTGCCGCTGGAATACACCAAGCTGACGCTGGAGATGACCTCGCCCGAGTACGTGCGCTACTTCCACGCGCTGCCGCCGCCGACGCGCGATGCGCTGATCGCCAGCCAGACCAACCTCTACAAGGGCATCAACGGCTCGCTGATCGACGCGATCTTCGACCTGCTCTACCAGAAGCGGCTGGTGTTCGACGCGCGCGGCGAGGATCTCAGCGCGCGGGTGCGGGTCCTGAGCAACAGCGAGCTGCGGGCCGCGGCCCAGGCGGCGGATGGCATTCGTCTCGGCCTGCACCACGCCGAGCAGGGCCAGGACTTCGCCCTTGCCACCGACGGGCTGATCCTCGCCACCGGCTATCGCTACCGGCCGCCGGCCTTCCTCGACGGCATTCGCGACCGGCTGCGCTTCGATGCCGCCGGCCGCTTCGAGGTGAAGGCGAACTACAGCATCGACGCCACCGGCAGCGAGGTGTTCGTGCAGAACGCCGAGCTGCACACGCACGGCTTCGTCACGCCGGATCTGGGCATGGCCTGCTATCGCAATTCGCAGCTGATCCGCTCGCTGAGCGGCGTGGCGCACTACCCGATCGAGGAGCGCATCGCCTTCCAGGAATTCGGCGTGCCCGCGGCACTGGCCGACGCCGGGCGGCCGGCCCTGCGGCAGGTGGCGCCGTGAGGCTCAAGCATGCGCTGATCCTGCTGACGCTGGTCTCGGTGGTGGCCGATACCATGCTGCTGCCGTTCTACCCGCAGTTCTTCGCGCAGGAATTCGGCAACACCAGCCCGGAACATGTCGGCTTCTACATCGCCGCCTGCTGCTTCACGGTGATGCTCACGCTGCCGCTGTGGGCCCGCGTGGCCCGCGTGGTGGACGAATTCCACCTGTGGGTCATCACGCAGATCGCGGCGGGTCTGCTCGGCGTGATGGCCTTCTTCACCGAATCGCTGGTCGGCTTCTGGGTGATCACCCAGACCATGCTGGTGTTCAAGGCCAGCTATCTGCTGATCTATCCGCTGGTGATGCGCCTGGAGGAGAAGGACCAGCACCTGGGCGTGGTCGGGCTGTTCTCCGTGCTGATGCACTTCGGCGCCATCGGCGGGGCCCTGCTGGGTGGTTCGATCATCGAATTCGCCGAGCCGCGCAGCATTTACCTGATCATGGCCGGCACCGACGCCCTGCAGGTGATCGTCTGCGCCGCCATCATCCGCGCCCGCCGCCTGCCGTTGTGGCAGCCGGCGCCGCCGGCGTCCGTCGCCGAGGCGCCGCCGGTGCCGAGCCGGGGCAATCCGCTGATCCTGCACCTGGGCGTGGTCAGCCTGCTGTTCTACCTCAGCTCGTTCCTGATGCGGCCGTTCTTCGCCCGCTACTGGGAGGGCGTGGCCGCCACCGACAGCGAGCTGTTCGCCGGCCTGGTCTACTCCATCCCCGCCTGGGTGGCGCTCGCCGGGCTGTGGCTGAACGGGCGGCGCAGCGGGCCGGCCAGCAGCTACACGGTGGTGCTCTGGGCGCTGGTGTTGGCGATGGTCGGCGCCGCCGTGCAGGGCGTGGCCCATCCGCTCACCGTCGTGCTCGGTCGCATCGTGTTCGGCTGGGCTCTGTTCCAGGGCACGGTGCGCCTGGAGGTGCTGGTGTTCGAGCTCAGCGAGCGCGAGCACTACGCCATGGACTTCAGCAAGATCCACATCTTTCAGAACGTCGGCGTGCTGCTGGCCTCCTTCGCGGTGGGCTCGATCGTCGCCGCCTTCGGTCTGCAGATGCCTTTCCTCGTCGCGCTGGCAGGCTTCGCCCTGACCACCGTGGTCTTCATCGCCCTGTTCGGGAGCCGCCTATGGCCAGCATCCAGCCGCGCCGCCTCGGCGTGAGCGGGGGCGCCGTGTTCGTCCGTGCCGATGCCCTCGGCGAGTTCGCCCTGCGCCCGCTCTCGCCAGCGGCGGACGCGCCGCTGCTGCATGGCTGGACCAGCCAGCCCCATGCCCGCTTCTGGGGGATGAATGCCCTCTCGGTGGAGCAGGTGCGCGAGTTCTACGAGGAGCTGAACCGCACGCCCGGCGCCGCCGGCTACCTCGGCACCTACGGCGGCACGCCCTGCTTTCTGCTCGAGCGCTACAACCCGGCGGCGGATCCCGTCGGCGACTGCTACGCCGTGCGGCCGGGGGATGTCGGCATGCATCTGCTGATTGCGCCGGCCGAGCGCCCCATCACCGGCTTCAGCCTCGCCGTGATGCGCACGGTGATGGCCTATCTGTTCAGCCTGCCGGGGGTGCGGCGGGTGGTGGTCGAGCCGGATGTGCGCAACCACAAGATCCACGCCCTGAACCGGCGGGTCGGCTTCGTGCATCAGCGGCAGATCCGGATCGGCTCCAAGCAGGCCTACCTCGCGTTCTGCACCCGCAGCCAGTACGAGGCGGCGCAGCGCCATGCGCCGCGACCGCCCGTGACGGGCGTGCAGCCGGTGCAGGCGGCCCGCTGGGCGCAGGTGAACCGTCAGCTGCTGCAGAAGGCGCTGGCCGAGTTCGCGCACGAGCGCATACTGCGGCCCGTGCCGGTGGCGGCCGGACCCGACCGGCCGCAGGCCGGCGAATGGACGGAGTACACGCTCGCCACACCCGATGGCGGCGCGAGCTATCGCTTCCGTGCCCGGTTGTTGCCGCTGGCGCACTGGGACATCGAGCCGGCCTCGATCGAGAAGCGGGTCGACGGGGTGCCCCAGCCGCTGGACGCGGCGGGCTTCATCGTCGAGTTCGCCGAGGTGCTGGGCCTGGCGCCGGCGAATCTGCCGGTCTACGTCGAGGAGATCGCCGCCACGCTGGCCACCCGGGCCCGCAAGTACGCCAGCGGCGAACACGATGCCGCGGCGCTGGCCGGCGCGGATTTCCAGACCGTCGAATCGTCGATGACCGAGGGCCACCCCGCCTTCATCGCCAACAGCGGCCGGATCGGCTTCGACGCGCACGACTTGCAGCGCTACGCCCCCGAATCCGGCGCCCCGGTGCGCCTGGTGTGGCTCGCCGCGCACCGCAGCCGGGCGCACTTCACCTGCGCGGCCGACCTCGCCTACGAGCAGCTGCTGGCCGAGGAGCTCGATGTCACCACGCGGGCGCGCTTCACCCAGGCGCTGGCCGAGCAGGGGCTGGCGCCGGCGGACTACCTCTGGCTGCCGGTGCATCCCTGGCAGTGGACGCACAAGCTCGCCCACACCTACGCCGGCGAGCTCGCCAGCCGCGAGCTGGTGTATCTGGGCGAGGGCGACGATGCCTACCTCGCACAGCAGTCGATCCGCACCTTCTTCAACGCCAGCAACCCCGGGCGGCGCTACGTGAAGACCGCATTATCGGTGCTGAACATGGGCTTCACGCGCGGACTGTCGGCCTACTACATGCGCACCAACCCGGCCATCAACGACTGGGTGGCCGGGCTGGTGCAGGGCGATGCGACGCTGCAGCGCCACGGCTTCACCGTGCTGCGCGAGGTGGCCGGCGTCGGCTACGTGCATCCGCTCTACGGCGCCGGGCCGCTGGCGGGCAACCACCTGAACAAGATGCTGGCGGCGCTGTGGCGGGAGAGTCCGCTGCCGCTGCTGGCCGAGGGCCAGCGGCTGATGACCATGGCGGCGCTGCTGCACGTGGATGCCGAGGGCGATGCGCTGGTGGCGGCGCTGATCCGCCGTTCCGGCCTGGAGGTGGAGGCGTGGCTGCGCCGCTATCTCGATGCCTACCTCGTGCCGCTGCTGCACTGCTACTACCGCTACGGACTGGTGTTCATGCCGCACGGGGAGAACCTGATCCTGGTGCTGGAGGACGACGTGCCGGTGCGGGCGATCATGAAGGACATCGGCGAGGAGGTCGGCGTGCTCAATGGCCGCACGCCGGTGCCCGAGGCCATCGCCCGCATCAACGTGACGATGCCGGCCGACAAGGAGACGCTGTCGATCCTGACCGACGTGTTCGACTGCTTCCTGCGCTATCTCAGCGCCATCCTGCTGCGGCACATGGGTTATGCGCCCACCCGTTTCTGGGCGGTGGTGGCGGCCTGCGCGGCCGATTACGAGGCTGCCCATCCGGCGCTGGCCGAGCGCTTCGCGAGCCATGACCTGTTCGCCGAGCGCTTCGCGCTGTCGTGCCTGAACCGGCTGCAGCTGAAGAACAACCAGCAGCTGATCAACCTCGCCGACCCGTTCGAGGCGCTGGCCTTCGCCGGCGAGCTGGACAACCCCATCGCGCGCCACTCGCCGCGCCGGAGCCGCACATGAGCAGTACGCCCGGGCACGCCGGCATCCCCCGGCCCGATCCGCTCACCGCCGCGACCCTGCCCGGCGCCGCGCCGGCCCCGGCAGAGCGCGTGTTCGCCATCGACATGGCGCGCGGCGTGGCCGTGCCGTTCATG
>JAASSS010000096.1 GCA_021767745.1 Pseudomonadota bacterium
GCGATGCCGTCCGGCTCACGGGGCACCTGCGACAGGCTGCCGGTCAGCTCGATACGCTCGTTCTCCTCGACGTCGATCCCCGTCAGATCCACGCTGCCTGCATCGAAGGTGCGGATCACCCGCCCAGTCGGCAGGAAAACGAGCACCACGGCGTTGTTCTCCTGTAGCGTCACCGCGGCCACGTTCAGCGCGTTGATGGCGACGTACTCCGGTTCCGGATCGGCAGCGAAGGGGATGGGAAGGCCTGTCAGGGCCACCGTGCGCAGTCCCCAGTCGGCCGGCTCGCCGAGCAGGTCGACGATCGTCAGCGCGCCGGCCGGCAGCTGGGGCAGGCCGCCTTCCACGCCGTCGACCTCGATGTCCTCGTCGCGCTCGTTCTCGATGGCGATCGCGGCGTAGCGTCCATCCGGACTCACGGCCACCGCATCCGGCTGGCCCGGCAGCGCCAGGGTGCGCACGATGCGCCGTGCGTTCAGGTCGATGATCGCCAGCTCGCCGCTCGGGGCGGTGAAGCTGGCCGAGGTGTTCACCGCTGTCAGCGCATAGTCGCCGAGCACGGCGACCGAGGTCGGCTCACCGCCGACCGGTACGTTGCCCGCCGGCGTTGGCGCGGCCGGATCGGTGATATCCACCAGCCCGATGGCCCCGTTTTCGCCATCGGTATAGACCAGCAGCGTGCCGTCCCTGGCCGCGGCGACGATCTCCGCCACGGTGTCGGTGTCGATGCTGGTGTTCTCGAACACGGGGAAGGTCGCCACGCGCTCGAAATAGCGCTCGCCGCTGCCCAGGGCCTGCGCCGCTGCGGGCACCGCCAGGGCGGCGAGTCCGAGGCCGAGCCAACGCCGTGGGCTGCCAAATAGATCGTTCACTCGCGCCTCCGGTGCGCAGCGGGTAAGCGCGTGAGCCTAGCGGCGCTGCATTGCAGCCGGGTTAATCACGCTCCCGATAACGAACACGGCGGCGCACCAGCGCCTTGTCCAGTTCCACGAGCGCCAGCACGATCAGCGCCAGTGCCGCAGCGAGCGCCCAGCTGGCGAGCGGCAGCGGCCGGCTGTCGAACAGCAGCTGCATGAACGGCGTGTAGGTGAAAGCCAGTTGCAGGCCAAGCACCAGGACCACGCTGATCCACGCGGCGCGTGAGCCGGCGAGCGCGCCGCGGGCGAAGGCGCCGCCATAGAGCCGGCGGCAGTTGAACAGATAGGCCATCTCGCCGAGCACCAGCATGTTCACCGCTGCGGTGCGCGCCACCTCCAGCTCCCCGAACTGCGCGAACGTGCGCGTGAATACCAGAAAGGTGGCGCCCAACAGCAACAGCCCCACCACCACGATGCGCCAGAGCAGCAGACCGGAGAGCAGTGGCTCGTCCGGCCGGCGCGGCGGGCGGCGCATCACGTTGTCCTCGGCCGGCTCGAAGGCCAATGCCAGCGCCAGCGTTACCGCGGTGGCCATGTTCACCCACAGGATCTGCACGGGCGTGATCGGCAGCACGAAGCCGCCGAGCAGCGCGGCGATGATCACCGCCGCCTCGGCGGCGTTGGTCGGCAGCACGAACAGGATGGACTTGCGGATGTTGTCGTAGATGGTGCGGCCTTCGGCCACCGCGGCGGCGATGGTGGCGAAGTTGTCGTCCGCCAGCACGATGTCGGCGGCCTCGCGGGCCGCGTCGGTACCCTTGCCGCCCATGGCGATGCCGACATCCGCCCGCTTCAGCGCCGGCGCATCGTTGACGCCGTCGCCGGTCATCGCCAGCACCTCGCCGCGCGACTGCAGCGCCTGCACCAGGCGCAGCTTGTGCTCGGGCGCGGCGCGCGCGAACACGGCCACCTCCGGCGCCTGCCGGGCCAGGGTGGCCTCGTCCAGCTCATCGATCTGGCGGCCGGTGAGGGTGACGGCGCTGCCCTCCGCGGCCCCGGCCTCGGCGATGCCCAGGCTCGCGCCGATGGCGCTGGCCGTGGCCGGATGATCGCCGGTGATCATTTTGATGCGGATACCGGCGCGCTGACAGTCGGCCACGGCGTGGCGGGCCTCCTCGCGCGGGGGATCGATCAGCCCGTACAGGCCGGCGAAGACCAGGTCCGTCAGGTCCTCCGGCCGCAGCCGCTGCTGCCCGGCGGGCAGCAGCCGGAAGGCGCCGGCCAGCACGCGCTGCCCGCGGGCCGCCGCCATGGCCGCCTGCGTCTCCCAGTCGGCCAGCGCCAGCGACGTCTCTCCCGCCGGCCCGAGCTGGCGGCTGCACCGCTCCAGCACCTGCTCCGGTGCGCCCTTCAGCCACAGTACCCCGGCCTGTTCGTGCCGGTGCAGGCTCGCCATGTAGCGGCGCTCGGACTCGAATGGCACGAGGTCCACACGCTCGCCCGGCTGTTGCGCCAGCAGACCCTGGGCCTCGGCCTTGCGCGCCAGCACCACCAGCGCCCCCTCGGTGGGATCGCCCAGCACACGCCAGCCCGCCTCGGTCTGCTCAAGCTGCGCCTCGTTGCATTCCCGGCTGATCTGCAGCAGCCGCAGCAGCGCCGGGTCGTCGGCGGTGGCGGGTGAGTGCGTGTCGGCCGTGCGCAGCTCGCCCTGCGGCAGATAGCCGCTGCCGGTCACCTCGTAGGCGCCGCAGGCGGTGTAGAGCTGCTCCACCGTCATCTCGTTGCGGGTGAGCGTGCCGGTTTTGTCGGTGCAGATGGTGCTGACGGCGCCGAGCGTCTCCACGGCCGGCAGCCGCCGCACGATCGCGCGCCGCTGCGCCATGCGCTGCATGCCGAGCGCCAGCGTGATGGTGATGATCGGCGGCAGTCCCTCGGGAATGGCCGCCACCACGATGCCGACTACCGCCAGGAACATCTCGCCCAGCGCATAGCCGCGCACGCCGACGCCGAAGGCGAAGGTCGCGGTGCCCAGCAGCACGATCGCCCCGGCCAGCCAGCGCGAGAAGCGGTCGATCTGGCGCAGCAGCGCCGTCTGCAGCGGCTCGATGCCTGCGAGCATGGCGGTGATCCGGCCGACCTCGCTGCGGGCGCCGGTTGCCGTCACCACACCCCGGCCCTGGCCGCGCACCACCAGCGTGCCGGCGTAGGCCATGTTGTGCCGATCGGCCAGCTCGGTGCCGGCGGGCAGGGGCGCCGGCGTCTTGTCCACCGGCGCCGATTCGCCGGTCAGCGCGGCCTCGTCGATGGCGAGGTTGTGCAGCGTGAGCAGCCGCAGGTCGGCCGGCACGCGATCGCCCGCCTCCAGCAGCACGACATCCCCCACCACCAGCGTTTCGGCGGCCACGCGCCGCACGGCACCGTCGCGCAGCACGCTGGCCTGCGGCGCCAGCATGCCGCGGATGGCGGCCAGCGCCTGCTCCGCCCGGCCCTCCTGCACGAAGCCGATGATGGCGTTGATCACCACGACGCCGAGGATCACGCTGGTGTCGATCCACTCGCCCAGCAGGGCGGTGACCACGCTGGCCGCCAGCAGCACGTAGATCAGCAGGTTGCGAAACTGGCGCAGGAAGCGCACGACCAGGCTCGGCTGCGGCGGTTCGGGCAGCCGGTTGGGGCCATCGGCGGCGAGGCGGGCGGCGGCCTCGGTGGCAGCGAGTCCGGCAGGCGTGCTGGCGAGCTGTGCCAGTACCGCAGGGGCGGGCCGGGCGTGCGGTGGCTCGGCGGCATCGACGGTGCGGGGGGCGGCTTCGGCGGTGTGGGCCATCGCATTTCTCCCGGTCGAGGGCAGCGCGCGGAAGCCGGCGCGCCTGTGTCAGCGTCTGGTCAGAGCAGGCAGCTCGGCAGGCCGTCGGCCAGCGTGGGATAGCGCAGCAGCAGGCCGAGTTCTTCCCGCAGGCGGGTGTTGTCCAGCCGCTTGGACTCCTCCAGGAAGGACATCAGCATTGGGCTCAGGTGCTGGCGGGCCTCGGCGAGCGTCACCAGCGGCGGTCGCGGCAGGCCGAGCAGGTCGGCCACCTGCAGGAAATAGTCGGTCATGCTGGTCGGGTTGCCGTCGCTGACGTTGTAGGCCCGGCCGGCGCGGCCGTGCTGGGCGGCCGCAAGGCAGGCGCCGGCGAGGTCGTCGGCATGGATGCGATTGGTCGGTGGGCATTGTGCCGGCAGCACCAGCGGCGTGCCGGCCTGCAGGCGGGCGACCGGCAGCCGGCCGGGGCCATAGATGCCCGGCACCCGCAGCACGACGACCTCGGCACCGGTGGCCTCGGCGAAGGCCGCCAGCTGGTGCTCCGCATCCAGGCGGCGGCGGCCGCGATCGGTACGCGGCGTCAGCGGCGCGGTCTCGTCGATCCAGCGCCCCTGGCAGTCGCCGTAGACGGCGCTGGTGCTGATGTATACCAGCCGGGCCGGCGGGGCGCTGCGCGCGCCGGCCAGCAGCCGCTGCAGGCGCGGCTCGCGCGTGCCCTCGCGCGGCGGCGGCGCGTGGTAATGCACCACCGCACCGTCGAGCAGCCCGGCGGGCGGGGCCTCTCGGTCCAGATCGAGTGTCAGCGCCTGCACGCCGGCTGGCGCGAGCGCCGCGGCCGACTCCGCCGTGCGCACGATGCCGGTGACCGGCTGGCCGATGGCGCGATAGCGCGCCGCCAGGCGCTGCCCGACGTCCCCGCAGCCGATGACGACCACGGACACGGGCTTACAGACCGACGACCGGTTGCGGCGCCGGCAGCTGCGCCGGGGTGTTCGACTGCCGGCGTCCCGCCAGCTCCAGGCCGGCGCGCCACGCGGTCTGCGCCTGTTCGCTCTCGCCCAGCTCCGCCAGGAGCGCGCCGAGTTCCAGATAGGCCTCGGGCGTCGGCCCGATGTGGATGCTGCGCTCCAGACAGCTGCGGGCCTTGCCCCAGATCTGGCGGCGCTTGTAGAGGCGCGCCGCCGTCAGCAGCAGGGCGGGCTGTTCACCGTGCTGGCGGAGCCACTTCTCCACGCTGTGCAGCTGGGCCTCGGCGTCGGCCTCGATCTCGCCGAAGCGCATCACCAGGCCCTCATCCCAGCGCTTGCCGAGGAATTCGGCGAGGGTGGCCGCTGCCGCCTGCGGATCGCCGGCCGCTGCCAGCGCATCGGCGTGCGCCTGCACCAGCGTCGGCGCTTGGCGCAGCGACTTCGGCACGTCGCTCCAGGCGCGATCCACCGCTTCCCGCTCGTGCGTATCACCTGCTCGCGCCAGCAGCGCGGCGTGGATCTCCAGCGCCAGCGGCTGCCAGTCATCGGCCGCGACCACGTCCTGCTCGCGCAGCGCCGGCAGCAGCGCCTTGAGCGCCTCCCACTCGTGCAGCATCCGATAGCACAGCTGCCGGGCACGCAGCGTCTTCGGGCTGCGATCGGCCGGCGGCGGCAGCTGCTGCAGCACGGCCAGCGCGGCGCGATAGTCGCGCTCGGCGATCAGGAACTCTGCCCGCGTCAGCAGCACGGTGGGATCATCCTGCCCGGCGGCGTCCGCGGCGATGCGCAGGAACTTGTCGCGCCGACCGGTCTCGCCCGCCAGATGCGCCGCCCGGGCGGCGAAGATGAAGTTCAGCGCCGGCGTGCGGGCATGGGAAACGTGACCGAGCAGCTGCTGTTCGGCCTCCTTCCAGCGGCCCTGCAGCAGCGCGGCCATGCCCGCGTCCAGATCGCTCTGCGCCCGCTCGCGCTGGCGGGCGCGCCAGCGGCGGGGCAGCCGCCACCCCTGGGCGATCACGCCCCAGGCCAGCCGCGCCGCGCCGCCGGCCACGAACAGCAGCAACAGCAGCGCGAGTACCGAGGTCTCGACACTCCAGCCGTGCCAGGCGAGCAGGACGTAGCCGTTGTCACCCTGGAACAGCAGGCCGGCGGCTGCGCCCAGGACCAGCACCAGCAGCAGGGTCAGCACGAGCCTCATGAGGCGGACTCGTCATCCAGCGCGCGCAGTCGGCTGAGCGAGCGGCTGATGTCCGGTGCGGCGACTTCCAGCGTGGTATCGCGCAGCTCGTGCAGCGTCTGCAGGGCGCTGTTCACGGCCGGTGCCTCGGCATCGAAGTAGCGCGGGATCGAGGCCAGCGCGGCGTCGATCTGGGCGCGGAACAACTTGCCTTCCTGGCGCAGCACGGCCAGCCGGGCGGTGGCCAGTTGCCCCTGTACCAGCAGACGCTGCAGCGCCACGCTCACCGGTGCGGCGAGCGGGGCGACCGGTTCGTCCTGCCGGCGTACGACCACCGTCTCGCGGGCGATGCGCTCGAGCGACGCCATGAGCCGCCGGGCGTTGCCGGTATCGACCTCGGTTGCCACCGGTGCCACGGACGGCACCTGCTCGGCCAGCGGCCACTGCTCGACCTGCTGCGCGATGGCCGTCAGCTGCAGCACGAGCCCCGCCGGATCCTGCGCCGGCAATGCGCGCAGCGCGGCGATTTCCTCGGCCAGCACCTCACGCACGGGCGTCAGGCTCGGGTCATCCAACCGGCGCAGGTTGGCATCGGCCAGCTGCAATGCTTTGGTGGCGGCCGCCGGATCGTTGCGCAATTGCAGCTGCTGGTTGGCGACCTGCAGCAGATAGCCGGCCTCGGCCCTGATCCAGGCCCGGCGGGCATCGGTGACGCCGCCCTGCAGCCCCTGCACCTGCTGGCGCAGCGCCTGCAGGTCCTGTTGCAGCCGCTCGATCTCGGCCTGTGGGTCCTGCTGGTCGGCGAGCTGCCGGTCGATCGTGGCCAGGCGCTGCTGCAGGTCGTCCAGCCGCGCCGCCTGGCGGTCGCGCTCGGCGATTGCCCCGCCGACCTCGGTGAGCTGAGCCTCCATGGCGGGCAGGCGCTGTTGCAAGCGCCAGAGGTCGTAGGCACCCAGCAGCAGCGCGACGACGGCCAGCAGCAGCGCGGCGGGTGCGAGCAGACCAGGCCCGGATCTGCCGGTGGTGGCCTTGGGCGTCTCGGGCGGGGCCGGTCGGGCGATCTCCGCCTCGCCGGCCTCGGCGGCCGGCGTCGCCGGCTCCTGTTTGTCCGTCACGTCCATCAACTCCGTGTGTTCTTTGTCCTTTGGTCCGCCGCGGTGCGTGGTGGTTCGCGGCGGTCAAAGACGGCGGCAGGCGGCGAGCACGGCCCGGTCATGCGCCGAGGCCGCGAGCAACGGCGGGTGCACGAATCCGTAGTCGCGCGCCTGTTTTACCATAGCGGAATTGACGGCCACCAGACGGCTGGCGAGCAGCGTGCGGCGCTGTGCCGGAATGGTGACGAGCTGCATCAGGGCGTCCAGCACGCCTGCACTGGTGGCCGTGACGGCATCGGGCACGGGCCCCTCCCACAGTGCCAGTGCCGCCGGCGCCGGCTGGACCGGCGCTCGCCGGTAGACCTCCACGTAGGTGACCCGGGCGCCCCGTTGGCGCAGCGTGTCGCCCAGCAGCGGTTTGCCGCCATTGCCCCGCACGATCCGCACGTGGCGTCCGGCGACCGCGGCCGGTGCCAGCGCTGGCCTGGCGAGCAGCGCCTCGCTGGTGGCC
>JAASSS010000097.1 GCA_021767745.1 Pseudomonadota bacterium
CCGGCCGCCTGATCGGCCGGCGGCACGTCTGGATCTGCCCGCCGTTCGTGCCGCGCCAGTCGCTCGGCGCCGATCACCCGCTCGTAGAGGATCGGCTCGAGCGGATCGTCGAAGCCGGTCAGGATCGAGACATTGCCGGCCGGCTCCATGATCGCCGCCCGCACCTGCGCCAGCCGATGCACGTTTGCCTGTCGCAGCCGCGCGGTCAGATCATCTTCGCTGACCCGCACCCGCCGGAGATTTTCCTGCACGATCTCGCCATGGGCGATCAGCAGCACCGGCCGGTTATCCAGCCAGTAGCGCACACTGGCGAAGCGGTTGCGCAGCCAGCCGACGATGATCTGCAGCAGGTTCAGCACGATCAGCGCCAACACGCCATCGAGCAGGCTGGCACTGCCGGAAATGACCGTGCTTGCGATGATCGCGCCGATGGCCAGCGTGACGGCGATATCAAAGGTCGATATGTTCGAGAAGCTGCGCACGCCGATCCAGCGCGTCAGTACCACCAGTGACAGATACAGCAGTGCGGCGCTCGCTCCGACCGCCCACAACCGTTCCGCGTCGCTCCACAGCCAGTCCATGCCTTCGCTCCAGGCTCGCACGGCGCCTGTTGGCCGCGGCAGATGGACCGTGGCCCGCGCACGCGGTTCGACGGCGCCACGATCGGCCCCATGCCCCGGCCAGCGTGGCGCCGGCACGACATTTTTTGCAGAGAAGGATTTTGCATGCTCCCGAACGCCCCGATTCGCGCGGTAATCGACCGCCCCGGCCATGCCAGCCTGCAGACCGGCGAGCCCGTCCCGCCGGCGGCGGACGAACTGCTGATCCGCCTGGAAGGCTGCGGCGTGTGTGCCTCGAACCTGCCGGTCTACGAGGGTCGGGACTGGTTCGACTATCCGCAGCCGCCGGGAGCGCCGGGACACGAGAGCTGGGGCGAGGTCGTCGCGATGGGCGCGGCGGTCCGCGATTTCGCCATCGGTGACCGGGTCGCGAGCCTCGGCGAACGGGCCTACGCCAGCCACGAGTGCGTGCCGGCCGATCAGGCCGTGCGACTGCCGCCGGCGCTGGCAGGCAAGCCGTTCCCCGGCGAGGCGCTCGGCTGCATCATGAACATCTGGGCCCGCAGCGACATCCGTGCCGGCCAAACGGTCGCAATCGTCGGTGCCGGCTTTCTCGGGCTCGGCCTGACCCAGCTCGCCGTGGCGGCCGGCGCCCGCGTGCTGGCGCTGAGCCGCAAGCCGCACTCGCTGGCTCTCGCCCGGCGCTTCGGCGCCGAACCCCTGGCCATGGACGATCACTGGCAACTGATCGAGGCGGTGCGCGAGCGCACTGGCGGCAACTTCTGCGAGCGGGTGATCGAGGCCACCGGGGCGCAATGGCCGCTCGACCTGGCGGGCGAACTGACGGGCATCGGCGGGCGCCTGATCATCGCCGGCTATCATCAGGATGGGCCGCGGCAGGTGAACCTGCAGCTATGGAACTGGCGCGGGATCGACGTGGTCAATGCGCATGAACGTTCGGCTGCGGTGCGGCTGGAGGGCATTCGCCAGGCGGTGGATGCCGTGATCGGCGGCCGGCTGCAGACGGAGCCACTGATCACGCACCGCTACGGCCTGGCGGCGCTCGACCAGGCGCTGGCCACGCTGCGGGAACGGCCGGACGGCTTCATCAAGGCGATTGTGACCATGGACCCGGCGGCCGATGCCTGAGCACCCAGACGATACTTCCCAGTGCATCCCAACGGCCCCGCTCGGCCACCGTCCCCGACTCGGCTTCCTCGGCACCGGCTGGATCGGCCGCGACCGCATGTTGGCGATCGCCCGCAGCGGTGTGGCCGAGATCGTGGCCGTGGCCGATCCGTCGGCCCCCGCGCGCGCCGCGGCCCGCGAGGCCCTGGCCGGGCTGGGCGTGCGGGATGTCCACTGCGCCGCGACGCTGCCGGAGCTGCTCGCCAGTGAACCCGACGGCGTGATCATCGCCACCCCCAGCGGCATGCACGCCCAGGAGACCCTCACCGCGCTGGCAGCCGGCGCGTCGGTGTTCTGCCAGAAGCCCTTGGGGCGCGACCTGGCGGAAGTCCGGGCGGCGATCGCCACCGCGCGGCAGCACGACCGCCTGCTCGCCGTGGACATGTCCTACCGGCGTACCAGCGCCGTGGAGGCGGTGCGCGCACACCTCGCCAGCGGCGCGCTGGGCCGGATCTATGCCGCCGAGCTCACCTTCCACAACGCCTACGGGCCGGACAAACCTTGGTTCTACCGCCGCAGCGAAGGCGGCGGCGGCTGCCTGATGGACCTCGGCTGCCATCTGGTCGATCTGCTGTGCTGGCTGCTGCCTGCCCGCACGGCGGAGGTGGTGACCGCCCGCTGCCTGCACCGGGGCCGGCCGCTCGCCGAAGCGCCCGAAGACGCCGTCGAGGACTACGCCACCGCGCAGCTCTCGCTGCCGGGCGGCATCCAGGCCCGGCTCGCCTGCTCCTGGCACCTGCCGGCGGGGCAGGACGCGGTGATCGGCCTTGCGATCTACGGCACCGAGGGCGGCGTGGCGCTGCACAACATCGCCGGCTCGTTCTACGACTTCGAGGCCGTGGCCCTGGAAGGCACCGGCCGACGCCAGCTCGCGGCGCCGCCGGACGACTGGGGCGGGCGCCAGGCCATCGCCTTCGCGCGCCAGCTCGCCGGGGGGCACGCCTTCGATCCCGAGGTCGAGCGGCTGGCAGGCGTGGCCGCGATACTCGACGCCATCTATGCCCATGCCGGCATCAGCCGGTCCCTCGCGCGGGCCGCGGCGTGAGCCCGCTGGCGCAGCGCCAAGTGCTGGTGAGTGGGGCGGCCTCGGGCATCGGGGCGGCGATCGCGCGTCAGCTGGCCGCGGCGGGCGCCGAGGTGATGGGTACCGACCTGCGCGCCACGCCACCGGCGCAGTTGACCGCCGATCTGCGCTCACAGGCCGAGGTCGACGCCCTGTTCGCTGCCGTGCACCCCCGCCTGCCGGCGCTCGATACGCTGGTGCTGTGTGCCGGCACGGGGGTGCACGAGCGGCTCGACGCCGGCGACCCGGCGCGCTGGGCGCAGGTGCTGGAAGTCAACGTGCTCGGCGCGCTGCGCCTGATTCGCGCGTTCGTGCCGCAGCTGCTGCAGCGGCCGGCCAGCGATGTGCTGATCATCGGCTCGGTGGCCGCCCGCCAGGCCTATCCCTACGGCGGCGTCTACGGCGCCAGCAAGGCGGCGCTGGAGGCGATCGCCGAGACGCTGCGCCTCGAGGTGCTGCCCGCCTGCCGCGTCAGCGTGATCGCCCCGGGCGTCACCGACACACCGTTCTTCGAGCGTGCCGGCGGTGGGCAGAGCGTGGCCGGCATCGGCTGCGGCGCCCTGCAGGCGGACGAGGTGGCGGCGCTGGCGCTCACGGTGCTGGCCCAGCCGGCGGGCGTGGCCGTCAGCCACCTGACGGTGCGGCCGCGGGCGCAAACGTTCTAGCGGGCCGAACGGCCCGAGATGGAGATCACGACATGAGCGAACGGGTACTGATTACCGGCGGTGCCGGCTTCATCGGCTCGCATCTGGCCGATGAGCTGCTCGCGGCCGGCTACCGCGTGCGCGTGCTGGACAACCTCGATCCGCAGGTGCACGGCGCGGATGCCGAGCGCCCGGCCTATCTCGCCGACGAGGTCGAACTGCAGCGGGGCGATGTGCGCGATGCCGAGGCGGTGCGCCGGGCACTGGCCGGCTGCGACGGCGTCTTCCACTTCGCCGCGGCGGTCGGCGTTGGCCAGAGCATGTACGAGATCGCCCACTACACCGGCGTCAACAACCTCGGCACCGCGGTGCTGTTGGAAGCGCTCGCCAAGGCGCCCGTCGGCCGGCTGATCGTCGCCTCGAGCATGAGCGTCTACGGCGAGGGCCGCTACCTCGGCCCCACCGACGAGGTACACGATGCCGTGCGCCGCCGGCGCGAGGATCTGCAGGCCGGACGTTTCGAGCCGGGCGAGGCCGAGGCCGTGCTGCGGCCGGTGCCCACACCGGAGACCAAGCATCCGGATCTGGGATCGGTCTACGCGCTCTCCAAGTACGATCAGGAACGGCTGGGGCTGATGATCGGCGAGGCCTACGACATCCCCACCAGTGCCATGCGGTTCTTCAACGTCTACGGCACCCGCCAGGCGCTGTCCAACCCCTATACCGGCGTGCTGGCGATCTTCGCCTCGCGGCTGCTGAACGATAACCCGCCGCTGGTGTTCGAGGACGGCCGCCAGCGGCGCGACTTCGTGAGCGTGCGCGACGTGGCCCGCGCCTGCCGCGCGGCCTACGAGCGGCCGGCCACCGCCGGCGAGGTGTTCAACGTCGGCAGCGGGCAAAGCTACGGCATCGGCCAGATCGCCGCGGCGGTGGCGACCGCCGTGGGCAAGCCGCAGATCGAGGCCGAGGTGACCGGCCGCTACCGGGTCGGCGACATCCGCCACTGCTTCGCCGACATCGACAAGGCCCGCCGCCTGCTCGACTACAGCCCTCAGGTCGGGCTCGAACAGGGCCTGGCAGAGCTGGCCGACTGGCTGGCGACGCAACGGGCCGAGGACCGGGTCGAGACGGCGCGCGAGGAACTGGCCGCCCGGGGCCTGACGCTATGAGCCCTGCCGAGACCGGTCGAACGGCAGCGGTCGGCCTGCTGGAATGGTTCTGGCTCGACGATCGGGCGGCAGTGGAGCGCGCGCTGGTCGACCTCGCGCGGCTGAACGTGCGCCAGCTGCGCATCGGCATCAGCTGGGCGGACTATCTGCGCGAGGGCGGGCAGGCGTGGTACGACTGGCTGTTGCCGACGCTGGCGGCGCAGGTGGAGTTGCTGCCCTGCGTGCTCTACACCCCGCCCTCGCTGGCAGAGACCGAGAGCACCGCCGCGCCGCCGCGGGTGCTGAAGGACTACGCCGACTTCATCGACACGCTGATCAGCCGGCACGGCGCGCACTTCGAGTACCTGGAGCTGTGGAACGAGCCCAACAACGTCCGCGAGTGGGACTGCTCGCTCGACTGGACCTGGGAGAAGTTCAGCACAATGATCCAGTACGCCGCGTACTGGGCTCGCCAGCGCGGCAAGAAGACGGTGCTCGGCGGCATGAGTCCGATCGATCCCTACTGGCTGCACACCATGGGCCGGCTGGGCGTGCTGCAGCACTTCGACGTGATCGGCGTGCATGCCTTCCCTGGCAGCTTCGACGCCGCCGGGGAGGACTGGCAGGGGCATCTGGCCGCCGTGCGGGAAGTGCTGTCGATCTACGACTGCCAGGCGCCGCTGTGGCTGACCGAAACCGGCTACTCGACCTGGCGTCACGACGAGTTCGGCCAGCTCAAGGTGCTCGATGCCATGCTCGAGCTGCCGGTCGAGCGCATCTACTGGCTCTCCCTCTACGATCTGCCGGCCCGCCGGCCCTCGCTGACCGGCCTGCAGCAGGACGTGCGCGACTATCACTTCGGCCTCAGGCGCGAGCATGGGCAGGAAAAGCTGCTCTACCGCGCCTGGGCCGAGGGCGGACTGGCGCAGGTGCGCGAGATGGCGCGCTGGACGCCACATCCGGCACCCCGCCCGAACACCCGGCCGCCGGTGCTGATCACCGGCGGCGCCGGCTTCGTCGGCGCCAACCTCGCCGAGCGCATCGCCAGCGAGGGCCGTACGGTGCGCGTGTTCGACAATCTCGGCCGCCCCGGTGTGGAGCGCAACCTCGCCTGGCTGCGGGAACGCCACCCACAGCGGGTGGAGTTCTGGCCGGGCGATGTCCGTGATCCGGCCGTGCTCGCCGAGGCAGTCGCCGGCGTCGAGCAGATCTTCCACCTCGCCGCCCAGGTCGCCGTCACCACCAGCCTGATCGAGCCGGTGGAGGACTTCGAGATCAACCTGCGCGGCACGCTGAACCTGCTGGAAGCCGCCCGGGCACAGCCCGTGGTGCCGGGCATCGTGTTCTCCTCCACCAACAAGGTCTATGGCAGCCTGCCCGACGTGCCGCTGGTGCTGGACGCCGAGGCCGGCTGGCAGCCGCGCGAGCCGGATCTGCGGGCGCACGGCGTCGGCGAGACGCGGCCGCTGGACTTCCACAGCCCCTACGGCTGCTCGAAGGGCGGCGCGGACCAGTACCTGCTCGACTACGCACGCTGCATGGGCGTGCCGGCGACGGTGTTCCGCATGAGCTGCATCTATGGCCCACGCCAGTTCGGCACCGAGGATCAGGGCTGGGTCGCCCACTTCCTGATCCGCGCCGCTCGCGGCGAGCCGATCACGCTGTATGGCGACGGCCATCAGGTGCGCGACATCCTCTTCGTGGAAGATCTGGTCGCGGCCTTCCTCGCCGCGGAACGGGCGGGGCCGGCGCTCAGCGGCCAAGCCTTCAACATCGGTGGCGGCCCGGCCAACGCGATCAGCCTGCGCCGCCTGCTCGGCTGGATCGAAACCCTCCAGGGCCGGCCGGTCACCGTCTCGCACGAGGACTGGCGGCCCGGCGATCAGCGCTACTACGTCTCCGATACCCGCCGCTTCACGACCGCCACCGGCTGGCGCCCGACGGTGGAGGCCGCCGATGGCGTCCGACGGCTGGCCCGCTGGCTGGCTGGCTCGTACGTCCTCGGCGACGCGCAGCGCCGGCCCCTCGTGCGGCAGGGCCAGGCATGAGCGGTGCACCAGGAGGCATCGGCATCCGCCGCGTGCTGATGACGACCGACACCGTCGGCGGCGTCTGGCACTACGCCATGACCCTGATCGGCGAGCTGGACCGGGCCGGGGTGGCGGTGGATCTGGTCACCTTCGGCGGTGCACCGGACGCCGCGCAACGGGCCACCGCGGCCACCTTCGAGAACTGCACGCTGCATCGGACCGATGCGCCCTGCGAATGGATGCAGGCGCCCTGGCCGGCGCTGGATCGCCTGGGCGAGGCGCTGCTGACGCTCGCCCGGCGGCTGCGGCCCGACCTCGTGCACCTGAACCACTACTGCCACGGCGATCTGCCCTGGCCGGCGCCGTGCCTGATCGTCGGCCACTCCTGCGTGCGCTCCTGGCACGAGGCAGCCGGCGAACCGGCTGGCGCGCCGCCCTGGGACCACTATGCCGAACGGGTCCGCGCCGGGCTGCAGGCCGCCGATCTGATCGTGACACCCACCGCTGCGATGGGCCGCGCGCTCGAGAACCATTACGGGCCACTGCCGCCCCGCCGGGTCATCGCCAACGGCGTGCCGCCCATGGCGCAGCCCGTCGGCCCCAGGCAGCCGATCGTGCTCGCCGCCGGCCGACTGTGGGATCGGGCGAAGAACCTGGCTCTGCTCGATGCCGCCGCGGCGGGCCTGCCC
>JAASSS010000001.1 GCA_021767745.1 Pseudomonadota bacterium
ACCGGCAGCAGCGCGTGAACCGTCTCCGAGGCGATATCCATGAACAGGCTGACCAGCCCGAGCGCCCAGATCTGCGCCGGCAGCCTGCCCGTCGTTCCCCCCTGCTGCGTCGGTCCGTGCATGCCGGCTCCTGCCGCTGCCCTGCTGCCCTGCTGCCCTGCTGCCCTGCTGCCCTGCTGCCCTGCTGCCAGTGTGACGCCGCGGGCGCCGGTTGCCCAAGCGGCGTCCGGGCACGTTGGCGTCATCAAACCGTCAAACTCGGCGCCGACGGCCGGCTTAGGCTGTTCCGCCATTCTCGACGTGGCGCTGCCGGGCGGCGCTCCACCGGCGCAGAGGCAGTGATGCAAGAGCTATCCCGCCGCGATTTCCTCGCCTTTCTGGGCGCCGGCGCCACCGGCGCCGCCCTTGGCGCACCCGGGCTGCTGCTGCGACCGGCCCGCGCCGGCCGGCCGGATGATGCCCCGCGCTTCACGCCGGTGCGCCTGCCACACCCGCTGACGATCTACACCGAACTGGCGAGCTGGCTGCCGAGCGGCCCCGACGGCGCCGGCCGGACGCTGCCTGCAGCCGCGCAGAGCGAGCTGGCGAGCTACGCGGTCATCGACGATGTGGTCGTGCCGCCGGAGTACGAGACATACGTGATCCTCTCCTGGGGCGATCGGGTCTACGCCAATCCGCACGACTACTGCGGCTACAACCACGACTGGACAGGCTTCGCCGCGCTGCGCGGCCGCCTGGACGGCTATCTGTTCGTGAATCACGAGTACGTGAGCTACCCGTGGGAGGACGCCTTCGCGGCGGTGGTTGGCTTCACGCCCGAGTCGCCCCGGGAGGCGGCCGGCGAGGCGCTCTACAACGTCGGCGGCTCGCTGGTGCGCATCCGCCGTACGCTGCAGGATCCGCAGTACCGCGTGGTCGGTCGCGATCCAGCCAACCGGCGCTACCACGGCCTGTCGGGCCTGGCGATCAATGCCGACGTCGGCGGCGTGACGCGCTGGGGACCGCGCCCGCATCAGGAGGGGGACGCGGCGTATTTCGTCGGCACCGGCCCGGCGGCGCGCGAGGTGTTCGCGGCGGTCGATGGCGATGGCCTCGGCAACCGGATCATCGGCACGCAGGCGAACTGCTCGGGCGGCATGACGCCGTGGAACAGCTTCATGTCGGCGGAGGAGAATTTTCAGTCCGCGGTGACCGAGGCCGTGCTGCCAACGGGCATACAGGTCGGCTATCTGCCGGACAGCGTCGGCGCACGCTTTGGCCTTGCCGGCGAGAAATACGGCTGGATGGTGGAGATCGATCCGGCGCGCATGAACGATCCGGCCTATCGGCCGAAGAAGCACACCGCCCTTGGCCGCTTTCGCCACGAGAACATCGCCCTGCGCGCCTGCCACGGCCGCAGGCTCGTTGCCTACATGGGCGATGACCGGCGCGGCGGCCACACCTGGAAGTTCGTCAGCCACGGCTGCTACGACCAATACGCCGGCAGCGCCAATTCCGCCCTGCTGGAAGCGGGCACGCTCCACGTCGCCCGCTATCACGCCGATGGCACCGGCGAATGGATTCCGATCGAGCCGGGCACGCGGACGGTGCCAAACGTGCCGAGCGAACTGACCGCGCGCCAGCTCGCGCTGAGTGGCCGAATCGATCGTGGCGGGCTGGTGAAGCTGCCGCGCCGGGCGGGGCTGGCCGGTGCCGACGCGGATGGCGGCACGATCGACGTCACCGTCGACAACGAGGCAGAGGTGCTGGCGGCCTATCGCGGCAAGCGCCTCGCCGATTTCTACGACAGCCTCGGCGCGGCGCTGGTGGACTGCTTCCCGGTGGGGAACCTCGTCGGCGGCACACCGACTGCCCGCCCCGAGGACATCGAGGTCCATCCCCACACCAACGCCGTGTTCATCGCCTACACCGACGGTGTGCCGGGCGATGACGGCTACCCGGACTCGCGCATCTTCACGGTGCAGAAGTACACCGCTGCCATCGACGAGGCCCAGCCGAGCGGCGGGCTCTACAAGATCATCGAACGATCGGCCGACGGTACCGGACGCTCCTTCCGCTGGGAGCGGTTCGTCAAGGGTGGGGAGGCCGGGGCCGAAGACGGTGCGGGCTTCGCCAACGTCGACAACCTCGCCTTCGATCGGGCCGGCAACCTCTGGGGCGTCACCGACATGTCCACCAGCCACCACAACGGCTTCACGACCGGCGCGGATCCGGGCCTGCGCACCATCGACCACGGCGGTACCGAGGCGGCCGACCAGCTGGTCGGTGTGTTCGGCAACAACTGGCTGTTTCACGTGCCGAGCCAGGGTGAACTCGCCGGGCAGATCGTGCCCTTCGCCTACGGCCCCGTCCGCTGCGAGCTGACCGGCCCGACCTTCATCGGCGACACGCTGATCCTCTCCGTGCAGCATCCCGGCGAGGACATGCCCATCACCGAGACGGCGCCCGCGACGCTGACACGCTCGGTCGAACTGCTGACGCTGAGGGGCGAGGCGGTGTTCGAGCAGCAGCGCACCGTGCCCTACACCAGCCAGTGGCCGCGCCGCATCAACGGCACGACCGCCGGCGGCGTGACGACGGCCCTGCCGCAACCGGCCACGATCGGCATTCGCCGACGCGACGGCCAGGGCCTGGACTTCCTCTAGCGCCCCCACGAGGCCTGGCGGTTACGCCGGGCCCGCTGCCCGAGTCCGACCCGGCCCCGCCTGCGCGGCGCCTCGCCCGTCGATCGGCGCCTCAGCCATCGGTGAGGCAGCCTTCGCTGGCCGGCCCCACGGTGCGGGCATAGCGGCGCAGGCAGCCGGCCCGAACGGTGCTCGCCGGGGCCCGCCAGCGCGCCTGGCGCGCCTCCCGCTCCGCCGCGGGCACGAGCCAGTCCAGCCGCCCGGCGGCGAGATCGATGCGCAAGCAGTCGCCATCGGCCACCAGCGCCAGCGGCCCGCCGAGCTGCGCCTCGGGTGTCACGTGCCCGACCAGCAGCCCGTGCGAGCCGCCCGAGAAACGGCCATCGGTTATCAAGGCGACGGTCTCACCGAATCCGGCGCCCACCAGCGCGGCCGTGGCACTGAGCATCTCAGGCATACCCGGGCCACCGACTGGACCCTGATAGCGGATCACCACGACCGAGCCGGCCGCGATGCGCCCCGCGGTCAGCGCCTCCAGTACCGCCGCCTCGGTATCGAACACGTGCGCCGGGCCGGTGAAGCAGGCCGTAGGTGCAAAGGCGGTCTTGGCCACGGCGCCCGCCGGCGCCAGGTCACCATGGAGCACCCGGATATGCCCCTGCGGCTGCAGCGGCCGGGTGAGCGGGCGGATGACCTCCTGGCCGGGGTTCAGCGCCGGCAGCTCGGCCAGGCTCGCCGCCAGCGTACGGCCGGTGATGGTGAGGCAATCACCATCCAGCAGGTCAGCCGCAAGCAGATACCGGAACAGTGCCGGAGAGCCGCCGGCGGCGTGCAAGTCCGCCATGAGGTAACGACCGCTCGGCTTCATGTCCGCCAGCCGCGGCACCCGTTCGCTCGCGGCCTGCACGTCCGCCAATGTCAGCGGCACGCCGACGGCGCGGGCCAGCGCCAGCAGATGCAGCACGGCGTTGGTCGAGCCGCCAGTGACCATGACGACGACCAGGGCATTCTCGAACGCCGCCCGTGTCAATAATCGCGAAGGACGCAGATCCAGCGCCATCGCCTGATGGAGGGTGGGCCCGGCTTGCCGGCATTCGGCCTGCTTCGCCTCGCTGAGGGCCGGCGCACTGGCGCTGTATGGCAGGGCCAGTCCCATCACCTCGATAACCAGCGCCATGGTGCTGGCGGTATACATGCCGCCGCAGGCGCCAGCACCCGGGCAAGCGTGACGAATGATCTCGGCCTGACGTTGCGCGTCGAGGCGCCCGGCGAGGCGCTCGCCGCACGACTGGAAGGCCGAGATCACGTCGATCGTCTCGCCGCCCAGCCGGCCCGGCGCGATCGTGCCACCAAACACCACCAGTGCGGGGCGATCGAGACGCGCAATTGCCAGCAGCGCACCCGGTAGATTCTTGTCGCAGCCGGGCACTGCGATGAGCCCGTCGTAGCCGTGCGCCGCTACAAGCGTCTCCAGTGACTCGGCGATCAGCTCGCGTGAGGGCAGCGAGTAGCGCATACCTGCACTGCCCATGGCGATGGCATCGTTCACGCCGGGGGTCGCGGCGCGAAAGGCCACCATCCCCGTGGCCTGCACGCCTGCCTTGATCGTAGCGGCCAGCGCCAGCGTGTGCAGGTTACACGTGCTGCCCTCATACCACACCGGCGCGATCGCCACCTGTGGTTTGTCCAGATCGGCCGGCGCAAGGCCCGCGCCATGCAGGATTGCCTGCGCAGCAGCGCGTGCCGGCGGCTGCGTGACGTGCCTGCTGTAGCGGTTGAGATCGGTCATCGCACAGTCCTGTCCAGAGCAACGATGTGGATCAGCATCGGCGCGCCGCACGATACCGTCCAATACCATTGGAAGCCTGCTTCGATACTATTTGGGTATGGCCATGTTCGATCTGCGCCAGCTGCGCTACTTCGTTGCGGTCGCCGAAGCCGGCCACGTTGGCCGAGCCGCCGAGCGACTGCATCTCTCCCAGCCACCGCTTAGCCGGCAGATCCGGCAGCTCGAGGCCAATCTGGGCGTGAGTCTGTTTCACCGGCACGCCCGCGGTGTGTCGCTGACCGAGGCCGGCGAGCGCCTGCTGCTGGACGCACAGGACCTCTTGGCGGCAGCCGAGGCGGCGGCAACGACGGCGCAGCGCACCGCTCGGGGTGAGCTCGGTCGGCTGCGGCTGGGCTTTGCGAGTACGGCGCTCTACAGCATTCTGCCGGCGCTGGTTCGGCGGCTGGGGGAAGGGCTGCCGGCGGTGACGCTGGAACTGCGCGAACTCACTGCCGAACAGCAGTTCCACGCGCTCGCGGGTGGCACGCTGGATGCCGGCATCGTCATCTGCGCCGACCCACCGGCACCGCTGGACCGACTGCCATTGCTGGCCGAACCCTTGGTGGCCTGCCTGCCGGCGCAGCATCCGCTGGCGGCGCCCGCCGGTACGACGCCGCTGCCACTCGCCGCGCTGCGCGACGAACCCTTCATCCTGTTTCCGCGCGTCCAGGCCCCGGCGCTGCACGATCGGATTCTGGCTTTGGGCCAGCAGGCCGGCTTCACTCCGCGTCTGGGGCAACAAGGGGTGCAGATGCAGACGATCGTGGGGCTGGTGTCGGCCGGGCTCGGGGTGGCGTTGGTGCCGGCAAGCATGGCCGGGCTACGTCGGCCGGGGGTCTGCTATCGCGCGATCGAGCCGGCCGGTCTAGACCTGCCGACCGAACTGGTTTGGCAACCGGCGGGGTTACGCCCGGTCACGGCGCGGTTGATCGAACTGGCGCGGGCGGCGGTGGCCGGGTAGCTGCCGAGGGGTGAGGCGGTCGGCCCCGCCGGCGATCCTGGCTGCGAATCGCCGGCGCAGGGCATCAGGAGGGGCAGCCGGCGCGCAGGCCGGCAGCGCCGCGCGGGCCTACATGACCTCGGCGCCCGGCACCCGATCGCGCTGCTGGCGATCCAGCATCCAGCCGGGATATTCCGGCGCGAGCGCCGAGGCGGCATCGATGCGCTCGATGTCGTCCGGCTCGAGCGCGACGTCCACGGCCGCGAGGTTGCCGTGCAACTGCGCCGGCGTGCGTGCACCGATGATCACGCTGGTGACGCCGGGGCGCTGCGTCAACCACTTCAACGCCACCTGCGCGATGCTGGCGCCACGCGCCTCGGCCACCTGCGCCAGCGCCTCGATCACCTCGAAGGCGCGCGCCTTGTCCACCGGCGGGAAGTCGAAGCTCTGCCGGCGCGTCGGCTCGCTCGGCGCCTGGTCGCGCCGATACTTGCCCGAGAGCAGCCCGCCGGCCAACGGGCTCCACGGCAGGATGGACAGCCCTTGATCCTGCGCCATCGGCACCACCTCACGTTCCAGGTCGCGCGCCGCGGCCGAATAGAACATCTGCACCGACTGGAACCGGTTCCAGCCCATGCGACGGCTGATCTCCAGCGCCTTCATCGTCTGCCAGGCGGCGAAGTTGCACAGCCCGAGATAACGCACCTTGCCCTGGGTGACGGCGTCTTCCAGCGCCCGCAGCGTCTCCTCCAGCGGGGTCAGATGGTCGAAGCCGTGCACCTGATAGAGGTCGATGTGCTCGACCTGCAGCCGCTCGAGGCTGCGATCCAGCTCGTTCAGGATGTGATGCCGGGTGAGGCCGACATCGTTCGGCCCGGCACCCATCCGCCCGCGCACCTTCGTCGCCAGCACCCAGCGGTGCCGCGGGATGCCGCTCTCGCGCAGCGCCTTGCCGAGCAGCTGCTCGGATTCGCCCTGATGATAGATGTTGGCGGTGTCGATGAAGTTGACGCCGGCCTCGTGCGCCGTGCGCAGAAAGTCGGTCACGGCCTCGCCACCGACCTCGCCGATGGCCTTCCAGAAGCCCTGGCTCCCGAAGGTCATGGTGCCGAGGCACAGCTCGGAGACGTACAGGCCGGTCTGGCCCAACAGGCGATATTCCATGGTTTCTCGCTCCCTGATGGTGGTGCAGGCAGCGCGTGGCGCGCACCGCGATGCAAGGAGGGGTTCAGACGCCGGCGGCCCCCGCCCGTTCCCTCAACCCGCAGCCCGCACTGCGCGCAGCGCCTCGGCCGCGCGCCACAGCTGCGACAGTTGCGCCACCGGGCGTGCCGCGGCACGGCGCTGCCGGGCCGGCCGCGCCGCGATGGCGAAGCGATCGACCTCGACCGGTTCGGCGCCATCGCTGGCGAGGGTGCGCCCCACGAGCGTCAGGCCGTCGAGCTCGTACTCGGTGAAGCAGTAGCGCGGCGGATCCAGCACGAAGGCCGACCAGGGCTGCACCGGCCGGCTGATCTGGCGCAGCGACTGGCCGCCACAGCCGTTGATGATCTGCACATAGCCGCGCCGGGTGTCCGGCCGGCCGAAGGCCATCGGCTGCGAGCGCTGGTAGAAGTGATCGTGCCCCGCCATCACCAGGTCGACGCGATGGCGCACCAGCAGCGGCTCTTCCAACAGCACCAGCGTGGGATCGTTCGGCTCCCGGCCGAGCTGATCGGTCCACAGCGTGAAGTGCTGCAGCACCACGATGAAGTCCAGCTCGCCACGGGCACGGCGGGCGGCGGCATCGGCCAGGTCCTCGGCCGCGAAACGAAGCTCTTCGAGCAACAGATCGCGATCGGCAGCGAACAGGGCGCCGGCGGTGAGGGCGAGGAAGTGCACCCGCCCGAGGTCGAAGGCGTAGTAGCTGCCCGCCCCCGGCTGGCGCAGGCGTGCGCGGTAGGCCCGGCTGCCCCAGAAGATGTCCTCGTGCTCGTGGTTGCCCGGCACCGTCATCACCGGCACGCTCGCCGCCAGCGGCGCAAGCTGATCGAACCAGGTATCCCACACCGGCTGCGTGCCGTTGGCGTAGCTCAGGTCGCCGGCGATGAAGTGCACATCCGGCGCCCGCGCCCGCACGGCCGCGGTATTGGCCACGCTGTGCGCGGTGATGCCGTGATCACCGAAGTGGGTGAAGCGCAGGCGCGTCCCGCGCGGCCAGCCGGCGAGCTCTCCCGGGGCGGCGGCATGGCGCGCCAGCAGCGGCGCATCGCCGGCCGGCGCGGCCAGACCCGCCTGATAGCGCACCGGCGCGCCCGGCGGCGCGGGAATGGCCGCGTGATGCACCCAGCCCCGCCGCCCAGGCAGCCGTTGCGTCTGCGCGCCGACGCGCTGCCACGCTGCCACGCCGGTCTGATAGGCCAGCGCATGGCGGCCGGGCAGCAGATCATCCGTGAACCAGGTGACGGTGCGCTGCGAGGCCAGCCGATCGGTATAGCTGGCATGGATGCCACGCGGGGCGAGCCCGGCCAGTGGAGCGGCCGCGGCCGGAGCCAGCGCCAGCAGCGGTGCGCCCAGCAGGGCACCGGCACCGGCCATGCCGCCGCGCAGCAGGCGGCGGCGGGTGGGATCGATCGGTGACGCCATGTCGGTCTCCGGCGAGAACGGCTGGCGACAGCCTGACGCGGTGCGATGTCCGCGCGATGACAGCCGGCGATCGGCTAGTCGAGCACCTCACCGTTGATGACGACGCGCACGTTGCGCTCGTCCAGCAGCTGCGCCAGCGGGCCGGCCGGCGCGGCTGCCGGCGCCTCGGGCTCGGGCGCCGGCGGCTCGTCGTCGTCCTGTCGACGACGGCGATCGCCGGCATCGTCATCGTCGTCGTCCAGGAAGGCTTCGGCGAAGACATAGACGCCGGCCGCCGTCAGGGCGAGTGGCACGGCGATGCGGGCGCCATCCTGCCAGCTCGGCGTGAACGCCAGCCGGTACAGCGAGGGCTGCTCGCCGCTGCCGAACAGGGTGAGCCTGCCGGCGCTGCGGGCGACATCGGCATTCGTGCCGGTAACCAGATCGAGCCGCTGACGCCCCTCGTGGGCAGCCGGCGTCAGCACATAGCTCAGCCCGACGAAGCGTTCTGCCTCGCCGAGCTCGCCCATCGCAGCCAGCGGCCACGCCATCGGCAGGACGCCCAGCACGCCCGCCACCATCAGCCCGCATCCGCTACGCGCCATTCCCGCCTCCCTGTTCGCTCCGATGCATCCCTCTGGCCCAGCGCCGGCACTGCCTCGGCCCCGACCCGGCCGACGCTCAACCTGCCGGGCGGATGGAGCGGGCGCAACCCTGCCAGCGCACCATGCCGGACGGGTATGGCGCCGCCGCACGGATCGGGCCCGGCGGCGCGGCCTAGTGGCGGGTCCGGCCGGCGCTCACCGGCGGCTGCTCGCTGGCGAACAGCAGCGCGGCATCGACGGCGTCGAAGTGATAGGCGCGGCCGCAGAACTCGCAGGTCACCTCCACCTGGCCCTGCTCGGCGAGAATCTCCTCGACCTCCGCCGCGCCCAGGCCCTGCAGCACGCCGGCCACGCGGCGCCGGCTGCAGCCGCAGCGAAAGCTCACAGCGCGCGAGTCGAACAGGCGGATGTCCTCCTCGTGGAACAACCGGTGCAGCAGCAGCGGCGTCGGCAACTCGAGCAACTCCTCGTCCTTGACCGTGGCTGCCAGCCGGCAGAGCCGGTTCCAGGCATCGGCATCGGCGGCCTCGCCCGGCATGCGCTGCAGCAGCAGCCCGGCGGTGGCGCCGGTGCCGCCGGCGAGCCACAGACGGGTGGGCAACTGCTCGGACTGGGCCAGATAATGTTCGACCGCTGGCGCCAGCGCCGGGCTCTCCAGGGGCACGATGCCCTGGTAGCGCCGGCCCTGATCGAGCGGCTCCAGCGTCAGGCTCAGGCGCGCCGCCTCCAGCAGCTGGCCTCCGGCCACGGGATGGTGGCTGGCGGTGCCGCGCAGATGCAGCTCGTGATCGCACTGCACCAGCAGCATGCCGAGCTCGCCGCCGCCGCCGATCTGCAGGCTCAGGCGGCCGCGGAACTTGAGCGTCGCAGTCAGCAGCGCCGTGGCCGCCATGGCTTCGCCGAGCAGGCGCTGCACCGGCTCGGGATGATCACTGTGGCTCAAGGCTTCCCGCCAGGTGGCGTTCAGCCGGACGCGCAGCCCGCGGATCGGGTGCGCGGGGAAGTCGAAGCGCTCGAGCGTGTCGCCCTCGCTCACGAGCGCCTCATGCCTGCAGCTTCGCGCGCAGCAGGCGGTTGACCTCCTGCGGATTGGCGCTGCCGCCGGTGGCCTTCATCACCTGACCGACGAAAAAGCCGAGCAGCTTGTCCTTGCCGGCGCGGTACTGGGCGAGCTGCTGCGGATTGGCGGCGATGACCTCCTCGCAGATGGCTTCCAGCGCGCCGGTGTCGCTGATCTGCCGCAGCCCGCGGGCGTCGATGAGCGCGTCCACCTCGCCCTCGCCCGCCCACAGCCCCTCGAACACGGTCTTGGCGCCGCGGCCGGAGATCGTGCCGTCGGCGATGCGCCTGACCAGCTGCGCCAGCGCCGATGCGTCGACCGGCGATTCGGTGATCTCCAGCCCCGCCTTGTTCAGCGCCCCGGCCAGATCGCCCATCACCCAGTTCGCCGCGAGCTTGGACTCGTCCGGCACCGCGGCCACCACCGCTTCGTAGTAGTCCGCGAGCTCGCGGCTGGCCGTGAGCACGGCGGCATCGTAGGCCGGCAGGCCGTACTCGGCCTGGAAGCGGGCGCGGCGGGCATCGGGCAGTTCCGGCAGCTCGGCGCGCACGGCGTTGCGCAGCGCCTCGTCGACCGTGACCGGCAGCAGGTCCGGGTCGGGGAAGTAGCGATAGTCGTTCGCCTCTTCCTTGCCGCGCATCGAGCGCGTCTCATTCCTGGCGGGGTCGTACAGGCGGGTTTCCTGCACCACCGTACCGCCGCCCTCGATCAACGCGATCTGCCGTTCGATCTCGTAGTTGATCGCGCGCTCGACGAAGCGGAAGGAGTTGAGGTTCTTCAGCTCGGCCCGGGTGCCGAACTGCGCCTGGCCGACCGGGCGCACCGAGACGTTGGCGTCGCAGCGGAACGAGCCTTCCTGCATGTTGCCGTCGCAGATCTCCAGATAGCGCACCAGCGCGTGGAGCTTCTTCATGTAGGCGACGGCCTCGCGGGCACTGCGCAGGTCCGGCTCGGAGACGATCTCCAGCAGCGGCGTGCCGGCACGGTTCAGGTCGATGCCGCTCTGGCCGTGGAAGCTCTCGTGCAGCGACTTGCCGGCGTCCTCCTCCAGGTGCGCCCGGGTGATGCCGACGCGCTTGATGCTGCCGTCGTCGAGCGCCACGTCCAGATGGCCGCGGCCGACGATCGGCAGCTCGAACTGGCTGATCTGGTAGCCCTTGGGCAGGTCCGGATAGAAGTAGTTCTTGCGCGCGAAGACCGAGCGCGGCGCGATCTCGGCCTCGATCGCCAGGCCGAACTTCACCGCCATGCGCACCGCGCCGGCGTTCAGCACCGGCAGCATGCCCGGATAGCCCAGATCGATGGCGCAGGCCTGCGTGTTCGGCTCGGCACCGTAGCGGGTGGCGGCACCGGAGAAGATCTTGCTCTGCGTGGCGAGCTGGGCGTGCACCTCCAGCCCGATCACTGTTTCCCATTCCATGCCTGCCCCCTACGCGAAGCGTGCCGGCCGCTGCCGGTGCCAGTCGGTCTCCCGCTGGAACTGATGCGCCACATTCAGCAGGCGCGCTTCCTCGAAATGCCGCCCGATCAGCTGCAAGCCCACCGGCAGTCCCTGGATCTGGCCGGCGGGCACCGAGATGCCCGGCAGACCGGCGAGATTGACCGCGATGGTGTTGATGTCGGAGAGGTACATCTTCAGCGGATCGTCCGCCTTCTCGCCGAGGCGGAAGGCGACCTCCGGCGCGCTCGGCGCGACCAGCACGTCCACCTGCTCGAAGGCCCGGCGGAAGTCGTCGGTGATCAGCCGCCGACAGCGCTGCGCCTTGAGGTAGTAGGCATCGTAGTAGCCGGCGGAGAGCACATAGGTGCCGATCATGATGCGACGCTTGACCTCGGCGCCGAAGCCCTCGCTGCGGCTGCGCTTGTAGAGATCCTCCAGATCCTTCGGCGCCTCGCAACGATAGCCATAGCGCACGCCATCGAAGCGCGAGAGGTTGGAGGACGCCTCCGCCGGGGCAATCACGTAGTAGGTCGGCACCGACAGTCCGAGCTGTGGCAGGTGCACGCGGGTCACCTCGGCCCCCAGCCCCTGCAGCACGCCGATCGCCGCCTCCAGCGCGCCGGCCACGCCGGCGTCCAGCCCCTCGCCGAAGAACTCGTCGACCACGCCGATGCGCAGTCCGGCGAGCGGCTGGGTGAGCGCGGCGGCGTAGTCCGGCACCGCCAGCTCGGCGCTGGTGGAGTCGCGCGGATCGAAGCCGGCCATGGCCTGCAGCAGCAGCGCGGCATCCTCGGCGCTGCGGGCGAACACACCGGCCTGATCGAGGCTGGAAGCGAAGGCGATCATGCCGAAGCGCGACACCCGCCCATAGGTCGGCTTCAGCCCGGTGATGCCGCACAGTGCGGCCGGCTGGCGGATCGAACCGCCAGTGTCGGTGCCGGTCGCCACGGGGGCGAAGCCCGCCGCCACGGCGGCCGCCGAGCCGCCGGAGGAGCCGCCCGGGACCCGCGTGAGATCCCAGGGATTGCGCACCGGGCCGAAGTAGCTGGTCTCGTTCGACGAGCCCATCGCGAACTCGTCCATGTTCGCCTTGCCGAGCATGACCATGCCGGCCTGCCGGCAGCGCTCGACCACGGTGGCATCGAACGGCGGGACGAAGTTCTTCAGCATGCGCGAGCCGCAGCTGGTACGCACCCCGGCGGTGAGGAAGATGTCCTTGTGGATCAGCGGTACGCCGGTCAGCCGACCGGCCCGGCCGGCGCTGCGCTCGGCATCGGCCTGCCGTGCGGCGGCGAGCGCGTTGTCGGCATCGACGGTGATCAGGCTGTTGAGCTCGCCATCGTGCTGCTCGATGCGGGCCAGCAGATGGGTGGTCAGCTCCTCGCTGCTGCAGGCGCGGCTGGCAAGCGCCTCGGCCAGCTCGGCGAGCGTCAGGTCATGCATGGTCGGTCCTGTGATCGATCCGGGCGCCCCGGGCGCCGGCGAGGGCGGCGCTCGTTCGCGCCGCGGCAGTGTCCGCTCAGTCCAGCACCCGGGGCACGAGGAACAGTCCGGCCTCGCTGGCCGGGGCCTGTGCCAGGAAGGCCTCCCGGTCCACCTGCTCGGTGACCTCGTCCGCCCGCAGCCGCTGGGTCATGTCGAGCGGATGCGCCATGGGCGCGACGCCGGCGGTGTCGGCGGCGTTGATCTGCTCGAGCAGCCCGAGCGTCTGCGACAGCTCGCCCGCGAGGACGCCGACCTGCCCCGCGTCCAGCGCCAGGCGGGCGAGATGGGCGATGGCGTGGACGTCGTCGGCATCGAGAGCCATGGCGGGGCGCCTCCGGCGCTGGGACACAAGCGGCAGAAAATACCACAGGGCATCGCTTGCCCAAACCCGGAGGCCGCTGCTAGATTGCGCGCTTTCCCGACCATCCCCGGCGCGCCGTACATGTTCAAGTTCAAGGGTCTGCGGGGCTTTTTCTCCAACGACCTCTCCATCGATCTGGGTACCGCGAACACCCTGATCTACTCCCGCGGCCACGGCATCGTGCTCGATGAACCCTCGGTGGTCGCCATCCGCGAGGATGGCCGCGGCAAGAGCATCGAGGCCGTAGGCGCCGCCGCCAAGGCCATGCTCGGCCGGACGCCGGGGCACATCACGGCCATCCGTCCGCTCAAGGACGGCGTGATCGCCGACTTCACCGCCACGGAGAAGATGCTCCAGCACTTCATCCGCAAGGTGCACGACTCGCCCTACTTCCGGCCCTCGCCGCGCGTGCTGGTGTGCGTCCCGTACGGCTCGACCCAGGTCGAGCGCAAGGCCATCAAGGAGTCGGCTGCCGGCGCGGGTGCACGCAAGGTCTACCTGATCGAGGAGCCGATCGCGGCCGCCATGGGCGCGGGCATCCCGCTGCACGAGCCGCACGGCTCGATGGTGGTCGACATCGGCGGCGGCACCTCCGAGGTCGCGGTGATGTCGCTCAACGGCATCGTCTACGCCGCCTCGGTGCGGGTCGGCGGCGACAAGTTCGACAGTGCAATCGTCAACTACGTGCGCCGCAACTACGGCACGATGATCGGCGAGACCACCGCCGAGCGGATCAAGCGCGAGATCGGTTCCGCCTTCCCCGGCAAGGAAGTGCGGGAGATCGAGGTCAAGGGCCGGCACCTGTCCGAGGGCGTGCCGCGCAGCTTCACGCTGAACTCGAACGAGATCCTCGAGGCCCTCGAAGAGCCGCTGGCCGTGATCGTGCGGGCGCTGAAGACCGCGCTGGAGCAGACGCCGCCCGAACTCGGCGCAGATGTCGCCGAACGGGGCATCGTGCTCACCGGCGGCGGCAGCATGCTGCGCGACATCGACCGGCTGATCATGGAAGAGACCGGGCTGCCAGTCGTGCTGGCGGAAGATCCGCTCACCTGCGTCGCCCGGGGTGGCGGTCGCGTGATGGAGCTGATCGACGAGCACGGCGGAGAGCTGTTCTCGCTCGAATGAGCCGGCGGGCGTCTGCCTGTGTCGACCGCTCGGGAGCGTGAGTCATCGACAAGTCGCTGTTCGTCACCTCCAGGCGTCTGGCCGGCTGGCTGCTGGCGCTGCTCTGCCTCTCACTGGCGCTGATGTATCTGGACCATCGGCGCGGCGGCGCGGAGCAGGTCCGGCTCGCGCTGAGCGGCGTGGTGCTGCCCATCGAATGGCTGGTGGAGCTGCCCTTCGATGCGCTGGACGTGGTTCGCGAACGGTGGGTCAGCCGCCAGCAGCTGTTGACACAGAACCGCGAGCTGCGCGAACGGGCGCTGCTGCTGCAGGCGCGCCAGCAGCGGGTGGCCGCCCTGCAGGCCGAGAACGCCCGCCTGCGCCGGCTGCTCCGGGCCACGCGCCGCACCGGCGAGAGCCTGTCGGTCGCCGAGATCGTGCGACTGGACCTGGATCCCTACCGGCACGAGGTGCTGATCGATCGCGGCACGCGCGATGGCGTCCATCGCGGCCAGGCGCTAGTGGATGCCTATGGCATCGTCGGCCAGGTCATCCACGCCGGCGTCGACTCGGCCAGCGCCCTGCTCATCACCGATCCCAACCATGCCGTGCCGGTCGAAGTGACGCGCAACGGCCTGCGCGCGCTGGCCCAGGGCACCGGTCAGGGCAACCGGCTGAGCGTGCCGTACCTGCCGAACAACGCCGATATCCAGGAAGGTGACGTGCTGGTGGCATCGGGCCTGGGCGGGCGCTTTCCGCGGGGCTATCCGGTGGCGGTGGTGACCGAGATGCGGCGCGATCCGGGGCGCCGCTTCGCCGACATCGCCGCCCGGCCGATCGCCCGGGTGGATCGCAGCCGCGAGGTGCTGCTGGTCTGGCCACGGCCGATGCTCGCCGAGCCGGCACCGGCCACGCCGGCGCCGGATGCCGACACCCCGCCCCCCGTCCGATGAGCGATCTGCTGCGACGCTGGGGCGTGCTCGCCGGCGCGTTCCTGCTCGCCTACGTGCTCGACGTCATCCCGCTGCCGGACCGGCTCGCCGTCGCGCGGCCGGCCTGGCTGGCGCTGGTGGTGATCTACTGGAGCATGGCCCTGCCCTGGCGACTGCACCTGAGCCTGGTGTGGCTGCTCGGCCTGCTGCTGGACGTACTGCGCCGCGACCTGCTGGGCATGCACGCGCTGGCGCTGACCTGCGTCGCCTTCGGCATCCAGCGCTACTATCTGCAGGTACGGGCCTTTCCCGTCTGGCAGCAGAGTCTGCTGGTCATGGGCGTGATCGCGGGGTATGAGTTCCTGCTGTTCTGGGCCGAGGGCGCCACGGCCGCCCAGGTGCCGCCCTATCCCTGGCCGGCAATCCTCTCCAGCGGCCTGCTCTGGCCATGGGTATTCGCCTCGCTGCGGGGCCTGCGGCGGCGCTTCGAGCTGACCTGAAGATCATGGGCATTCGCGACCATCTCGACGACCCCCTCGCCGTCCGGCGGCTGTTCTTCTTCCGGCTGCTGTGGGCCGGCGCCGTGGTGCTGCTGGTGTTCGGCGGCCTCACCTGGCGCCTGGTGCACCTGCAGGTCGTGCAGCACGATCACTTCGACACGCTGAGCGAGGACAATCGCATCCGCCTGCGGCCGATCCCACCGCGGCGCGGCCTGATCTACGATCGCAACGGCGCGCTGCTGGCCGAGAACCTGCCGTCCTACCGGCTCGATCTGATCCCCGAGGAGATCGACGACCTGCCCGCGACGCTGGCGGCACTGGGCAGGCTGATCGCGCTGGACGAGCAGGACATCGCCCGCTTCGAGAAGGCGCGCCGCCAGCATCGGCAGTTCGATCCGGTGCCGCTGCGCTATCAGCTGACGCCGGAGGAGCTGGCACGGTTCGCCGTCGAGCAGGCCCATCTGCCCGGGGTGGAAATCGCCGCCACTCTCACACGCTGGTATCCCTACGGCCCGGCGGCGGCGCATGTGATCGGCTATGTCGGCGCGATCGATACGGACGACCTCAAGCGGCTGGACAAGCGCGACTACGCCGGGACGCGTCACATCGGCAAGGCCGGCGTGGAACGCTGGTACGAGGATCTGCTGCACGGCGCGCCGGGACACGAACAGCAGGAGGTGAACGTCCAGGGCCGGGCCCTGCGCACCCTGGCCGAGACCCCGCAGACGCCGGGGCAGGACCTCTACCTCAGTCTCGACATCGACCTGCAGCTCGCCGCGGCGCAGGCGCTGGGCGAACGGCGCGGGGCCGTGGTGGCGATCGAACCCGGCACCGGCGAGGTGCTGGCGCTGGTGAGCAATCCCGCCTACGACAACAACCTGTTCATCGACGGCATCGACAGCAAGACCTATCGCGCCCTGAACGCCGACCCGGGCCGGCCGCTGTTCAACCGGGCCCTGTTCGGCCAGTACCCGCCGGGCTCGACCGTCAAACCCTTCCTCGGCCTCGCCGACGTCGACATCGGCCGCCCGCTCGGCAACAGCGGCGTCTACTGCAACGGCGGCTTCAAGCTGCCGAGCGCGACGCGCATCTATCGCGACTGGAAGCGCACCGGTCACGGCCGCACGGACCTGACCAAGGCGATCGAGCAGAGCTGTGATGTGTACTTCTATCAGCTCTCGCTCTCGCTCGGCGTCGACCGCATCCACGACTACCTCACGCGCTTCGGCTTCGGCCACAAGACCGGCATCGACCTGCCCGGCGAGCGGGCCGGTCTGGTGCCGTCCAAGGCCTGGAAGCGCGCCACGCGCAACGAGTCCTGGTACATCGGCGAGACGCTGATCACCTCCATCGGCCAGGGCTTCAACCTCGCCACGCCGCTGCAGCTCGCCGACGCGACCGCCACCCTCGCCGCCCGCGGCGTTGCCGCCGCGCCGCGCGTGGCTCGCGCGGCCATCTCGCCGCTGGACGGGCAGTACACGGCGCTGGCACCGGCGCTGGAACCCCCGGTGACGCTGCGCGAGCCCCGCGGCTGGGATATCGTGCACGGCGCAATGCACGATGTGCTGTTCGCGCCGCGCGGCACCGCCCGTGCGAGCGCAGCCGGCGCCGCCTATCAATACGCCGGCAAGACCGGTACGGCGCAGGTGTTCGGCCTCGGTCAGGACGAGGAATACGACGCCGAGACGATCGCCGAGAACCTGCGCGACCATGCGCTGTTCATCGCCTTTGCGCCGCTGGAATCGCCGACCATCGCCCTGGCCGTGGTGGTCGAGCACGGCGGCAGCGGCAGCGGCACGGCGGCGCCGATCGCACGACAGGTGCTCGATGCCTATCTCGACCGGCCCGCCCTGGGGCCGGAGCAGCCGATGCAGGTGAGTGCACGATGAACGGACGCGACGTCTGGGTGGAACGCCAGCAGGCCGGCACGGTGATGCCGATGCTGCATCTGGATGCTCAGCTGCTGCTCGGCCTGCTGCTGCTGTGCGGCATCGGCTGCGCGATCCTCTACAGCGCCAGCGGCGCCAGCGATACCCTGCTGACGCGCCAGCTGATCCGCCTCGGCATCGCCTTCGTCGTCATGCTCGCCATCGCCCAGGTTCCGAGCGATGTGCTGCGCCGCTGGAGCCTGCCGCTGTATCTGCTGGGCGTGGTGCTGCTGGCGCTGGTGCTGGTGCTCGGCGATGTGGGCAAGGGCGCGCAGCGCTGGCTGGACCTCGGCGTGGTCCGCTTCCAGCCCTCGGAGATCATGAAGCTCGCCACGCCGATGATGGTGGCGCGCTACATTCACGAGCACCGCATGCCGCCGACGCTGCGCGACGTGGCCGTGGTGGCGGTGATCGTGCTGTTGCCGGCGGCGCTGATCATCCAGCAGCCCGACCTCGGCACGGCGCTGCTGGTCGCCACCGCCGGCGCTTTCGCGCTGTTCATGGCGGGCCTGTCCTGGCGGGTGATCCTCGCGCTGCTGGCGGCGATCGCCGCCTGCGTGCCGCTGCTGTGGATGAACATGCACGAGTATCAGCGCCAGCGTGTGCTGACCTTTCTGAACCCGGAGGCCGACCCGCTCGGCGCCGGCTATCACATCATCCAGTCGCAGATCGCCATCGGCTCGGGCGGCCTGTTCGGCCAGGGCTGGCTGCAGGGCAGCCAGGCGCACCTGCGATTTTTGCCGGAGCGCTCGACCGACTTCATCTTCGCCGTGTTCGCGGAGGAGTTCGGCCTGCTCGGCCTGCTCGTGCTGCTGGCGCTGTACCTGTTCGTCATCTTCCGCGGCCTGCGGATCGCGCTGCTGGCACAGAACGTCTACGAACGGCTGCTGGCGGCGGCGCTGTCGCTGACCTTCTTCGTCTACGTCAGCGTGAACGCCGGCATGGTCAGCGGGCTGCTGCCCGTGGTGGGCGTGCCGCTGCCGCTGATCAGCTACGGCGGCACCTCGATGGTGACGCTGATGGCCGGCTTCGGCATGCTGATGTCCATCCAGACCCACAAGAAGATGCTGCTCTGATGCGATTGCCCAACCTTGCCGCCTGCCTTGGCGCCGGCCTCGGCCTGCTCGCGCTCGATGCCACCGCCGCCTTCGACGCGGCCCAAGTCGATGCCTTCGTTGCCGAGACGGTGCGCGAATACGGGCTGGACGAGGACGTCGTGCGCGGCGTGCTCGGCCAGGCCGAACAGCGCGAGAGCATCCTCGCCGCGATGCGCCGTCCGGCGGAAGCCAAGCCCTGGCACGCCTATCGCAAGATCTTCCTGACGCCCGAGCGGATCGAGGGCGGCGTGGCGTTCATGCGCGAGCACGCCGAGATCCTGGCACGCGCCGAGCAGGAATACGGCGTGCCGCCGCAGATCGTTACCGCGATCATCGGCGTGGAGACCTTCTATGGCCGCCACACCGGCAGCTACCGGGTCGTCGATGCCCTGGCCACGCTGGGCTTTGCCTATCCGCCGCGGGCGAAGTTCTTCCGTAGCGAACTCGGCCATTTCCTGCAGCTGGTGCAGGAAGAACCGATCGATCCGCTCGCCGCCAAGGGCTCCTACGCCGGCGCGATGGGCCTTGGGCAGTTCATCCCCAGCAGCTACCGCGCCTATGCGGTCGACTTCGACGCCGACGGCACGCGTGACCTGTGGGGCTCGAAGGCCGACGCCATCGGCAGCGTCGCCAACTACTTCGCCCGCCATCGCTGGCGTGCCGGCGAGCCGGTCGCGCTGCCGGTGGCCGCGAGCGGCGCGCTGGCCGAGCAGGCCAACCGCGGCATCGAGCTCACCACCACCGTTGGCGCGCTGCAGCAGGCCGGGCTCGACGTGCCGGCGACGCTGCCCGGGGACGCCCCGGCCAACCTGGTGGCGCTGGAACAGCCGCAGGGCGAGGATTACTGGCTCGGGCTGCACAACCTGTACGTGATCACGCGCTACAACCGCAGCGTGCACTACGCGATGGCCGTCTATCAGCTCAGCGAGGCCATCCGCGAATCGGCGGCCGGGGTTGATGCCGCCAGCGGCTGACGCCGGCTGCACGCGGTGGCGCTTGCTGCGGCGCTGGTTGCTGCTGCTCGCAGCAGCCTACCTCGCCGGCTGCGCCGGCCCGCCGTCGAGGGACGGCCCGCCGCGCCCGCGGGATGTGCCGCCGCTGGATTCGATCGTCGAGCCGGTGCCCCGCTGGGAGGCGCCCAGCCGCTACGGCAATCCCGCCAGCTACACGGTGCTCGGCAAGACCTACCGCACGCTGCCGAGCGCCGCCGGCTATCGCGCCCGCGGCAAGGCATCCTGGTATGGCCGCAAGTTCCACGGCCAGCGCACCTCCAGCGGCGAGCCGTTCGACATGTTCGCGCTGACGGCGGCGCATCGCGAGCTGCCGCTGCCGACCTTCGCCCGCGTTACGAACCTCGACAACGGGCGCAACCTGATCGTGCGCATCAACGATCGCGGACCGTTCCATCACGACCGTATCCTGGACCTGTCCTGGGCGGCCGCGGCAAAGCTCGGCGTGCTCGACCAGGGCACCGCGCGGGTGGAGGTGCAGGCGATCACGCCGGCGCGGGGCGGCGCCCTGGCCACCGCCCCGGCAGTGCCGGCCAGAGCCGTGACGGATGGCCCGCTGTGGCTGCAGGTCGGCGCCTTCGCCGCCCAGGACAACGCCGAGCTGCTGCGCCAGCGCCTGCTGCTGGCCGGGCTCGGCCCCGTGCACGTCGCCCGCGAGCGGCGCGGGCGGACGGCGATGCACATCGTCCGTCTCGGCCCCTACGCCACCCCCGAGGCGCTGGCCAGCGCCGCCTCGCGCTACGCCGATCGTGCCGGCGCAGCCGGCCTGTGAGCCGGGAATCGCGGCGGCTTGCCGCCGCAGGGACAGCCGCTAGAATGGCCGATCTACCCGCAACCGGCATGTCGCCAGCCCGATGATCCCAAAGCTCTCCCTACGCCTGATCGGCGTGCTGATGCTGCTCATCGCCGGAACGGCGCTGGCGCAGCAGACGCCCACGCCCGCCGCCCCGCAGATCGCCGCCGAAAGCTACGTGCTGATGGACTACGACAGCGGCCAGATCATCGCCAGCCGCAATCCGGACCTCGAGCTCGACCCGGCCAGCATCACCAAGCTGATGACCTCCTACGTGGTGTTCAAGCAGCTGGAAGACGGCCAGGTCAGCCTCGCCGACGAGGTGCGGATCAGTGAGCGCGCCTGGCGCATGCCCGGCTCGCGTTCGTTCGTCGAGGTGAACGAGCGAGTGCCGGTGGAGGTCCTGCTCAAGGGCATGATCGTGCAGTCGGGCAACGACGCGAGCGTGGCGCTGGCCGAACACGTGGCCGGCAGCGAGGACGCGTTCGCCGAGCTGATGAACTTCCACGCCGAGCAGCTCGGCCTGCAGCACAGCCAGTTCCGCAACGCCACCGGCCTGCCGCAGGACGGGCATTACGTCTCCGCGCTGGACATGGCGAAGCTCTCCCGCGCGCTCATCCGCGAGTTCCCCGACTACTACGCGTGGTATGCCATCAAGCGCTTCAGCTACAACGGCATCGACCAGCCGAACCGCAATGCCCTGCTGTGGCGGGACGAGAGCGTCGATGGCCTCAAGACCGGCCACACCGAAGCCGCCGGTTACTGCCTGGCGGCCTCCGCCAAGCGCGAGGACATGCGCCTGATCAGCGTGGTCATGAAGACCGACAGCGAGAGTGCCCGGGCCGCGGCGACGCAGACGCTGCTGAACTACGGCTTCCGCTTCTTCCGCACCTACAAGCTGTATGAGGCCGGCCAGCCGATCACCCAGACGCGGGTCTACTATGGCGACGTCACCGAAGTGCCGCTCGGCGTGCGCCGCGATTTCCACGTGACCGTGCCGCGCGGGCGCTACGATGATCTCAACGGCTACGTCAGCCTGGAGGAATCGCTGCAGGCACCGCTGTCAACCGAGCGCGCGGTGGGCACCGCCCGGGTGGAGCTGGACGATACGCTGCTGGCGCAGGCGCCGCTCTACCCGCTGCGCGAGGTGGGTGAAGGGGGCTGGTGGCGCTCGATGAGCGACTGGGTCAGCCTGTGGTGGCAGGAGTAGCCGCACGCCCATGACACCGACCGGCTACCTGAACGGCGACTGGGCGGCCCCCGAGGCACTGCGAATCTCGCCGCTGGATCGCGGGTTCCTGTTCGCCGACGGCGTCTATGAGGTGATCTGCGCCTTCGATGGCGCGCCGTTCGCGCTGGCGCCTCACCTGGAGCGCCTGCAACGCAGTCTGGACGGCATCGAACTGGCCAATCCGCTGACCGCGCCGGCCTGGACGGCGTTGCTCGAGGAGGCCATCGCGCGCAGCGGCGGGGGGGACCTGTCGATCTACCTGCAGGTCACCCGCGGGGTCCAGCCGCGGCGTGACCACGCGCCGCCCGCCGCGCCGGTACCGACCGTCTTCCTGCTGACCGGCGCACTGCCGGCCACCCCGGCGCAGGTGCTCACCGAAGGCCTCGCCGCGATCACCCGGCCCGACCCGCGCTGGGCACGCTGCGACATCAAGTCGATCGCCCTGTTGCCGAACGTGCTGCTGCGCGGGGCGGCGAGCGCCGCCAACGCGAGCGAGTGCCTGCTGCTGCGCGACGGTCAGCTCACCGAGGGCGCGGCCAGCAATGTCTTCGTGGTCCGCGAGGGCAAGGTGCTGACGCCGCCGGCCGACGCCCACATCCTGCACGGCGTGACGCGCGATGAGCTCATCACCCTGGCCCGCCGCAGCGGCATCGACGTCGGCGAACAGCCGCTGACGCAGGCGATGCTGGAAGGCGCCGAGGAAATCTGGGTAACCAGCACCACCCGTGGCGTCCTGCCCGTCACGCGGCTGGACGGACAGGCGATCGGCACCGGCGTGCCGGGGCGTCTGTGGCATCGGCTGCACGGCCTCTGGCAGGCCCATATCGACGACTTCCGCCGCCAGGTCGCGGCGGGAAAACCGAGGTGAACGCAGTGGAAAAAGCCCCACTGATCGAGTTTCCGTGCGACTTCCCGATCAAGGCGATGGGCGCCGCCCAGGCGGGCCAGCAACCGTTCCGCCAGCACGTGGAGCGGCTGGTCGATCCGCACGTGGAGCACGAAGACCTGCTGGAAGTGCGGGTCAGGCCGAGCCGCAACGGGCGCTACATCGGCGTGACACTGACCATCCGCGCCCACAGCCAGGCGCAGCTCGACGCGATCTACGAGGATCTGTCCGCCGACGCGCAGGTGCTGGTGGCGCTGTGAACCCGCCGGGGCCCCGCCCCAGCCGCGCCGCGCTGCCCACCCCCCGCGTACGCCGGCTCGGGTTGGTGCCCTACGAGCCCACCTGGCGGCGGATGCAGGCCTTCACCGACACGCGCACGCCGGCGACGCCCGACGAGCTGTGGGCGCTGTCGCATCCGCCGGTGTTCACACTCGGCCAGCAGGGCCGGCGCGAGCACCTGCTGGCCCCGGGCACGATCCCCGTCGTGCAGATCGACCGCGGCGGCCACGTCACCTACCACGGCCCCGGCCAGCTCGTGATCTACCCGCTGCTGGACTTGCGCCGCCTGCGGCTCGGCGTGCGTGAGTTGGTCTCGGCGCTGGAGCAGGCTGTGATCGACATCCTCGACGGCTACGGCGTCGTCGCGCGTGCGCGACGCGAGGCGCCCGGCGTCTACGTCGGCGAGGCGAAGATCGCCGCGCTCGGCCTGCGGGTGCGGCGCGGCTGCAGTTATCACGGGCTGGCGCTGAACGTGGCCATGGATCTGGAGCCGTTCGGCCGGATCAATCCCTGCGGCTACCCGGGGCTGGCGGTGACCCAGCTGCGCGCGGCGAGCGCCCTGCCGGTCACGCCGGAGGCGGTGTGCGAGGCACTGCTGCAGGCCCTGATCGCGCGCCTCGGGCTGCCGGCGCCGGCGCCCTAGGCGCCGCTCAACCGCGCCTGCAGCGCCGCCAGTCGCGCCGGTGTGCCGACGTCGGTCCAGGCACCGCGATGATGCTCGCCACTGACCCGGCCTGCCGCCATCGCCTCGCGCAACAGCGGCGCGAGCGGGAAGCGCCCCGGGCGGCAGCCGGCGAACAGCGCCGGATCATAGACGCCGAGCCCGCTGAAGGTCAGCGCCGGCGGCGCCGCCAGCACGCGTCCGGCCCGCAGCCGGAAATCGCCGGCCGCATGATGCGGCGGGTTGTCCACCAGCACCAGATGGGCGAGGTCGCCGGCCGCCAGGCCGAGGCCGCGCAGCGGGTGATCGAGCCAGGTATCGCCGTTGACCACCAGGAACGGCATGGCACCGAGCAGCGGCAGCGCCTGGAAGATCCCGCCGCCGGTCTCCAGCCCGCCGGCCACCTCCGGCGAATAGCGCAGGCGCACGCCATAGCGGCGCCCATCCCCCAGCGCCGCCTCGATCTGGGCGCCGAGCCAGGCGTGGTTGATCACGACATCCGTGAAGCCCGCCGCCGCCAGCCGGTCGAGGTGATGTTCGATCAGGCTGCGGCCACCGACTTCGAGCAGCGGCTTGGGCCGACTGTCGGTGAGCGGACGCATGCGCTCGCCGCGGCCGGCGGCCAGGATCATCGCCCGCTGCGGCGCCCTCATCGCGGCGCGGGCAGCGCCGCCAGCAGCGGCGCCAGCTCCGCGAGCGCCGGCTGGCGCCGCTCGGCCTCGTGCAGGTAACGCAGGAAGCGCGGCGTCTCGGCGAGATAGTGCGACTTGTGGTCGCGGTAGTGCAGCCGGGCGAAGATCCCCAGCACCTTCAGATGACGCTGGACGCCCATGAGGTCGGCCTGCTGCGCGAACGTCGCCGCCGCCGGCAACGCCAGCCCGGCCTGCGCCGCACTGCGCCGGTAACGGGCCATCCACTGGCGCACCCGCGGCTCCTCCCAGCTGAGGAAGGCATCGCGAAACAAGGACACCACGTCGTAGCTCACCGGCCCGCAGACCGCATCCTGGAAGTCGATGACCGCCGGCCCGCCGGCATGGACCATCAGGTTGCGGGGCATGTAGTCGCGGTGCACGAACACCTGCGGCTGCTCGAGGGCGTTGTCGATCAGCCGCCGCGACAGGCTGCGCCAACGAGCCCACCAGCGGGCATCGGGCGTCTGCCCCAGATGCACGCCGACATACCACTCCGGAAACAGCTCGAGCTCCCGGCTCAGCAGGGCCTCGCCGTAGGGCGGCAGCACGCCCGGGCGGCTCGCCATCTGCCAGCGCACGAGCAGATCGATGGCGGCGCCCATCAGGATCTCGGCACGCGCGGGATCGGCCAGCGCCTGCAGGTAGGATTCGTCGCCCAGATCGGTCAGCAGCAGAAATCCGGCCGCCTCGTCGGCGACCAGCACCCGCGGGGCGGGAATGTCGGCCTGCGCCAGCAACTCGGCGACCCGCACGAAGGCCTCACATGATTCTTTCGCCGGCGGCGCATCCATCACCACGAAGGATTGGCCGTCCGGCCTGCGGGCCCGGAAGTAGCGCCGGAAGCTGGCATCGGCAGCCAGCAGGGAGACCTGCGCATCGGCCAGGTCCTGCTGCGCGAGCCAGGCGGCAAGCGCCGCGGCGCGGGCATCGACGGGAGAATTCACGTTGCGCTCCGATCGGCGGCTGGTAAGCTGCGGCAGCACCCGCCCTACCTGATAATCCGCCGGCATGGTACAGGATCGAGCTTCCGGTCATTCGGCCCGGCGCCGTGGCCGCCGCGAAGCCCATGGGGCGAGGCGGATCCTCGGCCGGCTAACGCTGATGTCGCTGCTGGGTCTGAGCCTGCCCGCCCTGGCGGCGCCGGTGTGCGGGCCGGTCAACCCACTGGCCGGAGCCCGCCTGGCGCTGCCGCCGCCGCTGGCGGCGGACGCCCCGGCCGTCGCCTCCGCCGAGCGGGCCGAGTTCGACCGCAGTGGCGCGGGCCAGCTCGTAGGCGAGGTGCTGCTGCAGCAGCAGGCGCTGGCACTGCGGGCCGATACGCTGCGCTTCTCGGCCGATCGACGCCTCGATCTGGCCGGCGAGGTGCAGCTGTTCAGCCCGATCGCCGATGTCGCCGCCAGCCGCGGCTGGTTCCGGCTGCCGGAGCGACGCGGCCTGTTCGAGCAGACCGAGTTCTTCCTCCCTGACAGCGGCGGCCGCGGCGAGGCGGCGGTGGTGGAGCTGCAGGGCGAGTCCAGGGGCGTGCTGCGCGAGGTCTACTTCACGACCTGCGAGGACGAGGATACCGACTGGCGCCTGCGGGCCGATCGCATCGACCTGAACTTCGACAGCGGCCGGGGGCTCGCCCGCAACGCCCAGCTGCGTTTCCAGGGCGTGCCGCTGCTCTACACGCCGCTGTTCTCCTTCCCCATCAGCAACGAGCGTCTGTCCGGTTTCCTCGCCCCGCGCATCGGCCAGTCCGACACTGCCGGCCTGGATCTGGCCGTGCCCTACTACTGGAACATCGCGCCGAATCAGGATGCGACCATCACGCCGCGCTACCTCAGCCGGCGCGGCGAGCAGTTGCAGGGTGAGTACCGGCTGCTCACGGCCGACAGCGAAAGTGTGCTGTACGGTGAGCTGCTGCCGACCGACGAGGTCACCGGCACGGAGCGCAGCCTGCTGAGCCTGCGCAACCGTACGCTGCTGACGCCACGCTGGCGCGCGCAGCTCGATGCGACCACCGTCAGCGATGACCGCTACCTCAACGACCTCGGCACGGAACTGGCGATCACCAGCTCCCGCTACCTGGACCGGCGGGCCGAGCTCGACCTGCTCTCCAGCGACTGGGCGGTGACGCTGCGGGCGCAGGATTTCCAGGTCCTGAACAACTTCCGCTATCCCGACGTCGAGGCGTTCGCCCGCCTGCCGCAGATCCGAGCCGGCAGCCGGCGGGCGCGACCGCTGCTCGGCCCGGTGCATGTGGATGGCTATGCCGAGGCCGTGCGCTTCGGTCTCAGCGGCAGCTCGGCGGGACAGCGATCGGACGGCGAGATCGGTCTGAGCACGCCACTGGTCCGGCCGTGGGGCTACCTGCAGCCGCGTCTGGCCTGGCGGCACACCGGCTACTACGACCTGTCCAGCAGCCTGACCGGCAGCGAAGGCAGTCCCAGCCGCAGTCTGCCCTACGCCTCGGTCGATTCGGCACTGCGCTTCGAGCGCGACACGCGCCTTGGCGGTGGGCTCGTCCAGACCCTGGAGCCGCGCCTGTACGCGCTCTACGTGCCGGATCGATCGCAGGATGAGCTGCCACTGTTCGACACCCGGCTGGCCGAATTCGACTTCCTGCGCCTGTTCACGCCCAATCGCTACACCGGCACCGACCGGTTCAGCCCCGCGCAGCGCGTCTCGGTCGGCGTGGCCAGCCGGCTGCTCTCGCCGCGCAACGGCGAGGAGCGTCTGGCGGCGCAGGTGGGGCAGAGCTTCTATCTGGAGCGGCCCGACCCGCTGACGCTCGATGAGGCGCCGCTGGAACGGGACTACTCCGATGTGCTCGGCGAGCTGCGCGGTAACCTGTCGCGCACGCTGCAGGCCCGCCTGGAGCTAAAATGGGATCCGCAAGACGCGGAATTCGGCCGGCAGATCGTCGGCCTGCGCTACGCACCCGGGCCTGGCCGGCTGCTGAACATCGCCTACCGCCAGCGCGACGATACGCTCGATGATCTCGAGCAGCTGGACCTGGTGGGTGCCTGGCCGATCGGTGCCCGCTGGGTGGCGGTCGGACGCTGGTTCCATTCGCTGGCCGAGGATCGCAATCTTGAGACGCTGGCCGGCGTGGAGTATCAAAGCTGCTGCTGGTCGGCGCAGCTGGCGGCGCGGCGTTTCATCCGCGACGTGGACGACGATGCCAATCTCGGCGTGTTCTTCCAGCTTGAACTCAAGGGCTTCGCCGCCCTCGGCGAGGATGTCGAACAACTCCTGCAAAGCATTCTGGTTCCCTATGAAGACTGACGTTTCCCGCCTGCTGGCGCTGCTGTGCCTGTTGCTGCCGCTGGCGCTGCCGGCCGCCGAGCTGCTCGACCGAGTGGTGGCGGTCGTCAATGACGATGTGATCCTGGACAGCGAGCTCGACGAGCAGGTCGAGGTCGTGCGCGCGCAGATCGCCGCCTCCGGCCGGCAGACGCCGGGCGAGGACGTGCTGCGCCGGCAGGTGCTCGAGCGCATGATCGTGCGCGAAGTGCAGCTGCAGCGGGCGCGCGATACCGGTCTCGAGGCCGACGACGCCCGCGTGAACGCCGCCATCGCCAACATCGCCGGCCAGAATCGGCAGACGCCGGAACGCTTCCTGCAGGCCCTGGCCGCCCAAGGCATCAGCCCAACCACCTTCCGCGAGGGACTGGCAGGCGACCTGATGATCGAGCGGCTGCAGCAGCGCGACGTCGGCCGGCGCATCAACGTGAGCGAGCGCGAGATCGAGGGGCTGCTGGAGGACAGCGGCGACGATACCCAGTACCGGCTGCAGCAGATCCTGATCGCCATACCGGAGAACGCCCCGAGCGAGGAGGTGCAGCGCCGGCGCGCCGAGGCCGAGCGGGTACGGCAGGCGCTGCAGGATGGCGCCGACTTCGAAACCATCGCCGCCAGCGAGTCGGACGGGCAGCAGGCGCTGGAGGGCGGCGACCTCGGCTGGCGCAGCCGCAACGAGATCCCCAGCATGTTCGCCGAACTGGTGCCGCAGCTCGAGGAAGGGCAGATCAGCGAGATCATCCGCAGCCCCAGCGGCTTCCACATCCTGCGCCTGGCCGAGACCCGCGGCGGCAGCCGCACGATGGTGCTCACCGAGACCCGTGCCCGCCACATCCTCATCCAGCCGGATCTGCTGACCAGCGAGGCCGATGCCCGCCGGGAGGCCGAGCAGGTCTATCGTGAGCTGCAGGCGGGCGCCGACTTCGCCGCGCTGGCGCGCGAGCATTCCGACGATGCCACCTCGGCCAGCCGCGGCGGCGATCTCGGCTGGCTGCCGCCCGGCGCAGTCGTGCCGCCCTTCCAGCAGGCCATGGATGCGCTGGCACCCGGCGAGCTGAGCGAGCCGTTCGAGACCCGCTTCGGCTGGCACGTCGTCGAGGTGCAGGATCGTCGCCGGCGGGATGCCACCGATCAGATGCGCCGTGCCCAGGCCCAGCGCCAACTGATGGAGCGCAAGATGGCCGAGGAGGTCGAGCTGTGGGTCCGCCAGCTGCGTGACGAGGCCTATGTCGAGATCCGGCTGGAGCCCGGCGCCTCCTGAACACGACAGCCGCCCAGACCGAGCGACCGGCCCGGCTGGCGATCACGCCGGGCGAGCCGGCGGGTATCGGGCCGGACCTGCTGATCCAGCTCGCCCAGCGGCCGCAGACCGCCCAGCTGGTGGCGCTGGCCGATCCGGCACTGCTGGCGGCACGGGCGGCGCGGCTCGGGTTACCGCTGCGGCTGGTGGACTTCGACCCGGCCCTTCGCCTGCCCGCTCCCGCCGGCACGCTCCAGATCGTCCCGCTGCCGCTCGTGCGCCAGCCCGCGCCCGGGCGACCCGAGGCGGCCAATGCGCCGGTGCTGCTGGCCGCGCTGGAGCGGGCGGTCGCTGGCTGCGGCACGGGCGAATTCGATGCGCTGGTCACCGGGCCGCTGCACAAGGCCATCATCAATGAGGCCGGCATCGCCTTCAGCGGCCACACGGAATATCTCGCCGCCCTCACGGGCTCGCCGATGCCGGTGATGCTGCTGGTGGCGCCCGGACTGCGGGTGGCGCTGGTAACCACCCACCTGCCGCTGCGCGCCGTGGCCGAGGCGATCACACCGGCCCGGCTCACCGCCGTGCTGGAGGTGCTGCACGGCGATCTGCAGCGGCGCTACGGCTTCGCCCGCCCGCGCATCCTGGTCTGCGGCCTCAATCCGCATGCCGGTGAGCAAGGCCATCTCGGCCATGAGGAGCGCGACTGCATCGAGCCGACGCTCGACCAGCTGCGCGCGCGCGGTTGGCTGCTGACCGGGCCGCTGCCGGCCGACACCGCCTTCACGCCGCCGCCGCTCGCGCAGCACGATGCGGTACTGGCGATGTATCACGACCAGGGCCTGCCGGTGCTCAAGCACCTGGGCTTCGGCCGCGGCGTCAACGTCACGCTCGGTCTGCCCATCGTGCGCACCTCCGTGGATCACGGGACGGCGCTGCCGTTGGCAGGCACCGGCCGGGTCGAACTCGGCAGCTTCGAGGCGGCCATCGCCGAAGCGTCGCGGCTGGCGGCGGGCGGCTGATGCCGGCGCGCAAGCGCTTCGGCCAGCATTTCCTGCACGATCCGGGCACGATCGGGCGCATCGTTCAGGCCGTGGCCCCAAGGCCCGGCGAGGCGCTGGTCGAGATCGGACCGGGCCGTGGCGCGCTCACGGCGCCGCTGCTGGCGACGGGCGTGACGCTGCATGCGGTGGAGATCGACCGCGACCTGGTGCCGCGGCTGACCGCGCAGTTCGGCGCCAGCGGGCGGCTCACCCTGCATCAGGCCGACGCCCTGCAATTCGACTTCGCCGCGCTGGCCCGGACGCTCGGCACCCCGCTGCGGCTGGTCGGCAATCTGCCCTACAACATCTCCACGCCGCTCCTGTTCCACCTGCTGGCGCAGCGGGCGCAGATCGCGGACATGCACTTCATGCTGCAGCAGGAGGTGGTGCAGCGGATGGCGGCATCGCCCGGTGGCAAGGACTACGGCCGCCTCACCGTCATGCTTGCCGCCCACTGCGCCGTGGAGCCGCTTTTTCGCGTGCCACCCGGCGCCTTCACGCCGCCGCCCAGGGTCGACTCCGCCGTGGTCCGCCTGCTGCCGCACGCGACGCCCCCGTTCCGGGTCGATGCGCCGGCATGGTTCGCCGCACTGGTGGCGGCCGCCTTCGCGCAACGTCGCAAGACGCTGCGCAATGCCCTGCGCGAGTGGCTGCCAGTCGAGGCCATCGCCGCCTGCGAGGTGGATCCGGCGAGCCGTGCCGAACGCGTCAGTCCCGCCGGGTTCGCCCGCCTGGCCAACGCCGCCGCGGCGCGCGCGTGCGATGATGGTCGCCGCTGCCACCAGCCGAGCAAGGAGGCCTGATGAACGCGAACGCCAACGTGCCCGCGGGGCCGTATCAGCGCGTGCTGATCGCGGTGGATCTGTCAGCGGACAGCGAAACGGTGGTGCGGGGCGGCCTGCGCCAGTGCGCCGCCCAGACGCAGCCAACGCTGCTGCACGTCTGCGAATATCTGCCGATCGATCCCACCACGGACGGCTTGGTGGCCGGCGCCATGCTGCCACCGGGTGAGCTGCTGGCGGCGGCGGAGCGACGTCTGCAGGCCCTGGCGGGCTCGCTGTCGCTGCCGGCAACGGTCTGCGAGGTGCGGATGGGCTCACCGCGGGCGGAGATCATTGCCGCCGCCGGCGAGCATCGCGCCGAGCTGATCGTACTGGGTCAGCACGAGCGGCGCGGCCTGCAGGCCCTGTTCGATGCGACCGAAGACGGCGTGCTGCACCGTGCCCCCTGCGATGTGCTGGCGGTGCACGTTCCGGCCTGATGGCGGCGCCAGAGGTCGAGGTCGCCGTCGCCGCCCGCTATGCACCCCAGCATTCGCAGCCGGCCGAGCGGCGTTACGTCTTCATCTATCAGGTCACCATCCGCAACCATGGGACGCTGGCCGCCCAGCTGCTGCGCCGGCACTGGCTGATCTGGGACAGCGACGGCTCGGTGCGCGAGGTGCGCGGCGAGGGTGTGGTCGGCGAGCAGCCCCGGCTCGAACCGGGCAGCGCATTCCGCTACGCAAGCAGTGCGGTGCTGGCCACCCCGGTCGGTGCGATGCAGGGCAGCTATGCCATGCAGGCGAGCGACGGCACCGACTTCACTGCACCGATCCCGCCCTTCACGCTGGCCATGCCGGGCATACTGAACTGATCCCCGCCCCCTAGGAGATCTCATGGCCGTCTATGCCATCGGCGACCTGCAGGGCTGCTTCGAGGAGTTGCAGCGACTGCTCGACCGGCTGCACTTCGATCCCGCCGCCGATCGGCTCTGGTTCGCCGGCGACCTGGTCAATCGTGGACCGGATTCACTCGCCACCCTGCGCTTCGTGCACAGCCTCGGCGAGCGCGCCGCGGTGGTGCTGGGCAATCATGACCTGCACCTGCTGACGCTCTACGCTCAGGGGCGCGGCGCCGAGGCCAACGCCACCCTGCGTCCGATCTTCGCGGCCGAGGACGTCACCGTCCTGCTGGAATGGCTGCGCCATCAGCCCCTGCTGCATCACGACGCCAGGCTCGGCTTCACCATGACGCATGCCGGCTTGCCGCCGGCGTGGGATCTGGCACAGGCGCAGGCCTGCGCGCGGGAGGTGGAACAGGCGCTGCAAGGCGAGGGCTTCGCCGCGCTGAGCCGGCGCCTGTACGGCAACGAGCCGGATCGCTGGCGGCCGGATCTGACCGGGCTCGCGCGCCTGCGCTACACAGTCAACGCGCTGACGCGGATGCGCTTCTGCACCGCCGATGGCCGCCTGGACTTCACCGCCAAGGGGGCACCGGGCTCGCAGCCGCCGGGGCTGCTGCCGTGGTTCGAGGTTCCGGCGCGTACGCCCACCGGGCGGCTGCTGTTCGGCCACTGGTCGGCGCTGGGGCCGGTGGCCGCGCCGGGAATCTACCCCCTCGACACCGGCTGTCTGTGGGGTGGCGCGCTGAGCGCACTGCGGCTGGATCCGGCGGCCGGCGAGCCGTATTACACCCGCCTGCCATGCGAGGGCTATGCCTGAGCGGGAGCGGTCAGGGCGTCAGCGCCGGACCGATGCGTTCCCAGATCTCGAAGTCCATGGCGGCGGCGTTGCGGGCATCCGCCGGCCGGTGCCGGGCCGACGTGCAGCGCCACTGGCCGGCAGCCAGCGCCGGAAAGCGGGTGTCCGCCGGATAGGTGGCCTGCACCCGCGTGAGATACAGCCGGCTGGCCAGCGGCAGGGCCTCGGCGAACACGCCTGCCCCGCCGATCACCATCACCCGCGCCGGGTCGCCGGCGCGCGCTGCAGCCAGTGCCTCGTCCAGCAAGCCGTGGACCTCGGTGCCGACGGGTGCATAGTCCGGCTGCCGGCTGAGCACGAGATTGCGCCGCGCCGGCAGCGGCCGGCCGATGCTCTCGAAGGTGCGCCGGCCCATCACGACCGGCAGGCCAAGCGTGTGCTGCTTGAACCAGGCCAGATCCGCCGGCAGGTGCCAGGGCAGACGGCCCTCGAACCCGATGCCGCGCGCACGGTCGAGCGCGACGATCAAGGCCACAGGCACACTCACACCGCCACCGGGGCCCGGATGGGCGGCTCGCAGACATAGTCGCGGAGCGCGAAATCCGCATAGCGAAAGGCGAACAGGTCGCGCACGTCCGGATTCAGCACCATCCGCGGCAGCGGGTGCGGCCGGCGCGAGAGCTGCAGGTCGGCCTGCGGCAGATGATTCAGATACAGATGTGCATCGCCCAGCGTATGGATGAACTCACCGGGCGCCAGGCCGCTCACCTGCGCCACCATCTGCGTCAGCAGCGCATAGGAGGCGATGTTGAACGGCACACCGAGAAAGACATCGGCGCTGCGCTGATAGAGCTGGCAGGACAACCGCCCGTCGGCGACGTAGAACTGGAACAGCGTGTGGCAGGGCGCCAGCGCCATGCGCTCCAGATCGGCGACGTTCCATGCGCTGACCAGCAGACGGCGCGAATCCGGATTGCGGCGCAGCTCGTCCAGCACGCCGGCCAGCTGGTCGATGTGCCGGCCGTCCGGCGCCGGCCAGCTGCGCCACTGGTAGCCGTAGATCGGCCCGAGATCGCCTTCGGCATCAGCCCATTCGTTCCAGATGCTGACGCCCTCGGCCTGCAGCTCGCGCGCATCGGTGGAACCGCGCAGGAACCACAGCAGCTCGTGGATCACCGACTTCAGGTGAACCCGCTTGGTCGTGACCAGTGGGAACCCCGCCGCCAGGTCGAAACGCATCTGGTAGCCGAACACCGAGAGGGTGCCGGTGCCGGTGCGATCGTCCTTGCGCACGCCGTGCTCGCGCACGTGCCGCATGAGTTCGAGGTAGGTCTGCATCAGGCGCGCCCGCCGGCGACGCGGCCGCCGGCACCATAGGCCCACAGCAGCAGCGCGGCGCCGGCCAGCAGCATCGGCAGCGACAGCAGCTGCCCCATCGTCAGCCAGCCGAAGGCGAGATAGCCGAGATGCGCATCCGGCTCGCGCACCAGCTCCACCGCCACCCGGAACAGGCCGTAGAGCAGCAGGAAGGCGCCGGCCACGGCGCCCCGCGGGCGGGGTCGTGCGGAGTAGATCCAGAGGATGGCGAACAGCACCACACCCTCCAGCAGCGCCTCGTAGAGTTGGGTCGGATGGCGTGGCAGTGGCCCGGCGGCGGGAAAGACCATGCCCCAAGGCAGCTCGGTCGGACGCCCCCAGAGTTCGCCGTTGATGAAGTTGCCCAGCCGGCCACAGAGCAGGCCGACCGGCACCACCGGTGCGACGGCATCGGCCAGGCGCAGCAGGTCGACCTGCTGGCGCCGACTGTAGAGCACCATGGCCAGGATGACGCCGAGCAGGCCGCCGTGGAAGGACATCCCTCCCTCCCACACGCGCAGCACCGTCAGCGGGTCGGACAGCCACTGCGTCCAGCCATAGAACAGCATGTAGCCCAGCCGCCCGCCGGCCACCACGCCGATCGCGATGTAGAAGATCAGATCGTCCACCTGCGCCGGCGTCAGTGCCGAATGCGGCGCCGTCGCGCGGCGCCGGCCGAGCCACCAGCAGGCGGCGAAGGCCACCAGATACAGCAGGCCATACCAGTGGATGGCGAGCGGGCCGAGCTGGAGTGCTACGGGATCGATACGCGGATGTGCGAGCATGGCGCCATGGTACTGGCGCGTCGATGCGATCGCCCAGTGCCGCGTGACCGAATCGAGATTCCCATGGCTCCCGGGCGCTACCCGATCGACCAGCTCGCAGCCTTCGGCGACGGCCCGTTCAGCGGCAACCCCGCGGCGGTCGTGCGCCTGCCGGAATGGCTGGCCGATACGGTGCTACAAGCAATCGCCGCCGAGAACAATCTTGCCGAGACGGCGTTTCTGGTCGAGCGTCCCGGCCGCCGCGAACTGCGCTGGTTTACGCCGAGCTGCGAGGTCGAGCTCTGCGGCCACGCCACGCTGGCCACCGCCGCCGTGCTCTTTACGCAGACCGGTGCCGTCTCGCCGATCCGCTTCCAGACCCGCAGCGGCGAACTGGCCGTGGCGGCCCTGCCGGACGGCCGGCTGGAACTGGACTTTCCCTGTCAGGTGCCGAGGCCCTGCCACGCACCGGCGGAGCTGACGAGGGCCCTCGGCACCCCCCTGCTGGACGTGCGACGGGCGGCGAACTATCTGGTGCGCCTGGCAGACGAGGCGGCCGTACGGGCACTCGCCCCGGATATGACGATGCTGGCCCGGCTGGGCGCGTTCGGCGTGATCGCCACGGCACCGGGGGAGACGGCGGACTACGTCGCCCGGTATTTCGCTCCGCAGTTCGGCGTGCCGGAAGATCCTGCCACCGGCTCCTCGCACTGCATGCTGGCGCCCTACTGGCAGGAACAGCTTGGAGGTACCGCCTTCAGCGCGCGCCAGCTGTCCGCCCGTGGCGGCTGGTTCGCCTGCCGGCTGGTCGAGGGCCGCGTGCGCATCGCCGGGCATTGCGTGCCCTATCTGCGCGGGGAGGTCATGCTCTGAACGGCGGCGCGGGCAGCGCACAAAAAACCCCGGGTGGAAACCACCCGGGGCCGCGTCGGCCTGATTCAGGCCTGAGGCGTTCTGAGTCCTCGTATGCGCATCGCTTCTACGTCCTGTGGCGTCCTGCCCGCATCTGGCCTGCTGTTGTTGTGCCGTCCTGGCTGCCAGTGGTCGCGATGATGATGCTTCCCTGCAAGCGCTTCCTGCGCCGCGTCCTTGCTATCCCTGTCCGTGCCGTGTCCGTTATTGCTTCCTGCGAGCGCGGCGTCCCTCCTGGCCGCCGGATCTTCCCTGCGCATTCCGTTGCGTGCGTCGATCCCTCGTCGCGTTGTCCTTGTCGGCACGGCGGTTATCCTGCCGATCCGGGCCGACGGACACTAGTCGGTGTTCCGATCGGTTTCGTGTAGGAAAATGCTTACGCAGGGCACTCGCGATGGCATCACGGACAGGATCGGACCCATGATCGCGCTACTCCAGCGGGTGCGGCAGGCAGAGGTATGCGTTGCCGGTGAACGCGTCGGCCACATCGGCAGCGGGCTGCTGGCACTGATCGGCGTGCGCCGGCAGGACAGCGCCGCCAGCGCCGCCCGGCTGGCCGAACGGATCGTCCGCTACCGGGTCTTCGCCGATGACGCCGGTCGCATGAACCGTTCGCTGCTCGACACGGGCGGCGGACTGCTGCTGGTCCCGCAGTTCACGCTGGCCGCCGCCACCGACCGGGGCAACCGGCCCTCCTTCGCGCCGGCGGCGCCGCCGGCGCTGGCCGAGCCGCTGTTTGCGGCGCTGGTCGGGCACGCCTGCGGCTGGCAGGTGCCGGTGCAGACCGGCCGCTTCGGCGCCGAAATGGAGGTCGCCCTCACCAACCATGGGCCGGTGACGTTCTGGCTGGAAGGCTGAGGTGATTCGCCGCGCCGGCAGCGGGCCGCGCTATCATAGCGGCATGGTTGCAGATCCACGGCTGACCCGGACCAACCGCCGGGCCCTCATCAAGCGCGACACGCTCGAAACCCAGATCGAGGTCGAGATCGACCTCGACGGCAACGGCGCGGCCGAGTTCGCGACCGGCGTGCCGTTCCTCGAGCACATGCTGACGCAGGTGGCGCGCCACGGCGTGATTGACCTGCGCGTCCACGCCCGCGGCGATCTCGAGATCGACGATCATCACACGGTGGAGGATGTCGGCATCGTGCTGGGCCAGGCCGTGGCCGCGGCCCTGGCCGACCGACGCGGCATCATGCGCTACGGACACGCCTACGTGCCGCTGGACGAGGCGCTCTCGCGCGTGGTCATCGACTTCTCCGGCCGGCCGGGGTTGTTCTACGCCGTGGAGTACCCGCGGGCGCGCATCGGCAACTTCGATGTGGACCTGCTGCGCGAGTTCTTCCAGGGCTTCGTCAACCATGCGCAGGCGACGGTGCACATCGACAACCTGAAGGGCACCAACGCGCACCACGTGGCGGAAACGGTGTTCAAGGCGTTCGGCCGCGCGCTGCGTGCCGCCGCGGCGCGCGATCCGCGCCAGGGTGAGGCCATGCCCTCGACCAAGGGTGTCCTGTAGGCGCGAGGGCGACGGATTCATGGCCCAGCACATCGCCATCCTCGACTACGGGATGGGGAATCTGCACTCGATCGCCAAGGCGTTCGAACACGTCGCGCCCGAGGCGCACGTGCAGATCACCGATCGCGCCGAGGAGTTGCACGCCGCCGATCGGGTAGTCTTCCCCGGCCAGGGCGCGATCGGCCAGTGCATGCAGCGGCTGCGCACGCAGGGGCTCGACCGGCTGCTCGGCGAGCTGATCGCGCAAAAGCCGGTGCTGGGCGTGTGCCTCGGGCTGCAGGCGGTGGTGGCCCACAGCGAGGAAAACGGCGGCACCGATTGCCTCGGGCTGCTGCCCGGCACCGTCACGCGCTTTCCGGCTGGTCTGCCCGAAACGCCGGGCGGCCGCGCCATCCGCATCCCCCACATGGGCTGGAATACCGTGCGGCCGACGCAGGATCATCCGGTCTGGGCCGGGCTCGCGGCGGGTGAACGCTTCTATTTCGTGCACAGCTACCACGTGGCTGCCGCGCATCCGGCGATCGCCGGCCAGACTCACTACGGCGTCGAGATCGCCAGCGCCTTGGCGAGCGGCAATCTGTTTGCGGTACAGTTTCATCCTGAAAAGAGCCAGCATGCCGGCCTGCGCCTGTTGCGCAACTTCGTGGCCTGGCAGGGCGCTTGATCGCTTCGAGTCGACGGGTTTACGGGACCGCTACCATGCTCTTGATTCCGGCCATCGATCTGAAGGATGGCAAATGCGTACGGCTTCGCCAGGGACGGATGGACGATGTCACCGTCTTCTCCCATGATCCGGTGGCGACCGCCGGCAGATGGGCCGCGGCCGGCGCCAAGCGGCTGCATCTGGTGGATCTGGACGGCGCCAGCCAGGGCGTGCCGGTGCACGCGGCGCTGATCAGCCGGATCCGCGAGGCGAATCCGGAGCTCTCGCTCCAGGTCGGCGGCGGCATCCGCGACGAGGAGACGGTGCTGGCCTATCTCGACGCCGGCGTGGATTACGTAGTGATCGGCACCAAGGCGGTGCACACGCCGCACTTCGTCAACGACCTGTGCCTGGAATTTCCCGGCCACGTCATCGTCGGCCTGGACGCGAAGAACGGCAAGGTCGCCACCGACGGCTGGTCCAAGCTGTCCAATCATTCCGCCGTCGATCTCGCCCAGCAGCTGGAAAGCGACGGCGTCGAGGCCATCATCTACACCGATATCAGCCGCGACGGCATGATGGGCGGCTTCAACCTCGACAGCACCGTGGAACTCGCACGCAGCGTGCGCATTCCGGTCATCGCCTCGGGCGGCGTCAGCTCGCTGGACGACGTGCACCGGCTGTGCGCCAGCGAGGAGGATGGCGTCTGCGGCGCGATCATCGGCCGCGCGCTGTATGAGGGCCAGCTGGACCTCGCCGCGGCGCAGCGGATCGTCGACGCCCGCTGAGGTGGCCCTCGCCCGGCGCATCATCCCCTGCCTGGATGTCGACGGCGGGCGCGTCGTCAAGGGCGTGCGCTTCCTCGACATCCGCGATGCCGGTGATCCGGTGGAGGTCGCCCGCCGCTACGACGCGCAGGGTGCCGACGAGCTGTGCTTTCTCGACATCACCGCCTCGAGCGACGACCGGCGCACGCTGGTGCACGTGGTCGAGCAGGTGGCGGCCGAGGTGTTCATCCCGCTGACGGTGGGTGGCGGCGTGCGCAGCTGCGAGGACATCCGCCGCCTGCTCAACGCCGGTGCCGACAAGGTCTCGATCAACACCGCCGCCGTGCGCGATCCCGACTTCGTCGCCGAGGCCGCCGAGCGCTTCGGCTCGCAGTGCATCGTGGTGGCCATCGACGCCAAGCGGGTGGAACCGCAGCGCTGGGAGATCTTCACCCACGGCGGCCGCCGGCCCACCGGCCTCGATGCTATCGACTGGGCACGGCGCATGGCTGCCGCCGGCGCCGGTGAACTGCTGGTGACCAGCATGGACCGCGACGGCACACGGACGGGCTTCGACAACGCCCTGAACCGCGCGATCGCCGACGCCGTCGACCTGCCGTTCATCGCCTCCGGCGGCGTCGGCGGATTGGCCGATCTCGCCGCCGGCATCCTCGAGGGCAATGCCGACGCCGTGCTCGCAGCCAGCATCTTCCACTTCGGCGAACACACTGTGGGCGAGGCCAAGGCGCACCTGCGCGCCGCCGGCATCCCGGTGCGCGACGGCGCCTAGCATCCGTCGCCTGCACCGGGCGCCCTGCTACCATGACCGCATGAACGAGCTGATCGATGCCGTGCACTGGAATGCCGACGGCCTGGTCGCGGCGATCGCGCAGGACGTGGAAACCGGCCGGGTGCTGATGCTGGCGTGGATGAACCGCGAGGCGCTGGAGCTGACGCTGTCGGGCGATCAGGCGGTGTACTACTCGCGCTCGCGCGGGCGCCTGTGGCGCAAGGGCGAGCAGTCCGGCCACACGCAGCATCTGCACGAGATCCGCCTCGACTGCGACGGTGACGCCATTGTGCTGCTGGTCACCCAGCGTGGCGGGATCGCCTGCCACACCGGCCGCCAGAGCTGCTTCTACCGCCGTGCCGAGGATGGCGCCTGGCGCGTCGCCGAGCCGGTGCGGCGCGATCCGGCCGCGATCTACGGCACCCACTGAGACGGCGCTGTCACATGGCCAGTGATACGATGGCGTCGCACGATATCCTGGAGCGCCTGCACGCCGTGCTGCAGGCACGGCGCGAGGCCGATCCGGCATCCTCCTACGTCGCCAGCCTCTATCACCGCGGGCTGGACGTCATCCTGAAGAAGCTCGGCGAGGAAGCCACCGAAACGATCGTCGCGGCGAAGAACGAGGACCAGCAGGCGCTCATCGGCGAGCTGGCCGACCTGTGGTTCCACAGTCTGGTGTTGATGGTCCAGCGTGGCGTGGCGCCGGACGAGGTGCTGGGTGAACTCGCCCGCCGCTTCGGCGTCTCCGGCCACGACGAAAAGGCAGCGCGGGCAGCGCCCCGCGGGGAGTGACTACATGTTGAGCGGTATCAGTATCTGGCAGCTGCTGATCGTCCTGGTGATCGTCGCGCTGCTGTTCGGCACCCGCCGCCTGCGCAATCTCGGCAGCGATCTCGGCGCCTCGGTCAAGGGCTTCCGCAACGCCATGGGCGAGGAAGAAGACAAGGACAAGTCGCTGCAGGATCGCAGCCACGAAACCATCGACGCCAAGGCCGAACAGCACCGGGACCGCCACGGCGAAACCCGCTAGCGCGGGCGCGGACAGCTCACGATGCTGGACATCGGCTTCTGGGAGCTGGTGCTGGTCGCGATCGTCACGCTGCTGGTGGTCGGCCCCGACCGGCTGCCCAGCACCCTGCGCCGCGGCATGCTCTGGCTGCGCCAGGTGCGCGGCTTCGTGGACTCCGCGCGACGTGACATCGAACGCGAGCTGCGCCTGGCAGAGCTGCAGGAGCAGCTGCGCGAGGAAGCCGAGCAGATCGACCAGCTGAAGCAGGAACTGGCGACGCTGGAAGAGGACACCCGCGCCGACGCCGCGCCGCCGCGCAAGCCCACGGCGCCCACCCCGCCCGGCGCGATTGCCCGCGACGATACCGAGACGACCGGCGATGTCCGCCCAGACGCCTGACGAGGACGATGCGCCGGAGACCCTGGAGGCACAGCCGCTGCTGAGCCATCTGGTGGAGCTGCGCCAGCGCCTGCTGCGGGTGATCGTGGTCGTGCTGGCGCTGTTCCTGCCGCTCGGCCTGTACGCCAACGAGCTGTTCACCCTGCTGGCGGGGCCGCTGCTGCAGCACCTGCCGGTCGAGACCAGCATGATCGCCACCCAGGTCATCTCGCCGTTCCTGACGCCCTTCAAGCTGGCGCTGATCACCGCGGTGTTCCTGGCGATGCCGGTGGCGCTGTGGCAGGCGTGGGGCTTCATCTCGCCCGGGCTCTACCAGCACGAGAAGCGGCTCGCCTACCCGCTGCTCGGGCTCAGCATCGTGCTGTTCTACGCCGGCGTCGCCTTCGCCTATTACGCCGTGCTGCCGCTGGTTTTCGGCTTCGTCACCTCGGTGGTGCCGGAGGGCGTGGCGATGATGACTGACATCGCCAGCTATCTCGACTTCGTCATCACCGTGTTCTTCGCCTTCGGCTTCGCCTTCGAGATCCCGGTAGTGATCATCCTCCTGGTCTGGAGCGGGCTCACCACGCCGGCGGCGCTCACCGCCAAGCGGCCCTACGTGATCGTCGGCGTGTTCATCGTCGGCATGCTGCTGACACCGCCGGACATCATCTCGCAGACACTGCTGGCCGTGCCGACCTACCTGCTGTACGAACTCGGCATCGTGCTGGCCCGCCTGCTGGTGCCGGGCTATCGCGAGGTGGAGGCGCACCGCCGCGAGAGCGGCCGCTAGCGGCGCTGCGCAGGCACCATGCCGCCCGCGGTGGCGGCGGCATGGGCTCGCCCGCGCGGCCGACTGCGCGGCGCGAGCACCCGCCCCTGGCCGCCTCGGTCCCGGCTTGGCCCGCCCCCACGGCCCTGGCGGCACGCGGATCATGATCACCGCGCCGCTCGGCCCCGACTCGATGCGATGGAGCCATGCAGATGACTGCGCGCCCGTTCGCCCCGCTCCGCCCGGGGTGGCCATGATCCCCGGCCTGCTCGTCTCGGCGCCGGCCTCCGGCTCCGGCAAGACCACGGTGATGCTGGGCCTGCTGCGGGCCTTGGCCGACGAGGGGCTGGTCGTCCAGCCGTTCAAGTCCGGCCCCGACTACATCGACCCCGCCTTCCACCTCGCGGCCGCCGGCCGTCCCTCGTTCAACCTCGACAGCTGGGCGATGGGCGAGGACCTGCTGGCGGCCATCGCGACCCGCGCCGAGGGGGCGCAGATCTGCGTGGCCGAGGGCTCGATGGGGCTGTTCGACGGCGTCGCCACGGCGGGCCGCGCCGGATACGGCTCGTCCGCCGAGACCGCCCGGCGCATGGGCTGGCCGGTGGTACTGGTACTGGATGTGAGCGGGCAGGCCCAATCGGCGGCGGCCACGGCGGCAGGCTTCGCCGCCCACGCGCCGGACCTGCCCTTCGCCGGCGTGATCCTGAACCGCGTCGCCTCGCCCCGGCACGAACGACTGGTCCGGCTGGGCATGGAACGGGCGGGGCTGCCGGTGCTGGGCGCGTTGCCCCGGCGCGGCGAGCTGACCCTGCCTGAACGCCATCTCGGCCTTGTCCAGGCGGTCGAGCATCCCGATCTCGAAGCCGCGATCGTGCGTCACGCCGCGTTCCTGCGCGAGCATGTCGACCTCGGCCCGCTGCGCGCCGCGGCCGCGGCATCCCCACTGCCGGTGCCCGGCCGGCCACCGCCGCCGCCCGCCCGGCGGATCGCGCTGGCCCGCGACGCGGCCTTCGCCTTCACCTATCCTCACATCCTCGCCGGCTGGCGCGAGGCGGGCGCCGAGATCCTGCCGTTCTCGCCGCTCGCCGACGAGCCACCGGACCCCTCGGCCGAGCTGGTCTGGCTACCCGGCGGCTATCCCGAACTGCATGCCGAGCGGCTGGCGGCGGCGCATACCTTCCGCGCCGGGCTGCACGCCCATGCCCGGACACGCCCCGTGCACGGCGAGTGCGGCGGCTACATGGCGCTGGGCGCGGCGCTGATCGACCGGCAGGGCGTGCGGCACCCGATGGCCGGTCTGCTCGGGCTGGTGACCAGCTACGAAACCCGCCGGCTCCACCTCGGCTACCGCCGCGCGATCCTTGCCGCACCCATGCCGGGCTTCGCCGCCGGCGCGGCGCTGCGCGGGCACGAGTTCCACTACGCCACCGTCCTCGAGACGCCCGACCCGCCGCTCGCGGCCGTGGCGGATGCCGACGGCGCTCCGGTGTCCGAGACCGGCTCGCGCCGCGGCCAGGTCACCGGCACGTTCTTTCACCTCATCGCCGGCGAGTGACAGGCGAAGGGCCGGGCCACCCGCCCTCCCCCGCGCCACACCGGCGACCGGTGCCGGGCGTACGCGCCTCGACGATGGGGGCCTGCTGCCGCTAGCCCTGCTGCGCCGGGATTACCTCGATCGGCCCGAGATCGAGCGACTCGACCTCCTCACGCACGACGTCGAGGTCGCCCACGATCACCCACAACAGGCGGTCGGCATCGATGTTCGCCTCGGCACTCGCCTGCACCGCCGCCGGCGCCAGCGCACGCACGTCGTCGACGAAGCGCTCGTAGTAGTCGTCCGGCAGTTCGTAAGTGACGATCTTGCCGATGCTGCCGGCCAGCTGGCTCATGGTCTCGTTGCTGCCGGGCAACTTGAGCGTCATGTTCTTCTGCGCCTTGGCCAGTTCCTCGGCGTTGATCGGCTTGTCGCCCCGCAGCGCTGCGATCTCGGCCAGCATCTCGCCGATGGACTCGGCGGTCTTGTCGCGCTGTACCGGCGCGTAGAGCATCCACGGCCGCTGGCCCAGCGCGTCGGGCAGCATGCTGCGCGCACCGTAGGTCCAGCCCTTGTCCTCGCGCAGGTTCATGTTCACGCGAGAGCTGAACATGCCGCCGAACAGCGTGTTGGCGGTCTTCAGCGGGATGTCCTCGCTGCCGCCGGTCGGCGGCGTCAGCAGCCCGGCGAAGATCAGCGACTGCTCGTAACCGGGCCGGTCGATCAGGTACACGCGCGGGCGTTCGGCCACAGGCGGCTCGGCCAGCTGCTTGGCCGGTGACGCGTCGGCCGGCGCCTGCCAGTCACCGAGGCTCTCGGCCAGCAGCGGCTCGAGCCGGTCCATGCTGATGTCGCCGACCACGACCAGCTGCGCCGTGTCCGGCCGGACCCAGCGCCGGTAGAACTGCGCGAGCTGCTCGCGATCGACCTCGCGCACGACGGCCTCATAGCCCGTTCCGGTCAGCGGCTGCGCATAGGCGTGACCCTCGCCGTACAGCAGCGGCGGCAGCACCCGCATGGCGATCGCGGTAGGCTCGGTCTTTTCCTGGGCGATCTCCGCCAGCCGCTGCTGGCGCAGCCGCGCCAGCTCGCGCTCGGGAAAGGATGGATTGCGGATGATGTCGGCGTAGAGCGCCAGCGAGGGCTCGAGCTGATCGGTCAGGGTGGAGAGCGCCACGGTACTCTTGTCCAGCCCGCTGCTGACGCCGATCTCGGCCCCGAGCTCCTCCTGCTCGCGCGCGATCTGCTGCGAGCTGCGCGACTCGGTGCCCTCCTCCAGCATTTCCATCGCCAGACTGGCAATGCCGGCCGCGCCCGGCTCGTCGGCGGCATAGCCGGCCTCGGTCAGCAGCCGGAATTCCACCAGCGGTGCCCCGCGGCGCTCCGCCAGCACCACCTCCAGACCGTTGGCGAGCGTGGTGCGGGCGAGCGGCGGAAATTCCAGCGCCGGCGGCGCACCGACCGACGGCAGCGCGCTGCGATCGATGTCGGACGAGGCGGTCTGGTAGGTCGGGAACGGCACCACCTCCAGGGTGAAGCGGCCCCGCTGCAGCCAGGCCTGTGCGGCCTCGCGCACCTGCGTGGAATCGGCCTGCAGCGCCAAGGCGAGATTGCGCCGCCAGGCATCGGGACTGCCGGCGTAGACGGTGCTGCGGGCGAGGATCTGAGCCTTGCCGCCGAAGCCGCCGACCTTCTGCAGGCCGCGCACCAGATCGGCGCGCATGCTGGTCTTCACCCGGTCGAGCTCGTCGGTGGTCGGGCCGTGCGCCAGCAGCTCGTCCAGCTCCTTTTCGATCACCGGCTCGATCTGCCCCAGCGAGACCTCCGGCCGCGCGGAGGCGACGATGAACAGCTGCGAGCCGAGTTCACCGGTGCTGACGCTGGCGGAAACATCGGTGGCCAGCCCCTCCTCCTCGACCAGCCGCCGGTACAGGCGGGAGGTCTTGCCGCCGCCGAGCACCTCGGCCGCCAGCTGCAGGTGCAGGGTCTCCCGCTCGCCCCAGGCCGGCAGGTTCCAGACCTGGTAGAGCCGGGCCTGCGCCACGCGATCCTCATGCCGGGCCCGCCGATCGCCGAGCATCGGCGCCGGATTGCGCTGCGGGTGGGTGACCGGCGGCCCGGCAGGAATCTCGCCGAAGTAGCGCCGGGCCTTCTCCAGCGCCTGCTCGGTGTCCACGTCGCCGGCGATCACCAGCACGGCGTTGGCGGCGCCGTAGTAGGTTTCGAACCAGCGCCGCACATCGTCCAGGTCGGCCTCGTCCAGATCCTCCATCGAACCGATGGTGGTCCAGGAATACGGGTGGCCCTCCGGGTAGGTGTGCTCGACGATCAGCTCCCAGACCTTGCCGTAGGGCACGCCCTCGCGCTGGCGCTTCTCGTTCTTGACCACATCGCGCTGCTCGTCGAGCTTGCCCTGGTCGATCGCGCCGAGCAGATGGCCCATCCGGTCCGATTCCATCCACAGCGCCAGGTCCAGCGCCGTCTTGGGGACGGTCTGGAAGTAGTTGGTGCGGTCCTGGCTGGTGGTGCCGTTCATGTCGGTGGCACCGACCTCCTCGAAGGGCCGGAAGTAGTCGTCGTCGTAGTGTTCGCTGCCGTTGAACATCAGATGCTCGAACAGGTGCGCGAAGCCGGTGATGCCCGGGTGCTCGTTCTTCGAGCCCACGTGGTACCAGACGTTGACCGCCACCAGCGGCGCCTTGTGATCCTCGTGCACCACCACCGTCAGGCCATTGGGCAGCACCGCCATGGTGTAGGGGATGTCCAGCTGGGAAAGCACGTCGGCGACTGCCGGTTCGACAGTCGGCGCACTCTGCGGGGCCGCCTCGACGGCGGATGCGGGTGTATCGGTCACGGGACTCTCCGTGGGCTCTGGCCCTGCAGCCGGGGCAGGGCGTTGGGTCTCGGGCTCGCAGCCGACGAGCAGGCTCGCCAGCAGGAGGCTCAACAACAGCGGGCAGGAACGGCGGATTCGCATCGGATGCCTTGGTTCACGCGGGTGACATGAGCGGTATGGCCGCCGGCGCGGCCGGCCCTGGCCGAGGGCCTTGGTATCATAGACGTTTGCCTGCCGGAGCGTGCGCATGCCAGAGAGCGCCGAGCTGTCCCCCAGCCCCGAAGCCGATGAGTACCGCCTGCGCCTGCGCACCCTGCGGGCCGAGGACTATGACGACCTCAAGGCCATCATGGACGCCGTGTATCCCGGCGATCTCGGCGGCGCGTGGGAGCGCGATCAGTTCCTCTCGCAGCTGCGCCACTTCCCCGAGGGCCAGATCTGCATCGAGGACAACGGCCGGGTGGTGGCCGGGGCGCTGAGCCTGATCGTCAACTACGCCCGCTATGGCGATCAGCATACCTACGAGCAGATCACCGGCAAGGGCTACCTCACCACGCACGATCCGCGGGGTGATGTGCTCTACGGCGTGGATGTGTTCGTGCATCCGGAGTATCGCGACCTGCGCCTTGGCCGGCGTCTGTACGACGCCCGCAAGGAATTGTGCCGGCGGCTGAACCTGCGGGCCATCGTCGCCGGCGGGCGCATCCCCGGCTATGCCCGCCATGCCGGGGAGATGACGCCGGAGGCCTACATCGAACAGGTGCGGATGCGCGAGCTGCGCGATCCGATCCTCTCCTTCCAGCTGGCGAACGACTTCCACGTGCGGCGCATCATCACCGGCTATCTGCCCGAGGACCGCGACTCGCACGCCTACGCCACGCTGGTGGAATGGAGCAACATCCACTACCAGGCGGCGAAGCCACCACTGATCGGTGCCGCCAAGCGCATCGTGCGCGTCGGCACGGTGCAGTGGCAGATGCGGGCCACCAACGATCTGGATGACCTGCTGCAGCAGGCCGAATTCTTCGTCGACGCCCTCGCCGGCTATCAGTCCGACTTCGCCCTGTTCCCGGAGTTCTTCAACGCGCCGCTGATGCGCCTGTACAACCAGGGCAACGCCGCCGAGGCGGTGCGGGGCCTGGCCACGCACACCGAGGCGATCTGCGAGCACCTGCGCGAGCTGGCGGTGAGCTACAACATCAACATCATCGCCGGCAGCATGCCGGTGTACGAGGATCAGGCCCTCTACAACGTCAGCTACCTGTGCCGTCGCGACGGCACGATGGACTGCCAGTACAAGCTGCACATCACGCCCGACGAGCGCGCCTGCTGGGGCATGACCGGCGGCGAGCAGCTCAAGGTGTTCGACACCGACGTCGGCCGCATCGGCATCCTGATCTGCTACGACGTGGAATTCCCCGAGCTGCCCCGACTGCTGGCGGAGCGGGGCGCGCAGATCCTGTTCGTGCCCTACTGGACGGACACCCGCACCGGCTACCTGCGGGTGCGCCACTGCGCCCAGGCCCGAGCGATCGAGAACGAGTGCTACGTCGCCATCACCGGCAGCGTGGGCAACCTGCCGCGGGTGCACAACATCGACATCCAGTACTCGCAGTCGGCGGTGTTCACGCCCTCGGATTTCAACTTCGATCGCGACGGCATCGCCGCCGAAAGCACGCCCAACACCGAGATGACACTGATCACCGACCTGGATCTCGACGCCCTGACCGACCTGCGCAACGCCGGCTCGGTGCACAACTACCAGGACCGGCGCCGCGATCTCTACCGCATTCAGTGGCTGGGCGACGCCGGCTGACGGGGCGACGCCCGCCGTGCTGAGCCTGCTGGTCTATCTGCTCGCCGGTATCGTCGCCGGCACCATGGCGGGCCTGTTCGGCATCGGCGGCGGCGCAGTCATCGTGCCGGTGCTCGTCGCCGCCTTCGCCTGGCAGCAACTGCCGGCGGCGCTGGTGATGCATCTGGCGCTCGGCACCTCGCTCGCCACCATCGTGGTGACCTCGCTCTCCTCGATCGCCGCCCACCAGCGCCGCGGCGGCGTGCGCTGGGACATCGTGCTGCCGATGACGCCCGGCATCCTCGCCGGCGCGGCGACCGGCGCGCTGCTGGCTGATCGCCTGCCGAGCCGCGCGCTGGCGCTGCTGTTCGGCCTGTTCTCGCTGGCGGTGGCCGTGCAGATGGGCCTGGGGCTCAGGCCGCCGGCCGCCGGGCGTCTGCCGGGCCGGCTCGGGCGCGGCCTCGCCGGCCTGCTGATCGGCACGGCCTCGGCCCTGACCGGCATCGGCGGCGGCTCGATCACCGTGCCCTTCCTCACCTGGTGCCGGGTGCCGATGCGCGAGGCAGTAGGCTCGGCGGCGGCCTGTGGGCTGCCGATCGCGCTGGCCGGCGCCGCCGGCTATCTGCTCGCAGGGCAGGATGCCCCCGACCTGCCGGCCGGCGCCACCGGCTACGTCTACTGGCCGGCCTTCCTCGGCATCACGCTGGCCACGGTGGTGTTCGCGCCGCTGGGTGCGCGGCTCGCGCATCGCTGGCCGGAGCGGCGCATGAAGCGCCTGTTCGCGCTGTTCCTGGTGATCGTCGGCCTGCGGATGATCACCGCCTGAGGCGGCGGCGCGCCGCCGCTGGACCACGGCAGGACGCCGCGACTGGCCTGAGCGCCGGACCCGCCGCGCCGGACCCGCCGCCCGGCACGGGCAGCGGACGACAAAGGCCCCGCCGGAGCGGGGCCTTTGTCGCATCAGCGCCGGCGGGCGGCGCTAGCGCAGCGCGAGGTAGAGCCGGCCGCGGCCACGCTCGATGAACAGCAGCAGCTGGTCCTGCCCACTCACGCGGCGCTTGAAAGCGGCCAGATCCTCGACGCGCTGGCGATTGACCGAGAGGATCAGGTCGTCCGGCCGCAGGCCCGCGCGCGCCGCCGGGCTGGCCGGCTCGACGTCCATCACCACGATGCCCTCGCCGTCCGGATTGTTGCCAAAGGTGGCGCCGGCCAGCCGCGGATGCAGATCCCCGGCGCCCTCGGCCTCGCCACTGGCGGTGACGGTCTCTTCCGGCACGGCACCGACCTGGGTGTCGATCACCCGGCGCCGCCCCTCGCGCAGGATCTCGAGGCGCACCTTCTCGCCCACCCGCAGCAGGCCAATGGTGTTGCGCAGGTCACGATAGTTGCGCACCTCGCGGCCGTTGACGCCGACGATCACATCGCCCGCCTGCAGCCCGGCCTCGGCCGCCGAGGAGCCCGGCTCGATGTCGGTGATGACCACGCCATCGTCGTTCTTGAGATCGAACGCCTCGGCCAGCTCGGGCGTGAGGTTCTGCACGATCACCCCCAACCGGCCCCGCTCGACCTCGCCGTACTTGACCAGTTGCTCCATCACCCGCTTGGCCAGGTTCGACGGAATCGCGAAGCCAATGCCGATGTTGCCCCCGGTGCGCGAGAGGATGGCGGTGTTGATGCCGATCAGCTCGCCCTGCAGGTCCACCAGCGCACCGCCGGAGTTGCCGGGATTGATCGAGGCATCGGTCTGGATGTAGTTCTGGTAGCTGTCGACGTTGCCGATCCCCGAGCGGCCCACCGCGCTGACGATGCCGGAGGTGACGGTGTGGCGCAGGCCGAAGGGGTTGCCGATGGCGACCACGAAGTCGCCCACCTGCATGCTGTCGGAATCGCCCAGCGGCAGCTCGGCGAGGCCGTCGGCCTCGATCTGCAGCAGGGCGACGTCGGTCTCCTTGTCGGCACCGATGATCTTGGCGATGAACTCACGCTCGTCCTGCAGCGTGACCTCGATCTCGTCTGCCTGCTGCACCACGTGCGCGTTGGTCAGGATGTAGCCCTTCTCGGCATCGACGATCACGCCCGAACCGAGGCTCTGCGCCTCGCGAAAGCGCGGCGTGCCCTGCTCCGGCTCGCCGAAGAAGCGGCGGAAGAACGGATCCTCGAACAGCGGACTGTCCATCAGCGGGTTGCGCACCTCGACCTTGCCGGTGGCCGAAATGTTCACCACCGCCGGCGTCGCCTTCTTCACCAGCGGCGCCAGCGTCGGCACCTGCCCGTCCACGGCGGCCATGATCGGTGGCGCCGCCGGCACGGGAGTCGGCGCCGTCAGGGCGAGGCCGAGCCCTGCCAGCAGGGCCAGGACGGCTGCCGATCGCTGCCGGCCGGCAACACGAGGTTCGTTCATAACGCTGTTCCTCAATCGATCCATTCGTTCTGGCGGCACGCGGGCGCGCCGTTCGCCGCGGATTATTCCACCGCCCTGCCGGCGCGGCCACGGGCGCGCCGGGCCGGCGCGTCACTGGACGCGGCTCCCGACGCGATCCGGCCTGCCACCATATCTAGTGGGTATCGGCTATCCGCTTGAATCTGCTGTATTTTATTTTAAGCCATTGATTTACAAGAAAACCAAAAAGGTTTTGACTTCCCGCCACGGGCGGAATAGGTTCTAGCCACGCACCACATGTAGTAGCCGCCGCCACACACCGTCCAGCGCCTGACAGCTCGGCCGAAGGGGCGCAAACTTCAAAGTAAGGAGCCAGCCAGCCATGAGCAGTGCACCGCTCACGCTATTTCCGAGCGCCATGACCGAGATCCCGCTACAGCCCGCCTCCGAAGACATCTGGGACAAGAAGTACCGGCTGAAGGCGAAGAACGGAGAGGTGATCGACCAGACCGTCGATCACACGTTCCGGCGCGTGGCTCGGGCGCTGGCCGAGGTCGAGGCACCGGCCGTGCGCGAGCACTGGCACGAGCGCTTCCTGTGGGCGCTGCGGCGCGGCGCGATCCCCGCCGGGCGCATCACGTCCAATGCCGGCGCGCAGGCGCACAAGCCGGCCACCAGCACGATCAACTGCACCGTCTCGGGCACCATCGAGGATTCGATGAATGACATCCTGGAGAAGGTGCACGAGGCCGGGCTGACGCTGAAGGCCGGCTGCGGCATCGGCTATGAGTTCTCCACCCTGCGCCCGCGCGGCGCGTACGTGTCGGGGGCCGGCGCCTATACCTCAGGGCCGCTCTCGTTCATGGATATCTACGACAAGATGTGCTTCACCGTCTCCTCCGCCGGCGGCCGGCGCGGTGCCCAGATGGGCACCTTCGATGTCGGCCATCCGGACGTGCTGGACTTCATCCGGGCCAAGCGGGAGAACGGCCGGCTGCGCCAGTTCAACCTCTCCCTGCTGATCACCGACGAGTTCATCAACGCGGTAAAGGCCAACGGCACCTGGCCGCTCGCCTTTCCCGTCTCCCGCGCCGAAGCCGAGGCCGATGGGCTCGACGTGGAGCAGGCCGACGACATCATCTGGCGCGAGTGGCCGACGCATCAGGGCTACATCGTGCGGCCGGACGGGCTGGTGGCGTGCAGGGTCTACAAGACCATCAAGGCGCGGCGGCTGTGGGACCTGATCATGAGTTCCACCTACGATTTCGCCGAACCCGGCTTCATCCTGATCGACAAGGTGAACGAGCAGAACAACAACTGGTTCTGCGAGGACATCCGCGCCACCAATCCCTGCGGCGAGCAGCCGCTGCCGCCCTACGGCTCCTGCCTGCTCGGCTCGGTGAACCTGACCTGCTTCGTGCGCGAACCGTTCACCGACAAGGCCCGCTTCGACTGGGACGAGTACCGCGCGGTGGTCGCCATCTTCACCCGCATGCTGGACAACGTGGTCGAGATCAACGGCCTGCCGCTCGGCCAGCAGCGCCACGAGATCACCCACAAGCGGCGCCACGGCATGGGCTTTCTGGGGCTGGGCTCCACCCTGACGATGCTGCGCAAGGCCTACGGCAGCGCCGAGGCCGTCGCCTTCACCGACGAGGTGGCGCGCGAGATGGCGATCGTGGGCTGGGAGCAGGCACTGGAGCTGGCCGAGGAAAAGGGCGCAGCGCCGATCATGGAGGAGACGTTCGAGGTCACCGCCGAAATGCTGCGCAAGCGTCCGGAGATGGCAGCCGACGGCCACCAGCCGGGCGACCGGCTGCCCGGACGCGTGCTGTGGGCCCGCTACAGCCGCTACATGCAGCGGGTCGGCGAGGTGCGCCCGGCACTGGTCGAGGCGCTGGCCGAGCGCGGTGGGCGCTTCACGCATCACACCTCGATCGCCCCGACCGGCACCATTTCGCTCTCGCTGGCCAACAATGCCAGCAACGGCATCGAGCCGAGCTTCGCCCACCACTATGCGCGCAACGTCATCCGCGAGGGCCGCAAGAGCAAGGAGAAGGTGGACGTCTTCTCCTATGAACTGCTCGCCTACCGGGCCTTGGTGAACGCGCGGGCCATGCCCTTTTCGGAGGATCCCGAGGAGCAGCTGCCGGCGTACTTCGTCACTGCCGACGACATCACGCCGAACCAGCATGTGGACATCCAGGCGGCGGCGCAGACCTGGGTGGACTCCTCCATCTCCAAGACCGCCAACGTGCCGACCGACTACCCCTTCGAGAACTTCAAGGACATCTACCTCTATGCCCATGGGCAGGGTCTGAAGGGCTGCACCACCTTCCGCTTCAATCCGGAGGCGTTCCAGGGCGTGCTGGTCAAGGAGCAGGACCTGAAGAACACCACGTATGTCTTCATGCTCGAGGATGGCGAGCAGGTCGAGGTGTCTGGCGATGCCCAGATCGAGTACGACGGCGAGACGCATACCGCCGCGAACCTCTACGACGCCCTGAAAGAGGGCTACTACGGCCGCTTCTGATAGCGCCGCCGCCAGCCACGAGAGGCACCGCCACGCCGGCGGTGCCGGGAGAACCGGACATGCCCGTACGCATCGACAAGCGCATCACCGATTACAAGGTCAAGGCCAAGGAAGAGCCCGCCGCCCAGACGCCCACACCGGCGCAGGCCGCCGCGCCCCTCGCCGCCGGCAACGTCGTGCAGATGCACGAGAAGCTGGAGCGGCCGGACATGCTGATCGGCACCACCTACAAGATGAAGCCGCCGATGGCCGACCACGCCATGTACATCACGATCAACGACATCGTGTTGAACGAGGGCACCGAGCACGAGCACCGGCGCCCGTTCGAAATCTTCATCAACTCCAAGGCGATGGACCATTTTCAGTGGATCGTCGCCCTCACCCGCATCGTCTCCGCCGTGTTCCGCAAGGGCGGCGACATCACCTTCCTGGTGGAGGAGCTCAAGGCCGTGTTCGACCCGCGCGGCGGCTACTGGCGGCCGGGTGGCAAGTACATGCCCTCGCTGGTGGCGGAGATCGGCGATGTCATCGAACGGCATCTGCGCTTCATCGGCATGCTGCCCGACGCCGAACTCGACGAGCGCCAGCTCAAGCTGATCGAGGAGAAACGCGCCGAGTACGAGGCCCGCAGCAGCCAGAGCAGCGGCGAGGCCAGCGCCTTTCCGGCCAGCGCCACGCTCTGCGGCAAGTGCCACACCAAGGCCGTGGTGGTGATGGACAACTGCCTGACCTGCCTGAACTGCGGCGACTCCAAGTGCGGCTGAGCGGTCGGGCAATGCCGGCGGGCCGGCGCGGGCCGACCGTGCCATCGGCATCGGCCGTCGGCACGGCCGACCGAGCCGGATGGAAGCTCACGAGGGCGCACTGCTGAAGCGCTGAACCCACAGCGCTCCCGCCTGGCGGCGCCGGGACGACCGCTCGCCGACCCTGCCGCGAGTCTTCCCGGTCCGCGAGCGGGCACCGGCAGATTCCCCATCGGCCCGCCGAGTTCGGCTCGCGCGGACTGCTACAACGGCCGGCCGCGCCCCAGGCGGATCGATTGAACGGCGGCTCGCACCCCTCGCGCCATCACCACGGCGCGAGCGCCCCGGAGGGCGCTCGCCGGGCGTCCGTCACATGCCCCCGAACTCCCTCCCGAGCCGCCGGGTCCAACGCCGTGCACCAAACCGCATCCGGCGCCGAACGTCCGCCCCGGCGGGCGACTGTCATATCCTGGCCGTATATACGTACACGGCTGTATGTCAGAATGGCCCGCTGGATTCCCCCTCCTGCCGGCACCAGTTCATGACACATCCTGCCCCTTCGATCTCTCCCCGATCCGCACTCCGGAGCTATCGCCTCGGCCTCGGCCTGCTGGCGAGCGTGATGCTGGCCGGCCTGCTGGCCGGCTGCAATCAAGGGGAGGCCCAGCAGGAGCAGGAGGCCCGGCAGTCGGCTGAACCGCCGCCGGCACAGGTGGAGGTGCGGCGCGTGACTGCGCGCACCGTGGTGCCACAGCGCACGTATCCGGCCCGGGCCCGGGCCGAGCAGGAAGCCGACGTGCGGGCACGGGTGGAAGGCGAGATCGTGGCGCGCAGCTACGAGGAAGGCAGCTGGGTGAAGGCCGGCGCCGTGCTGTTCCAGATCGAGCGCGCGCCCTACGAGGCCCGCGTACAGCAGGCCGAGGCCGAGCTGGAACGGGCGAAGGCGCAGCTGGCCCAGGCGCAGCGCGAGTGGAAGCAAATCCAGACCCTCTATAAAGACAAGTACGTCAGCGAGCGTCAGTACGATCAGGCGCGGTCGGCCGTGGACCTCGGGCGGGCGGAACAGGCGCGGGCCGAGGCGGGGCTGCGCGCCGCACGCATCGATCTCGGCTACACGCGGGTGACGGCGCCGATCGACGGGGTGGCCGGTCAGCGCGCGGTCTCGGAGGGCAATCTCGTGACGCCGGGCGACCTGCTGACCACCGTGCGCCAGCTCGATCCGCTGCACGTGCTGTTTTCCCTGCCGGAAGCCGACGCGGCCGAACGCCGGCGCGAGCTGACGGTGGTCGCCGGTGTGCCGACGCCGGCGGGCGAGCAGACGCTGCAGGTGCTGCTGCCGGACGACACGCCCTACCCGCAGCGCGGGCGGGTGGACTACATCGCGCCGAACGTGGATGCCGACACCGGCACCGTGCAGGCGCGGGCACTGTTCCCGAACCCCACGGGCCTGCTGATGCCGGGCCAATTCCTGCGTGTGGTCCTGGCCGGCGCGCCGGTCGAGAACGCGATCACCCTCCCGGCCACCGCGCTGGTGGAGGGGCCGCAGGGTGAGGTGGTCTACCTGGTCGATGAGCACCAGCGGGCCGCCGCCCAGCCGGTGAGCGTGGGCCAGCAGCTGGACGACGGCGAGGTGATCGTCACCGCCGGCCTGCGCGGTGGCGAGCAGGTGGTGGTCGGCGGGCTGGCCGGCGTGCAGCCGGGCCGGGCCCTGGCGCCGCGCGACGCCGCAGCCGATGCGCCGGAGGTCGCGACGGCGGCACCGGCCGCGCCGCAGCCGGCCGAGACGGCGGGCGCCCAATGATCTCCCGGTTCTTCATCGACCGGCCCGTGTTCGCCACGGTGCTCTCGATCGTGATCGTGCTGGCCGGCCTCGGCGCGATGACCACACTGCCGATCGAGCAGTACCCGGAGATCGTGCCACCCGAAGTGGTGGTGGACGCGCGCTACCCGGGCGCCAGCGCACAGACCATCTCCGAGACGGTCGCCGCGCCGATCGAGCAGCAGGTCAACGGCGTCGAGAACATGATCTACATGCGCTCGACCAGTTCGGATGCCGGCACCATGCGCATGTCGGTGTTCTTCGACATCGGCAGCGACCCCGACCAGGCCACCATCGATGTCAACAACCGGGTGCAGGCGGCCCTGCCGCGCGTACCGGACCAGGTGCGCCAGCAGGGCGTGACGGTGCAGAAGCGCTCCAGCTCCATCCTGGCGCTGGTGACGCTGACCTCGCCCGACGGGCGCTACGACCGGCTGTTCATGAGCAACTACGCGCTGGTCAGCATCATCGACCAGCTCAAGCGCATTCCCGGTGTGGGCGATGCGCAGCTGTTCGGCGCCGCCAACTATTCCATGCGCGTCTGGCTGCAGCCGGACAAGCTCGCGCAGTACGGCCTCACCCCGAGCGACATCGCCGCCGTGCTGCGCGAGCAGAACACGCAGGCCGCCGCCGGCAGCATCGGCGCGCCGCCGATGGGTGAGCAGGTCGCCTTCACCTACACCGTGACCACCGAAGGCCGCTTCTCGGACGTCGAGCAGTTCCGCGAGATCATCGTGCGCGCCAATCCGGACGGCTCGGCGCTGCGCCTGAAGGACATCGCCCGCGTCGAGCTCGGCGCCCAGACCTACCAGTTCTCCGGCACCTTCAACGGCGAGCCGGCCGTGCCGATCGCGCTCTACCTGCAGCCCGGCGCCAACGCCCTGGACACGACCCAGGCCGTCCGGACACAGATGCAGGCGCTGGCGGCGCGCTTCCCGCCCGGGCTGGAATACACCATCCCGTTCACGACCACCCGCTTCGTGGAAGTGTCCATCGAGGAGGTGGTGCACACCTTCATCGAGGCGCTGGTGCTGGTCGTGGTGGTGGTCTTCCTGTTCCTGCAGAACGTACGCGCGACGCTGATCCCGCTGCTGGCGATCCCGGTCTCGCTGGTCGGCACCTTCGCCGGCATGTATCTGCTGGGCTTCTCGATCAACCTGCTGACGCTGTTCGGCATGATCCTGGCGATCGGCATCGTGGTGGACGACGCCATCGTGGTGCTGGAGAACGTCGAGCGCATCATGCGCGAGCAAGGCCTCGGACCACGCGAGGCGGCGATCAAGGCGATGCAGGAGGTCACAGGGCCGGTGATCGCGATCGTGCTGGTGCTGGTCGCGGTGTTCGTGCCGGTCGGCTTTCTCGGTGGACTCACCGGCGTGATGTATCGGCAGTTCGCCATCACCATCGCCGTCTCGGTGGTCATCTCCGGCATCGTCGCCCTCACCCTCACGCCGGCGCTGTGCGCCCTGATCCTCAAGCCGACGCACGGCGAGCCCTGGGCGCCATTCCGCTGGTTCAACCGCGCCTTCGACGCGCTGACCGGCGGCTATCTCGCCAGCGTGCGCTTCCTGCTCGGCCGTGCGGTGCTGGGTACGGTGCTGTTTGCCGGCCTGATCGCGCTGACCGTGGCGCTGTTCGCACGGGTGCCGACCGGCCTGGTGCCGCCGGAGGATCAAGGCTATGTGATCGCCGTGACCCAGCTGCCGGCCGCGGCCTCGCTCAATCGCACCCAGGCCGCCGTGCAGGAGTTCACCGAACAGGTCGTCGAGGACGACATGGTGCGCGGCATGACCAGTTTCGCCGGCTACGATCTGCTGGCCGGCGCGCTGAAGAGCTATGCCGGCGCCTCGTTCATCACGCTGACCGACTGGCACGAGCGCACCGCGCCGGGGCAGGACGCGCAGAGCTACGCCGACGCGGTGATGGGCATCGGCGCCGGCATTCCCGAGGCGAACGTGCTCGCGTTCAACCCGCCGCCGATCACCGGCATTTCCACCACCGGCGGCTTCGAGGCCTACCTGCAGAGCCGCGCCGCGGCGCCGGCCGCCGAGATCGAGGCCACCGCCGGCAAGCTGGTGCAGGCGGCGAACGGCCGGCCCGAGCTCACCCGGGTGCGCAGCACACTGAGCACCCAGGTGCCGAACTATCGCCTGGTGGTCAACCGGGAGAAGGCGCGGGCGCTGGGCGTGCCGATCGACATGGTCTACGAGACGCTGCAGAGCACCTTCGGCTCGCTGTACGTCAACGACTTCACCCTGTTCGGCCGCAACTATCAGGTCAACGTGCAGTCGGAGGCGGAATTCCGCGAGGAAGCCGGCGATCTGCGTGATGTCTTCGTCCGCTCGGCCGGCGGCCAGATGATCCCCGTCGCCTCGCTGGTGAGCGCGGAGCGCGCCCGCGGGCCGGACCTGATCGACCGCTTCAATGTGTTCCCGGCGGCCAAGATCATGGGGGATCCCGCACCCGGCTACAGCTCCGGTCAGGCGATCGCGGCCATGCAGGCGGTCGCTGCGCAGACGCTGGACGAGGACTACCAGCTCGGCTGGACCGGCGCCGCCTATCAGGAGATCGAGGCCAGCGGCAGCGGCCAGCTGGCGTTCGTCTTCGGCATCGTCATGGTGTTCCTGATCCTCGCCGCCCAGTACGAGCGCTGGGCGCTGCCGCTCGCGGTGGTGACGGCAGTGCCCTTCGCCGTGTTCGGTGCCATTCTCGCGATCTGGCTGCGCGGGCTGAACGTGGACCTGTACTTCCAGGTGGGCCTGCTGGTGCTGATCGGACTGGCGGCGAAGAACGCGATCCTGATCGTCGAGTTCGCCGTGCTCAGCCGCCAGTCCGGCAAGAACGCCTGGGACGCGGCGGTGGAGGCGGCGCGGCTGCGATTCAGGCCGATCATCATGACGTCGCTGGCGTTCATCATGGGCGTGGTGCCGCTGGCGCTCGCCTCCGGCGCCGGCGCCGGCAGCCGGCACTCCATCGGCACCGGCGTGATCGGCGGCATGCTGGGGGCGACGCTGCTGGCGATCATCTTCGTGCCGCTGTTCTATCGCCTGATCGAGGCGGCGAGCGAACGGTTCGGCGGCAAGCGCCGGGCGGCCGAGGCCGAGGATCGCTCGGCCGCTCCCGGCGGCGAGGGCGGCCGCTAGCGCCGGGCGGCGCGGCGTTCGGGCTCGGCCGGGGCGGCCGCGTCCGGCACCGGCTGCGCCACTGCCGGCGTGACCAGGCCGGCGAAGAAGGCATCGAGCAGTGCCTCCCAGTGCGCCGGCAGGTCGAAGCTGGCCGGCGCACGCAGCCAGTCGTAGCGCAGGCCGGACACGTACACGTGCACCATCCGCGCTGCCAGCGCCGGTGTCAGGCCGGGACGCAGGCGGGCGCGGTTGTGCGGCCGGGCGAAGTAGCGCTCCAGCGCGCGCAGGATCTGCTCCACGGCCTCCGCCCGCTGGCGCAGCGAATCGGCCAATTCCGGCGCGAACTCACAGCGGTGATAGAAGATGGTGTAGACACGCTGATAGCGGGCATCCGTGGTCAGCAGACGGAAGGCGCAGGCACAGAGCCGGTGCAGTGCCTCCAGGGGGCTGGCCTCCTGCTCGTCCGGCAGACCGATCAGCGAGGCGAACATCGGCTGCTGCACACGATCGAGCACCGCCTCGAACACTTCCAGCTTGTTGTGGAAATGCCAGTAGATGGCGCCGCGTGTGACGCCCGCGGTGCAGGCGATGTTCTCCAGCGTCGTGCGCGCCACGCCGCGCTGCAGGAATACCCGCTCGGCGGCCTCGAGAATCCGTTCCCGCGTTGCCTCCGCCTCGTCCTTGGTTCTTCTCGCCATGCTGAAATTCCGGTCACACTCCGCCTCCGGCCGTCACAAGGATATGCCAGCAACGCCGCCTCGGCTTGATCCAGGGCAGGTCTGGCGCCGCCGATCGTCGGCCCGCCAGGTGTCGGGGCTCCGGCAGGGTGAGTCTGCCGGGGCCGGAATGGCGACGACGACGGCCCGGCGTCGGGACACTGGCGCACGCCGCGCCACGCCTTGATCCGGCTGCCGTCCGCCCTCACCTCATGGCCATGATTCCCTTCTCCGTTCTCGATCTCGCGCCGGTCCCGGAAGGCGCTGACGCCGCGCAGGCCCTGGCCAATACCGTGGATCTCGCCCGGCACGCCGAAGAGCTGGGTTTCACGCGCTACTGGCTGGCCGAGCACCACGGCATGCCCGGCATCGCGAGCGCCGCCACGGCCGTGGTGATCGGCCGGGTAGCGGCAGCCACCGAACGCCTGCGCGTCGGCGCCGGCGGCATCATGCTGCCCAACCATGCGCCCCTGGTGATCGCCGAGCAGTTCGGCACGCTGGCGAGCCTGTTCCCCGGGCGGATCGACCTCGGGCTCGGCCGCGCGCCGGGCACCGACCAGGCGACGGCGCGGGCGCTGCGGCGCGACCTGCTGGCCAGTGCCGAGCGCTTTCCGCAGGATGTGACCGAGCTGCTCGGTTACCTCGGTCCGGCCGCCGCCGACGGCGCGATCCGCGCCATTCCCGGCGAGGGAACGAACGTGCCGGTCTGGATCCTCGGCTCGAGCCTGTTCGGCGCCGAGCTGGCGGCCGCCCTGGGCCTGCCCTACGCCTTCGCCTCCCACTTCGCGCCGGCGCAGCTGCACGAGGCCATCGCCCTGTACCGGCGGCGCTTCCGGCCATCTGCCCAGCTGGCCGCGCCCTACGTCATGCTCGGCTACAACGTCTTCGCGGCGCCGAGCGATGCGGAGGCGAGACTGCTGGCCAGCTCGATGGCGCAGGCCTTCCTGGCGCTGCGGCGAGGCCGGCCGGACCGGCTGCCGGCGCCGGTACCGGACTTTCTGGAGCGGCTGCCCGCCCCCGAGCGGGCGCTGCTGGGCCAGATCATGGCCGCCAGCGCCATCGGCGCACCGGACACGGTGCGGCGTCGGCTGCGCGAGTTCATCGCCGCGGCCCGTCCGGACGAGCTGATCATCACCTCGCAGATCCACGACCACGCCGCGCGCCGGCGCTCCTACGAGATCACCGCCGAGATCCACGCCCTGCTGGCCGGCGAGGCCTGAGCGCCCGGCGGGAACCTGCGTCGCCGGCATGGTCCAACCGTTGAGCCTCAACGCGCCAGCAGGCGCCCTCAGCGGAGTTTCGCGACCATGGCCACCACGATCGGCACCGAAGACGACACCACCACCCTCATTCGCAACCTGATTTACCTGGATCACGACGCAATCGACGCCTACGCCGCGGCGATCGAGCGGTTGGAAGCGGCCGAGCGCAAGCAGCGACTGGGCGACTTCAAGGCCGATCACGAACGCCACATCGAGGCACTCAGCCGCATCGGTACCGCCCGCGGCATCGAGGTGCCGAAAAGCGGCGACATGAAGCGCTTCCTGACGCAGGGCAAGGTCGCCATCGGCGAGCTGATGGGCGACAAGGGCATCCTGCGGGCGATGAAGAGCAACGAAGAGGACACCACTACCGCCTACGATCGTGCTGCCGAGCGGGACGATCTGGAAGATGAGCTCAAGGCCGTGATCGACGACGCGCAGGCGGACGAACATCGGCACAAGGCGTGGATCGAGGCGGAGTTGCAGCGCCTGGGTTGATCACCGCCGCGGCGATGCGCTGGCTCAGCCCAGCGCGTCGCGCGCCTGCTCGAACGCCTCCTGCACCCGCGCCGCATCCCTCGCCGCGGCGGCAGCCGGGCTACGCCCGAAGGCATCGTGAAAGGCTTCCAGGTGCTCGCGCAGGAGGCGGCGGCGCACCGGCGCCGGACAGCAATCGCCCACACGGCGCAGCACCTCGAATACGGTCAGCACCACTTCGGGATGTTCGGCGCCGTACTGGCGGATGGGATCGAGCGCCAGGGCGGCGATGCGCTCGAACGTCAGCGCCGGCGCCACCACCCGCAGCCGGCCGGCCTCGTCCGCCCGTGCCCCGGCCGGCATGTGCCGGTCGGCGACCGCACACAGCACCGCCCCCAGCTGCTGCGTGCAGGCACTGGCGGTACGCGGGTCATTGACGCCAGGCGAGAGCGCCCGCGCCGCGACCTCGGTCAGCTGATCGATCAGGAACGCCAGATCCTGCACGGCGCTGCGCTGGCCGCCCAGCACGAACAGTCCCGCCAGTTCCTTGCACAGACGCGCATCGACCGCCGCCGCCGGACCGACCCGACCCAGTACCATGCCGGCCGCGACGAAATCCCCCGGCCGCGCCGTCAGCAGCAGCTGCAGATCATGGCTGTCGACCAGCGTGGACAGGGCCCGCTGGTCGATCACCCGAATGAACCCATCGCCCGGCGCCCGCAGCGCCACGCCGTCGTCCGCCAGTGCCTGAATGAAGCCGGCCACGGCGTCCGGTCCGCTGTCCTGCGCAGCCTGTCCCAGCCGCTCGGGAAACAGCTCGGTCAGCTGGCGCTGCAGCTCCGCCGCCACGCCGGCGATCACGCTGGAGGCCTGGATCGAGGTCACGGTGTGGTGGATGAAGTAGATCAGCACGAACAGGCTCAGCACTGCCAGCGCCACGGCGAACGCGCTGGCCAGCCGCGGTACGCCCTGATCGGTCACGGCCATCAGTACGATCAGGCTGTAGAGAAACGTGCCGGTAAAAGCGCCGAACACCAGCTGATTGACCCGATCGCGCAGGAAGGTGCGCAACAGCCGCGGGCCGAACTGGGTCGAGGCCAGGGTCAGGGCGACGATGTTGATCGAGAACACCAGGCCAGTGACGGTCACCATCGAACCGGCGATCACCGACAGGACCGCCCGCGCCGCGTCGGCATCGGTCAGGATCAGCCAGCTCAGCGGCCCATCGAGCGAGAGCGACACATTCAGCCGCACCAGCGCGAGCGCGGCGAGGCCGGCAAGCGAGGTCATCACGGCCGGGAGGAACCAGTAGCTGCCCCGCAAGGCGTCCAGCGCGCTGCGTCCGCGCGCCGTCAGTCGTTGCAGCCAATGCATGCCTTGCCCACTCCGTGAGGTGTCGCGGCTAGGACCGTCGCCGGCCCCGTCAGTGCCCTGGCGTCTGTTATCTGACGCAGGTCAAGCCGACCGACGGCGGCGGTGGACCGCCCCGTCGGCCGCGGCTATGCTCGCTGCCCATGAGCCGCCGGTTGTGGATCGTCTGTGCGATCGCCGTGTTGATCGCCACCCGGGTTCTCGGGGTGCACCTGCACTTCGGGCCGCTTGACCCTGCCGTGGCGGCCGGCGGCACCTCGCCGGTGCACTCCGACCTGCTCGGCGGCCACGCCCATGATCCGGCGGATCCCTCCGAGCGTGATTCCAGCGGCCAGCTCGACATTCAAGCCACCGTGCTGACCAAGCTCGCCGATGCCGATCTGCCGCCGCTCGGCCTGCTCCTGCTCGCCGTGCTGCTGCTCATCGGGCCGCAGCGCCTGCCGGCGCCCGCGCAGCGCCCGCAACCGCCAAGATCCCTGCCGGGCGCGCTGCGCCCCCCCCTGCGAGCCCCGCCCACTCCGGTCTGAACTGCCTCGCCGCGCAGCAGCGGCACGCCTCGGCCTGGCACCGGCGGTTGCTCACCGCCGAACCCCATGCCGGGCGCATCGCCAGCCCGCGTGGCTCTTGCCGGCTCTGGCCGGCCCGGACCGGAACAGGGATCTCCCCGATGCTTGCAACATTCTCGCGGCTGGCAGCCACGGCTGCTGCCGCCGTCGCCTGCGCCGGTGCGCTGGCGGCTCCGCCGCCGGCAGCTGCGCCGCTGACGCTGCGCGCGGCCATGGAAGCGGCGCTGGCCGGGCAGCCGGCACTGCAGGCGCTGGCACGGCGGCGGGAAGCCACGGCCGCCGGCCGCTATACGGCCGCGCTGCGCCCACCGCTCATCCTCGGCGCCGAAGTGGAAAACGTCTTCGGCACTGGCGAGGCCAGCGGCACGGGCGGCTCGGAACGCACCCTCGCGCTCTCGTACGTGGTGGAACTGGGCGGCCAGCGCCAGGCGCGGATCGAGCTGGCAGACGCCCGGACCACGCTGGCAGAGGCCGGCGAGCGCATTGCCGTGCTGGACCTGCTGGCCAGCGTCGCCCAACGCTACATCACCGTCGCCGCCAGCCAGACGCGGCTGGACCTGGCCCGGGAAGCGATCGAGCTGACCCGCCAGCGCCTGGCGACCACCGAGCGACTGGTGCAGGCCGGCCGCTCGCCGGGGGCCGAGCGTGCCCGGGCACAAGCCGCGCTGGCCGTGTCCCGGCTCGAGCTAGAGCACGCCGAACACGAGCTGCGTGCGGCCCGCGTGACCCTCGCGGCCACCTGGGGCGAGCTGGAGCCGGACTTTCCCCATGTCACCGCGGCCTTCGCCAGCGTGGGAGATCCGGGCGACCTGCAGGCACTGCTCGACGCGGTCGTGGACAACCCCGACATCACCCGCTTCACCGACGAGGGCCGCCTGTGGCAGGCGGAGCTGGCGCTGGCACAGGCGCGCGGCCGCGGCGAGGTGCGTATGACGGGCGGCGTCCGCCGTCTGGGCACGACCGGTGATAACGCGCTGGTCGTCGGCGCCGCCGTGCCACTGTTCCCGGCGCGCCGGCTCACCGGCGAGCGGCTGGCCGCCGAGGCCCAGGCACGCGCCGTCGACTTCGACCGCGAGGCCGCCCTGCTGCAGCTGCGCACCGCCCTCTATGGCATCTATCAGGAACGCCTGCACGCGCTTGAACAGGTGCGCATGTTGCGCCGTGAGGTGATCCCCCAACTCGAACAGGCGCTGACCGAAACACGTGCGGCCTACCTGCGCGGGCGCTATGGCTATCTGGAATGGTCGAGCGCCCAGCAGGCGCTGCTGGAGGCCCGCGCTGAGCTGATCAACGCCATTGCCCACGCCCACGCCACCCGGGTGGAACTGGAACGACTGGCGGGCGCGCCGCTGCTCGACCTGCCCGAGGCCACCCTTCGGGAGCAGACCCATGATGACTAGCCGCCGGACCTGTGGCCCCTTCTTTGTGCTGCTGACGCTGTTGCTCATCGGCTGCCAGCCCGCGCCCGAGGCACCGGCCGGCACTGACACGCCCACCGGGGGCGGGGCCATCGCGGCCGACGGCACCGGCGGCGAGGCGCCCACAGGCCCACATGGCGGGCGGCTGCTGCGCGAGGGCGACCTCGCAGTGGAGATCGCCCTGTTCGAACAGGGCGTACCGCCGGAGCTGCGCCTGTATGCGTGGGAGGCCGGCGAGCCGGTACCGCCGAGCGCCCTGGAGGCGACGGTTACGCTGACGCGTCTGGGCGAGTCACCGGAACGGCTGCGCCTGCTGCCGGCGCCCACTTACCTGCGCAGCGCCGATCCGGTGACCGAACCGCACTCCTTCGACGTCTCAATCGCCGTGCAGATCGGCCGCCAGCGGGCCCACTGGACGTACGCCAGCCACGAGGGCCGCACGCGCATCGAGCCGCGCATCGCCGCGCAGGCCGGCATCACCACCGCACGGGCTGGGCCGGGCGTGGTGCGCGAGACGCTGACGCTCTACGGGCATATCGAGCCCGATCCGGCGCGCGTGCGCCGACTGGGGGCGCGCTTCCCCGGTGTGGTGCAGTCGGTCGCCGTGCAGGTAGGCGATCGGGTGCGGGCCGGCGCGCGGCTGGCGACGATCGAAGCCGACCAGAGCCTGCGCAGCTACGCGCTCCACGCGCCCATGGACGGCATCGTCATCGAGCGGCTCGCCGATCCCGGCGAAGTGACCGCGGGGCCGCTGCTGATTCTCGCCGACTTCGGCACGCTCTGGGCGCAACTCGCCGTCTTCCCGAGCCAGGCCAACGCCATCGCCGTAGGTCAGCCGGTGCGCCTGCACGGCGCCGGGCCGGCCGCGAGCGGGCGCATCGACTATCTCGCCCCGGGCGGCACGGCCGGCTCGGCCCGCCACGCCCGCGTGGTGCTGGACAACGCCGCGGGCACCTGGAGCCCGGGCATGGCCGTGCGCGGCGAGGTCGTCACCGCCGTGCACGAGGCGCCGCTGGTGGTGGAGGCGCGGGCGCTGCAGCGCTGGCGGGACTTCGACGTCGTCTTCGCCCGGATCGGCGAGCAGTACGAGGTGCGCGTGCTGACGCTCGGACCCGCCGATGGCGAACACGTGCAGGTCCTGGCCGGGCTGCGCCCTGGCACGGCATACGTCACCGGCAACAGCTATCTGCTGAAGGCCGAACTGGAAAAATCCGGAGCCAGCCATGACCACTGATGCCGGCCCAACGTACCTGGCCCTGAAGTACCTGCTCACGGCCGCGCTGGTGGTGCTGGTGTCCGAGCTCGCGCGCCGCTGGACACTGCTCGGTGCGCTGCTCGGCGCCCTGCCGCTGGTCAGCGTGCTGGCCATGCTCTGGCTGTACTGGGAACAGGGCGATCCCGCGCCCATCGCCGACTACAGCCGGCAGGTGTTCTGGCTGGTGCTGGCCTCGCTGCCGCTGTTCGCGCTGCTGCCGCGCCTGCTGGCCGGCGGCATGCGCTTCTATCCGGCGCTGGCCCTGGCCGGGGCCGTGGGCACCTTGACCTACCTCGGCACCGCGGCCCTGCTGGCCGCCCGCCGCGCCGGAGGCTGAGGTGCTCGCCGCCCTGTTGCGCCTCAGCGTCGAACGTCGCTGGCTGGTGCTGACGCTGGTGTTGGCGGTCGCCGCGCTGGGCGTGTGGCACTTCCCGCAGCTGCCGATCGATGCCGTGCCGGACATCACCAACGTCCAGGTGCAGGTGAACACCGAGGCCCCCGGCTATTCACCGCTGGAGGTGGAGCAGCGCATCACCTTCCCCGTGGAAACCGCATTGGCCGGCCTGCCACGGCTGGATTACACGCGCTCGCTGTCCCGCTATGGGCTCTCGCAGGTGACGGTGGTGTTCGAGGAGGGCACCGACCTGTATTTCGCCCGCAACCTCATCACCGAGCGCCTGGGCGCGATCGGCAGCGCGCTGCCG
>JAASSS010000098.1 GCA_021767745.1 Pseudomonadota bacterium
CACGGTCGAATGAAGTCGATCTGCGGGAATTCGACGGCCACGTTGTCGCTCATCGAGCACTCGGTGACCATCACCACCTGCCGCGGTGCGCGCTCGCCGAGATGCTTGACCATGCCGCTGGTAGAGCCGACGAAGTCGGCTTCGGCCAGCACGTCGGGCGGGCACTCCGGGTGGGCGATCACGTGGATGCCGGGGTGCCGGTCGCGGTAATCGCGCAGCTGCGCGCCCGTGAACCGCTCGTGCACCTCACAGCTGCCCTGCCAGAGGATGATCTCGACCTTCGTCTGGCTGGCGACCCAGCGGCCGAGATATTCGTCGGGAATGAAGATCACCCGCTCGACGCCGAGTGCTTCCACCACCTGCACGGCGTTGGCGGAGGTGCAGCAGATGTCCGATTCGGCCTTCACCTCGGCGCTGGTGTTGACATACGTCACCACCGGCACGCCTGGATAGCGCTGCTTCAGCAGCCGCACGTCGGCGCCGGTGATCGAATCGGCCAGTGAGCAGCCGGCATCGGTGGCAGGCATCAGCACGGTTTTCTCCGGGCTGAGCACCTTGGAGGTCTCGGCCATGAAGTGCACGCCGCACTGGACGATCACCTCGGCATCCGTGGCCGCGGCCTGCTGGGCCAATCCAAGTGAGTCGCCGGTGTAGTCGGCGATGCCGTGAAAAATCTCCGGCGTCTGGTAGTTGTGCGCCAGGATCACCGCGTTGCGCTCGCGCTTGAGGGCATTGATCGCCTCGACGTAGGGCGCATGCACCGCCCACTCCGCCTCCGGCATCACCGGCTTCACCCGCGCATAGAGCGGCGCCAGACGGCGGGCCATTGCCCCGTTGTAGCGCGGCAGCTCGATGGCGTGTGACCTGACCTGGGACATGAGCGACTCCGCGTTGGATCCACGTGGCTGATGCCTGCTTATACTAGGAATGAGCATAAGCGGAATCAAGCCCCGCCAGTGGCGGGCGTCACGCGCAGGCCCGGCGCGGCCCGCTCACGCAGCACCCGGCGCCGGAAACGGAACAGCTTGGCGGGCCGTCCGCCGGTGCCGTAATCGTAGTCGCCGGTGCTGGTGACCAGCCCGCCCTGCTCCACCAGCCGCCGGAAATTCTGCTTGTGCAGACGCACCCCGGCCAGGGCCTCCACGACCTGCTGCAGCTGCGAGAGCGTGAATCGCTCCGGCAGCAGTTCGAAGACCACGGGGCGGTACTTGATCTTGCCCCGCAGACGGGACAGCGCCGTGGCGAGGATGCGCCGATGATCCTGCGCCATCCCCGGTCCGCCGAGCGTCGCAGCGGGGCCGGCATCGGGCATGAGGCCGCGATCGAGGGTGGCCTCGGCAACCGCGCCGGCTTCGTAGAGCAACTCGTAGCGCTCCAGGCTGCGCTCCGGATCCCAGCCGGCCTCGCCGAGGCCAAAGGCAATCTCCAGGCGCTCCGCCAGCTCCGGTGCCAGCAGGTTTGCGCCGGCTGCCCCCGTACGTGCCCGCAGCGCTGCCGTGGCCGATTCCAGCATCGGCGGCCTGCCAGCCCGCCAGTCCTCCCACGGGAAGAAGCCGTAGCAGTCCTGCCAGCCGGCGGCAGGCGCCAGCTGCTGCTCGTGCACAAGCGCGAGATAGGCGACGGAGAGGATGCGCCGTCCGTCGGCATCACGCCGGGCCGCATCACCGAAGGTATACAGCTGCTCCACGTAGCCCAGCTGCAGGCCGCTCTGCCGACGCACCCAGGAACGCAATGCCCGTTCCAGGGTGCGATCGCCGGCGGGGTCGAGCGGCCCGCTCGGCAGCGCCAGCGGCGCGCCGGAGGTTGCCTCGCCGACGGTAAGGACCCGCGGCTGGTTGGCGGTGACGGCGATGATTACCGCCACCAGCTGGATGATCGGCCCGGCCTCTGCCGCGTTCATCGGGGCCGGGCCCGCGGCCGGTGGCGCATCAGCCAGTCATCCATGCCGGTTTGGGCACGGCATCGCGACGGCACGGACAGGCACCAGCGATACAGCCACACCGAACGCCCGTCGGCCAGCGGATGGCGTTCTCGCCGATAGGGCCGCGGCACGCCCTCATAGGCATCCAGCCAGCGCAGCCGCTGCCGGCCGAGGACGTAGCATTCGCCGAGAATTGCCTGCCGCCCGTCGGCGACCAGGCCCGGATAGGCGCCCAGGTCGATCAGGCGCCACTGCGGGCGCGTGCGCGCCGGGCCGAGCGCACGGGCGCCCCGCAGCCGCCAGTGCGCCGGCTGGCCGCGCCGCAGGGTGCCGTAGACGAACAGGATCTCCTGCAGGGCGGACGCCTCGCGCTCAGGCCGCGGCGCGGCGGGTCCAGCCGTCGAGCACCTCGCGCAGGGTCTCGGTGAAGGCGAGCGGCTGGTCGAGGAACAGATGATGACGGGCCGCCGGCAGCGCGATGAACGGCACATCCTCGGCATAGTAGGAACGGGTCGTCTTCAGCATCGACTTGCCGAACAACATGCTGTTCTCGCCGTAGATCACGGCGACCGGGACCTGCAGGTTGCGCACGTGATTGGCCATATCGTCGTAAATGGTCTTCTGCAGGAAGCGCACGTCGAACTTCCAGGACCACCCGCCATCGACCTCGGCCAGAGAGTGCCGCGCGATGTAGTCGAGGATGAACGGGTTCTCGCACGGCTGCGGCGGCACGAGCTTGAAGCGCGACAGTGCCGTCTCGAAATCTGGATAGGTGCGCCGCTCCTTGAACGGCGAGACCCGCATATCGTTGCCGGGATTGAAGCCAGGCGGGAAGATGGCCGAGTCGCAGACGACGATGCCCCGGACGCGCTCGGCGTGCTGCAGCCCCGCCTTGAGCGTTGCCAGGCCGCCGAAGCTGTGGCCGACGATGAAGACCTCCCGACCAAGATCCGCAGCATCGCAGACCGCGATCAACTCGCGCGCGAACTGATCGCCGGAGTAGCTGTCGCGATGATCGCTATCGCCCATCCCGCTGAGGTCGATGGCGGCGACGTTGAAGTCCGCGATGAAGGCCGGCGCGATGAAGTCCCACCAGTGGGCGTGCGCACCGCCACCGTGCACGAACAGCAGCCCCGGCCTGCCGGCATCGCTTGTGCCCCACTGCAGATAATGGATGCGGGCGCCGTCCAGTATGGTTTCGCCATCGCGGCGGGGGGAACTGACCGCCTCGGTAAACCAGGCAGGCGCTGCGGCGGGGATGATGTCGTCTGTGGGCATGGATTCGCTGGCCACTCAAAATCGGCGAGTATAGCCGACGAGCGCGGGAATGAATGCCAGGCGATCGCGGGGATGGCTGTCGCCGAATTGGTCGGGGCGGCAGGATTCGAACCTGCGACCCCCAGCACCCCATGCTGGTGCGCTACCAAGCTGCGCTACGCCCCGATTCGCCTTCGCGAGGCCGCGGATGATAGCGCAGGCGCGGCGGTACCGAAAGAGCCGGATCGGAGGGCGCCTGCTGGCCGCGCTAACGCCGCAGCAGCGTGAGCAACTCCTCGAGCTCCACCCGCAGCTGATGAGCCATCTGCCGACTGTGGGAGACGTCGCTGCGCGTCTCCGCGCTTGCCAGTCGCTGCCGGGCACCGCCGATCGTGAAACCCTCATCGTAGAGCAGGCCGCGGATCTGTCGGATCAGCAGCACGTCGTTACGACGGTAGTAGCGCCGGTTGCCGCGCCGCTTGACCGGTCGCAACTCGGGAAATTCCTGCTCCCAGTACCGCAGCACGTGCGGCTTGACATCGCACAGCGTGCTGACTTCGCCGATGGTGAAGTATCGCTTGCCGGGAATCGCCGGCAATTCACCGTTGTGCGTTGCTTCCAGCATAGCCCTCCACCCGGCTCTTCAGCTTCTGCCCGGGGCGGAACGTCACCACACGCCGCGCGCTGATCGGGATCTCCTCACCGGTCTTCGGGTTGCGGCCGGGCCGCTCGTTCTTCTCGCGCAGATCGAAATTGCCGAACCCCGATAGCTTGACCGATTCTCCCTGCTCGAGCGCGCAGCGGATCTGTTCGAAGAAGGCGTCGACCAGCTCCTTGGCTTCGCGTTTGTTCAGTCCCACCTCGAGGAAGAGCTGCTCTGCAATCTCAGCCTTCGTCAGCGCCATCGTGTTCCCTTCTTATCTCGCCGCCGGCCGTCTCGCGAATCGCGAGCACGATCCTGTCGAGCGCTTCCGTAACATCCTGCTCGGTGAGCGTGTGCGATTTATCCTGAAAAATCAAGCCGAAACCGAGGCTTCTTGAACCCGGGGTAATGCCTTCCCCGCGGTAGTCATCGAACAGCACCACCGTGTCGAGCTGTTCACCGCCCTGGGCATGGATCAGCTCGATCACGCGTGCCGCCGGCACGCCGAGTGGCAGTACCACGGCCAGATCACGTCGCACCGCCGGGAAGGGGCTGAGCGGCTGCGCGCTGGGTACCGCCTGTCGGCGCAGTGGCAGCAGGTCGACCTCCAGCAACAGTGGCGGCAGGTCGAGATCGAGCTGTCGCATGGTGGCCGGGTGCAGCTCGCCGAGCCAGCCGATCGCCTCGCCGTGCAGCAGGATGCGGGCGCTGCGTCCCGGATGCAGGCCCGCCCGCATGGCCGGCTCGTAATGCAGCTGAGCCCGCAGCGAGGGCGGTAGCGCCTGCTCGAAATCGCCCTTGAGGTCGAAGAAATCCAGTGGCGCGGCGCTGGCACCCCACTGCTCGGGCAGCCGCGCGCCGATGGCGGCCATGGCGAGCTTCTCGGGCTGCTCGATCTCGCCAGCGCAGCGGTGGAACACGCGGCCGAGTTCGAACAGGCGCACCCTCGCCTGCTGGCGGTTGCGGTTGTGCGCGAGCGTCGCGAGCAGTCCTGGCCACAGCGAAACACGCATCTGGGCCAGCTCGCGCGATAGCGGATTGGCCAGGTCCACGGCTGCGGCGACGGCATCGTCGCCCAACTGGCACCGCTGCCACTCGGGATCGACGAAGCTGTAGGTGATCGCCTCCTGATACCCTCGCGCCGCCAGTGCCCGCCGCAGAACCGGATCGCCCCGCAGACCTTCAGCCGCCGGCAGCATCCGCTGCACCTCGCGCATCGGAGCCGGCTGCAGCCGGCGATAGCCGTACACGCGGGCGATTTCCTCGATCAGGTCCTCCTCACGCTGCACGTCGCGCCGGTAGCTCGGCGGCCTGACCTGCCACACGTCGGCGGCGTCGCGCTCGACCTGCATCTGCAGGCGCGCCAAAATCGCGTCGATCTGCCCCGTTTCGATCGCCAGCCCCAGCACACGACGCACACGCGCCGGCCGCAGGGCGATCGGTGCCACGGCAGGCTCGGCGCCGCGCACCTCGGTCACGGGCGAAGCGCTGCCACCGGCGATATCCAGCAACAGTCGCGCCGCACGGGCAAGGGCCGCGGCCTGCCCGGCGGGATCCACACCCCGCTCGAAGCGATGGGATGCATCGGTATGCAGGCCGAAGCGGCGGGCCCGTCCGGCCACCGCCGACGGCTGGAACAGCGCACTCTCGAGCACCACCTCGGTGGTGGTGGCGGTCACGGCCGTGCGCTCGCCGCCCATGATCCCGGCCAACGCGACCGGCCCGACCTCGTCGGCGATAACCAGACAATCGGTCTCCAGTTCCTGATGGCGGCCATCCAGCAGCGTCAGGGTCTCCGCTGGCGCAGCGAAGCGAACGGTCAGGCCGCCTGCCAGACGCTCGGCATCGAAGGCATGCAACGGCTGGCCGAGCTCGAGCAGGACGTAGTTGGTGACGTCCACCGCCGGGTAGCGCGGGCGGATACCGCTGCGCCGCAACCGCTCCTGCATCCACAGCGGGGTCCTGGCGGCGGGATCGAGCCCGCTCATACGCTGGGCGAGGTAGACCGGGCAGGCCGTCGACGCCTGGACCCCGGCCGGCGGCGCAGGCACTGCCGCCGTCACTTCGACCTCCGCGAGCGTCACAGGCTGCAATGGCGCCGCGGTGAGCGCGGCAAGCTCCCGGGCCACGCCGAGGATGCTGAGACAGTCGGCACGGTTCGGCGTCAGATCGAGCTCGATGAGCACATCATCGGGCATCAGCGCCTGCTTCAGATCGGCGCCCACCGGCAACCCGGCCGGCAGCGCCCAGAGGCCGTCGTGATCCTCGCCGAGGCCGAGTTCGGCCCGGCTGAGCAACATGCCCGCCGAATCCACACCCCGGACCTGCGCCGCCGTCAGCGGCGATGCCCGCCCCGGCAGGGATGCCCCGACCGGCGCGAAGGGGGCCAGCATGCCGGCGACGACGTTCGGCGCGCCGCAGACCACCTGCAATGGCGCCCCACCGGTGTCGACCTCGCACAGCCGCAGCCGGTCCGCTTCCGGGTGGGCGGCGACCCGCAGGATGCGTGCCACCACGACGCCTGAGAACGCCAGTTCCAGCGGCTCGGCGGCATCGACCTCAAGGCCGGCCTCCGTGAGCACCGCGGTCAGGCCCGCGGTATCCAGAGGCGGATCGACATGGCTGCGCAGCCAGGTTTCGCTGATCTTCATGGTCTAGTCGAACTGCTTCAGAAACCTGAGATCATTCTCAAAAAACGACCTCAAGTCATTGACGTTATAGCGCAACATCGCCAGTCGCTCGACGCCCATGCCGAAGGCGAAGGCCAGCCAGCGCTCGCTGTCGATGCCGACGTTATCCAGCACCACCGGATGCACCATGCCGCAGCCGAGCACTTCCAGCCAGCCGGTCCGCTTGCAGACCCGGCAGCCCTCGCCGCCGCACAGCACGCACTGGATATCCACCTCGGCGGAGGGCTCGGTGAATGGAAAGTAGGACGGTCGAAAGCGGATCTCCGCATCGCGTTCGAAGAAGGCGCGCAGGAACTCCCGCAACAGGCTGTAAAGACTGGTGAAGCTCACGTCCTCCGCCACCACCAGCCCCTCGACCTGGTGGAACATCGGCGTATGCGTGAGATCGGAATCGCAGCGGTAGACGCGCCCCGGGGCGATGATCCGCAATGGCGGCGGGCGATGCTCCATCGTGCGCACCTGTACCGGCGAGGTATGCGTGCGCAGCAGCGTCTGCGGATCGACGTAGAAGGTGTCGTGCATCGCCCGCGCGGGGTGATCCGCCGGGATGTTCAGCGCCTCGAAGTTATAGTAGGCCGATTCGATCTCGGGCCCTTCCGCCACTTCGAAGCCGACGCTGTGAAACAGCGTTTCGATCCGCTCCAGCGTGCGCGTGATCGGATGCAGCCCGCCGCTCGCCTGCCCGCGCCCCGGAAGGGTCACGTCGATGCGTTCAGCCTCCAGCGCCTGCTCCAGCGCCGCTGTCTCCCGCACGGTCCGTGCCGCCTCCAGCGCCTCGGCCACGCGGGCCTTGGC
>JAASSS010000099.1 GCA_021767745.1 Pseudomonadota bacterium
GATGGCCACGACGATCATCAGCTCGATGAGCGTGAAACCCTGTTGCTTGTGCATGCTGTTTTCCTCTCTACTCCGGCGGTTCTCGTTGGGTTGAGGACCGCCATGTCGATGGCTGGGGACGGTCCCTGACAGGTACGAAGCAACGGCCGTGCCAGCCACGGATTCATTGCCATGGGCCGCTGGTGCGGCCGATTGCGGCCGGTCGGCGGCGACTGCGCGCACGCCAGCCGCCCCGCCCCGTGCAGGCGCGTTGACGCCACGGCGAAAAGTGACGTGCAGCGTCATCACTCCATCTCCAGCTTCTTCAGCCGGTAGCGCAGCGCCCGGAAGCTGATGCCCAGCGCCTTGGCGGTCGCCGTCTTGTTCCAGCGATGCGCCTCCAGCGCCTGCAGGATCGTCTCGCGCTCGATCGCCTCGAGGTGCTGGTCGAGATCGGCTGGCGCCGGGGTGGCGATCGTCCGTTCCCGCAGCGGCCCCTCCAGCGGTGTCGGAGCGGCGCCGTGGGCGCTGGTGCCGGTGGCGGTCGGGCCGGCCGGCAGGGTTGGCGGGCTGTCCGGCAGCTGCAGATGTTCCCGGCCGATGACGCTGCCCTCGCACAGCGTGTGGGCCCGCTGCAGGATGTTCTCCAGCTCGCGCACGTTGCCCGGGAACGGGTAGGCCTGCAGCGCCTGCAGGGCAGCCGCATCCAGCCGGGGCAGCGCGCCGGCGCCGGCCTGCTGGCGCAGGATGTGCTCGATCAGCTGGGGCAGGTCCTGCCGGCGCTCGCGCAGGGGCGGCACCTTCAGCTCGATGACGTTGATGCGGTAGTAGAGGTCCTGGCGGAACTCGCCGCTGCCCACCATCTGCTCCAGCGGCTTGTGGGTCGCCGACAGCAGGCGCGCATCGACCGACACTTCACGCGGCGCGCCGACCGGGCGCACGGCGCGCTCCTGGATCGCCCGCAGCAGCTTCACCTGCATGTGCAGCGGCAGTTCGGCGACCTCATCGAGGAACAGCGTGCCGCGGTCGGCGCTGACGAACATGCCCGGGTTGTCCGCCACCGCGCCGGTGAAGCTGCCCTTGCGATGCCCGAACAGCTCGCTTTCCATCAGCTCCGTCGGCAGCGCGCCGCAGTTCACCGGCACGAAAGGCCCATCGGCCCGCATGCTCTGCTGGTGGATCAGCCGGGCCACCAGCTCCTTGCCGGTGCCGGACTCGCCGCTGATGTAGATCGGCGCCTGCGAGCGCGACACTTTCGCGATCATGCCGCGCAGGCGCCGCATCGGTTCGGAGTCGCCCAGCAGCAGATGGCGCGAGCGCCGCTCACGCGGCTGGCGCTGGCCCTTGACCGCGCTGCTGATCAGCGTCCGCAGCGCCTTGAGGTCCACCGGCTTGCTGAGGAAGTCAAAGGCGCCGGCCTTCAGGCTCTCGACCGCCAGCTCCACGTTGCCGTGCGCCGTGATCATGGCGCAGGGCAGCTCCTCGGGCAGGCCCTGGATCTCGCGGATCAGCTCGATGCCATCGCCGTCGGGCAGGCGCATGTCGGTCAGGCACAGGGCGTAGCTGCCTTCGGCCAGATGGGCCCGGGCGGCGGCGAGGCTGTCGGCCAGCACGGAGCCGAGCCCCATGCGGCTGAGCGTCAGCTGGAGCAGGGCGCGGATGTCGGGCTCGTCATCGACGACGAGCACGCGGGCTTTGTCGGTCATGGCTGAGATCCTGAGGCGGCCGCGGGCGCGGCGGCGAAGGTGAGCCGGAAGGTCGTGCCCTCGCCGTCGCTGGGCACGAGCGCCAGGCGGGCATCGTTGAACTCGCACAGCCCGCGGGCGATGAACAGGCCCAATCCGGAGCCGCGGTGGCTGGTGGTGAAGAACGGCTCGAAGATCTGCCCGGCGATGCCGACGGCGATGCCGCAGCCGTTGTCGGCGATCTCCAGCTCGTGCAGCAGCCCGCCGGCATGCTCGCGCCGGCGGGTGGTCAGCCGCAGCACCAGCGGCTCGTCCGGGCGGCCGGCGTGATGCAGGGCGTTCTCCAGCAGGTTGGCGAGCACCTGGCGTAGATGACCCGGATCCATGCGCACCGCGCCGACCGGATCGCCCGCCACGCTCAGCTGGTAAGAGCCGGGGTGCTCGGCCTGGAACTGGGCGGCGAAGGCGGTCAGCCAGGCGCTGAGTTCGATGGCCTCGGCGGCGCTCGGGCGGGTGCGCGAGAGGCTCATGATGTCGCCGATGATCTGATCGATGCGCTGGCCGTGCCGCGTCAGAATCGCCACCAGCTCGGCTTCCTCCGGCGGCGCCGTCTCCGCCAGCAGCTGCGCCGCGTGCAGCATGGCGCCCAGCGGGTTGCGGATCTCGTGGGCGATGCTGGCCGTCAGCCGGCCGAGCGCGGACAGCTTCATCTGCTGGCTGCGCTGCAGGTTCTTGTGCGCATCCTCCAGCTGGACGATGGTGCCGTTGCCGCTGCTCAGTGGCAGGGCATTGAAGCTGGCCTCCACGTCCCGCCCGTCGGCCAGGCGCAGCGGTTCGGCCACGGCGGCCGGCTGGCGGCGCCATTGGCCCAGCACGGCCCCCAGCGCCGGCGGCAGGTCCTGCGCGTTGCGGGCGCCATGCAGGTCGTGCAGACCCAGCAACTCGGCCGCCCGCGGGTTCATCAGGCGCACGCGATCCTCGGCATCCAGCACCAGCAGCCCGTCCGGCAGCTGGCGGACCACGGCCTCGTTCAGCCGCCCCAGCTCGGCCAGCTCCCGACTGCGCTCGGCGGCCAGCGCCGCAGCGTGCTGCAGCCGGTGCGTCAGCAGGCTGGTGCCCAGCGCGGCGAAGAAGCAGAAGGCACCGAGCAGCCCGGCCTGCGGATAGGCCGGCGCGCGCGCGGCCAGCGTCGCGCCGGTGAGCTCGCCGAGCAGGATCAGCCCGGTCGCCGCCGCTGCCACCGCGGCGCACGCACGCGGTGGCAGGTACAGGCCGGTGATGGCTACCGGCAGCAGCACGATCAGGCCGAGGCCATCGCGCAGGCCACCCGTCAGCTGCAGGATCAGGGTGAGCAGCAGCACATCGGCGAACACGTGATACGGGATCTGCCGCCGGGCGGAGGGCCGACGCGCCAGCAGGAAGGGCACCACGCCCGCCGCCAGCAGCAGATAGCCGGCAACGACGACCAGCGCTGCCGCATCGGGCAGCGGTCGGGCGACCTCCTCGCCCGGCAGTGCCGACAGCGTCAGCAGCATCAGCGCCCAGCCGACACGGAAGGCCTCCAGCAGCCAGAGCGCGCGCCATGGGCTGGGCGGAGCGAGCGCGAGCACCGGCGGCAGGCGCGTGGGCAGTACGGGAGCAGCGAGAGCGGCCATCGCCTTTCGCTATCGCTCGCGCCGCCGATTTCTGAACCACCACGTGACGCACCGGCGGGCGCGATCGTCCGGCGGGGCAAGGGCGGTCACGCTTTGCGCGCTTGCGGGCCATCGGTCAGAATGCCGGGCTCCCGCCTCCCCGCCACAAGGACCGGCAGATGAACCTGCACGAATATCAGTCCAAGCAGCTGTTCGCGGACTACGGGATTCCCATCCCGCAGGGTGCCGTGGCCGACACGCCCGCCGCCGCACAGGCGGCCGCAGAACGACTCGGCGGCGAGCGCTGGGTGGTCAAGGCGCAGGTGCATGCGGGCGGACGCGGCAAGGCCGGCGGCGTCAAGCTGGGCGACAGTCCGGCGGCCGTGGCCAGCCTTGCCGAGCAGATGCTCGGCAGCCGCATCGTCACCCATCAGACCGACGCGCAGGGGCTGCCGGTCGGGGAAGTGCTGGTCGAGGCCGGCCTGTCGATCGAGCGCGAGCTCTACGTCAGCCTGCTGACCGATCGCGCCGAGGAATGCCTGGTGATGATGGGCTCGGCCGCCGGCGGCATGGACATCGAGGAAGTCGCCGCCAGCACGCCCGAGCGCATCGTGACGGTGCCGGTGTCGCCGGCAGCCGGCTTCCAACCCTATCAGGCCCGCCGGCTCGGCTTCGGCATGGGGCTGAACAAGCAGCAGGTCGGTGAGTTCGTGGAGATCATGCGCGGCCTCTACCAGCTCTATACCGAGTGCGACGCCTCGCTGGTGGAGATCAACCCGCTGATCGTGACCGGTGAGGGCCGGCTGCTGGCGCTGGACGCCAAGATCAACCTGGACGACAACGCGCTGTTCCGCCAGCCGCGCATCGCCGAGTGGCGCGATCCCACGCAGGAGGATGCGCGCGAGCACGAGGCCAGCGAGCACGACCTGAACTACGTCAGCCTGGAGGGCGAGATCGGTTGCATGGTCAACGGTGCCGGCCTGGCCATGGCGACGATGGACGTCATCCAGCTGCGCGGCGGGCGGCCGGCGAACTTCCTCGACGTGGGTGGGGGTGCGACGGCCGAGCGGGTCACTGCCGCCTTCAAGCTGATCCTGGCCGACGATCAGGTCCGCGCGATCCTGGTCAACATCTTCGGCGGCATCGTGCGCTGCGACCTGATCGCCGAGGGCATCATCGCCGCAGTGCGCGAGGTGGACGTGAAAGTGCCGGTGATCGTGCGGCTGGAGGGCACGAACGTGGCGCAGGGCCGGCAGATGCTGGCGGACAGTGGGCTGGCGATCACGCCGGCCGACGATCTGGACGACGCGGCCCGCAAGGCCGTGGCGGCAACGGCACAGGGCGGAGCGGCATGAGCATTCTGATCGACAAGGACACCAAGGTAATCTGCCAGGGCTTCACCGGCCGTCAGGGCACCTTCCATTCGGAACAGGCGATTGCCTACGGCACGCAGCTGGTGGGTGGGGTGACGCCCGGGCGCGGTGGCGAGCAGCACCTGGATCGCCCGGTGTTCGACACCGTGCACGAGGCCGTGCGCGAGACCGGCGCCGCGGCCACCATGATCTACGTGCCCGCGCCCTATGCCGCCGATGCGGTGCTCGAGGCGGCCGATGCCGGCATCGGCATCATCGTCTGCATCACCGAGCACATTCCGGTGCAGGACATGATCAAGGTGAAGGCGGCGCTGGTCGGCACGGGCGTGCACCTGATCGGTCCGAACTGCCCGGGCGTGATCACCCCCGGCGAGTGCAAGATCGGCATCATGCCGGGCATGATCCACCAGCCCGGCGGCGTTGGCATCGTCTCGCGCTCCGGCACGCTGACCTACGAAGCCGTCTACCAGACCACGCAGAACGGCCTTGGCCAGTCCACCTGCGTCGGCATCGGCGGCGATCCGGTGCATGGCATGAACTTCATCGACTGCATCGAGCTGTTCGAGGACGATCCGGGCACCCGCGGCATCATCATGGTCGGCGAGATCGGCGGCGGCGAGGAAGAGGACGCCGCCGAATATATCCGCAGCCGCGTCAGCAAGCCGGTGGTGGCCTACATTGCCGGGGTCACCGCACCGGCGGGCAAGCGCATGGGCCATGCCGGTGCCATCATCACCGGCGGCAAGGGCACGGCCGAGGGCAAGTACGCGGCACTGGAGGCGGCGGGCGTGGCGACGGTGCGTTCGCCCACCGAACTCGGCGTGCGGATGCAGGAACTGCTCGGCGGCTGAGGCGCTGCCCGGCGCTGTGTCGGCAGGGCGCGGGTGCCTCCCGCGCCCGCGGCGCCTACAGCAGCAGTTCCGGCAGGGGCCGCCGCGGCGTCAGTTCGGGCTGCTCGGCCGGATAGCCGAGGCTCAGCAGGCACACCGGCTCCAGCGAATCCGGCGCCCGGCAGGCGGCCGCCACGCCCGCCGCCTCGAAGCGACCCACCCAGGTCGATCCCAGGCCCGTCGCTGCCGCGGCCAGTTGCGCATAGCTCGCCGCGATGGTGGCGTCCTGCAGCGAGAAGCGCTGGCCGCGATCACCGAACTCCCGCTCGCCCGCCGCCGTGTCGGCGAAGAAGACGAGGCACACCGGCGCCTGGCGGACGAAATCCTGTCGCTCCGCCGCTGCCGCCAGCGCGGCGCGCGTGTCGCCATTCTCCGCCACGGCAATCCGGTAGAGCTGGCGATCGCCGGCAGAAGGCGCCGCGCTCGCCGTCTCCAGAATGGCATGCAGATGTTCGCGCGGCACGGGACGCGCCGGCTGGTAGCGGCGGATGGAGTGGCGGCTGCGGACGGTCTGGAAGAAGTCGAGCATCGAACGTTCCGGTTGCGGGGGCGAGGCAGCGCGCTGGCGATGTGCTAGTCGCCCGGACGGATCTCGGCCAGCGCCTTCTCGTTCTCCTCGAGCAGCTGCCGGCTCTGTGTCGCCAGCGCGTTCATGCCGAGCCGCTCGTAGGCTTCCACCATGATCTCCAGCGCCGGCAGCGTCGCGTCCGCACCGGGGTAGCGCGTCACCAGATCCTGCGCCCGGTTGGCGGCGCCCAGATACGCCCCCCGATCCAGATAGTACTCGGCGATGCGCAGGTCGTAGTTTGCCAGCCGGTTGCGCAGGAAGATCATGCGCTGGCGGGCGTCGGGGCCATACTCGCTGTACGGGTGGCGCCGCAGCAGGGCATTGAACGCATCGAAGCTCGCGCGCGCATACCGCGGATCCATCTCCTCGTTGCTGACCGGCAGGACGCTGCGCTCCAAAAAGCCCAGCGCCCGCTCGAAGTTCACCACCCCGAGCAGGTAGCGTACGTAGGCCGCGTCCGGATGCTGCGGATACTCCTGCAGGAAGCGCTGCGCCGCGGCCGCCGCCTGTTCCCACTCGCGTCGGCGGTAATAGACGTAGACCAGTTCGACCTGCGCCCGCTGCGCGTAGCGGCTGAAGGGATAGCGCGTCTCCAGCGCTTCCAGCCGGCTGACCGCGTCGCTGAAGTTTTCCTCCTCGACCGCCGCATGCGCATCGGCATACATCTGCTCGGGCGTACTGGTGACTTCGATCGAGTCATCCTTGCTGGCGCAGGCGCCGAGCAGGACGAGGACGGGGAGCAGGAGGGCGGGGCGCCAGGCGCGGGAGAAGCGGGGGATCCGCTGCATGCTAGACTGCCGGAGTCGGTTGCCAACAACCGAGTATAGCAACTCGCAGGCGTCCTCCGTGGCCGATGCTTCGCCGGCAAGCGCCGGATCGCACAACCCGCAGCCCCTCTCGCTGCAGATTCCCGACACACTGGCCGGCTGCCGGCTCGATCAGGCGCTGGCGCAACTGTTGCCGGCCCACTCGCGCAGTCGTCTCAAGCGCCTGATCGAGCAGCAGGACGTGCAGATCGACGGTCGCATCGCGCGACCGCGCGATCGCCTGCAGGGCGGCGAGCGCATCACCCTGCACGAGCTGGCGCCCAC
>JAASSS010000012.1 GCA_021767745.1 Pseudomonadota bacterium
GCCTCCAGCGTCGCGATCCGCTCGGCCGGCAGCCCCCTGCCGCCGCCCTGGTAGGCGTAGGTGGCATCGGTGAAGCGATCGCACACGACCCACTTGCCGGCCGCCAGTGCCGGACGAATCACCGTGGCCAGATGCTCGGCGCGCGCCGCGAACATGAGCAGCGTTTCGGCGTCTGCACTCATCGGCTGGTTCAGCAGCACCGTGCGCAGCTGTTCCCCGAGCGCCGTGCCGCCCGGCTCACGCGTACGGACCACAGGCATGCCCCGCGCCGCCAGCCAGTCGGCGCAGAAGCCGAGATTGGTGCTTTTACCCGTACCTTCCCCGCCCTCCAGGACGATGAAGCGTCCCCGCGCGCTCATGGCGTTGCGCCCTCGCAGCGCTGGAGCTGATGGCAGGCCACCGCCTGGCGGTGCGCCGCATAGTCAGCGGAGAACACGTGCGTGCCGTCGCGGCGAGCGACGAAATACAGCGCTTCGCCGGGCTCGGGATGCACCGCCGCCTCGAGCGCGGCCCGACCCGGCAACGCGATCGGCGTGGGGGGCAGGCCCGTGCGCTGATAGGTGTTGTAGGGGCCATCGCGCGCCAGATCGGCCCGCCGCAGGTCGCCGTCGAAGCGGCTGCCGAGGCCATAGATCACGGTCGGGTCGGTTTGCAGACGCATGCCGAGCGCGAGGCGTCGATGGAACACGCCGGAGATCGTCGCGCGCTCGGTGCCCACTGCCGTCTCCTTCTCGATGATCGAGGCCAGCACCAACGCCTCGGCCGGGGTGTCCACGCTCAACTCCGCCGCTCGCGTCTGCCAGCTGGCAGCCAGCGCTGCAGCCATCGCGGCATGCGCGCGGGCCAGCAGCGCCAGGTCGCTGTCGCCTCGCACGTACTGATAGGTCTCGGGCAGAAAACGCCCCTCCGGATGCTGATCGGGATGGCCGAGCGCCGCCATGAGCTCGTCATCGGACAGCGCGGCGCCCTGCTGGCGCAAGGGCTCTGCCTGGGTCAGCGCCCGCCGCAGGTCAGCGAACGTCCAGCCCTCGACGATCGTGAAGCGGTGCTGCAGCACACGTCCGGCCACGAGCTGGTGCAGCACATCGAGCGGCGTGTCACCCGGCTCGAACCGGTATTCGCCCGCCTGCAGTGACTGCGCAGCGTCGTGCCAGTACGCCAGCAGCACGAACGGCAACGGGTGTGGCAGCACCCCGCCGTCATGCAGGGTGCCGGCGATGCTGCGCAGTGAGCTGCCCGGCGCGATCTCGACCGTGACCGGTGCCGCCAGCGGTAGCGGGGCACGCTGCCAGTGCAGCGCGATGCGCCAGCCGGCGCCGACGACGCCGGCCAGCACTGCGACGGTCAGCACGAGAGCGAGCAGCCGCCTCATGCCGCCCACGCCGTACGCTGTTCGGCCTCGACAAGCCATGCCTGCAGGCGCCGGCTCTGCGGCCCCACCGGCCAGCGCCGGTGCCCGAGGCGACGCACGGGCCGGATGCCGATGCGGGCATTGCAGATGAAGACTTCCTCGGCGTCGGCCAGCGCGCTCGGCCGCGCCCGCTGCTGACACACCGTCAGGCCGAGCGCGCCCACCTCGTCCAGCAGCAGTTGTCGCCGCGTACCCCACACGCCGCACTGGGCGAGCGGCGGGGTGTAGAGGCAGCTCCCGCGACGCCAGAAGAGATTGCTGGCCGTGCCGGCGGCGAGGAAGCCATCGGTATCACACATCAGTCCTTCTTCCGCCTGATCCTGCCATTCCGCCCGGGCGAGTACCTGCGGCAGACGGTTGGCGTGCTTCAGGCCGGCCAACGCCGGATCCCGCGGCAGCCGCGTCCGGCAGGGGTATAGCACGATGCCCTCGCCGCCTGCCGGTCGCGGCGGTATCGGCTGCCACTGCAGGATCCAGTGCGGCGTCGCTGGGCGAGGGCGCCGGTAGCCGGCGCCACTCTCCCCGGCCGTCATGGCCAGGCGCAACATGCCGGGCCCGGTGCGGTCGATGGCCCGGCCGATCCAGTCCGCCAGCTCGGCAGGCGGCGCCGGCAGCCCGAGCCGGGCGCAGCCGAGGCGAAGCCGCCGCTGATGATAGGTCCAGCACAACAGGCGGGCCTGCTCGACCCGCACCGTTTCGAACAGGCCATCGCCGTAGCGCCAGCCACGATCGGCAAGCGGCAGGTCTCGTGCCGGCTGCCCGTCGATCCAGCTCAGCATGCCGGCCAGGCCTTGAGCATGCCGGCGGCCTTGTGGTGCGTCTCGGCCAGTTCCGCTCGCGGCTTGGAGTCGGCGACGATGCCGCTGCCGGTTCGAAAGCCGAGTTGATTGTCGCGATACCATGCGGTGCGGATCAGGATGTTGAGGTCCATCTGCCCGGAGCGGTCGAGATAGCCGCAACTGCCGGTGTAGGCTCCCCGGGGCGCCGCCTCCAGCGCATCGATGATCTCCATGCAGCGCACCTTGGGGCAGCCGGTGATGCTGCCACCGGGGAACACGGCGCGGATCGCATCGACCGGCCCGCGGCCATCGGCCAGTTCGCCGACGATGCTCGACACCAGATGCTGCACATGAGCGTAGCGCTCCAGCTGCATCAGCTCGGCGACCCGCACCGAGCCGGGTCGACACACCCGCCCCAGATCGTTGCGTTCCATATCCACCAGCATCACGTGTTCGGCTCGCTCCTTGGCGCTCGCGCGCAGTCGCCGTGCCGCCCGCGCATCCACCGCCGCATCGCCGCTGCGCGGGCAGGTACCGGCGATCGGCCGGGTCTCCAGGCGCCCTGCCCGCAGCGCCAGCAGGCGTTCGGGAGAGCTGCTGAGCAGCACCGTACCCTCATGATAAATGCTGGCGGCGAACGGCGCGGGATTGGCCATCGCCAGCGCCCGGTACAGCGCGCCGATGGGCACCGGCTCCTGACCGCTGCCGAGCCAGGCGTGGGAGAGATTGGCCTGGAAGACATCGCCCGCCAGCAGATACTCACGCACCCGCGCCACGGCTTCCAGGAACGGCACCGGCGGCGGCGCTCGCCACTGCCAGCGGCCGGGTGGCGCGACGGCTGGCGGCGTCGGCTCGACCTGCTCCAGCAGCGTCTGCAACTGCGCCGCGGTCTCGGCGACCGCCCAGTGAAGACCGGTGAGATGATCGTGGATCAGCGCGCCGCGGCAGCGGGTGGCGAAGGCGATGGGCAGGCCGTCGGCGCCGGGGTCGGCCAGTCGTGCCGGCAGCGAGGGCTCGACCTCCCGCGCGAGCCCATAACCCAGGTAGAGAAACCAGCCGGAGCCGAACGGCAGCGTCGTCGTGGCATGGGCGCTGCGCTCGCGCTGCCACTGCGCCTCGAGCGCCGGAAAGAACCGCCCGGGAGGCGGCACGCAGGGCGGTTCGGCGAGCGCGAGCAGGATGTCGTAGCGCCCGGTCTGCGGATGGCGCGCCGTGCTCTGCAGCAGATACGGGAAGCGCGCAGGGCGGGCGTGATGCAGCTGCGGCAGGTCGACCGGCTGCGCCAGCCGCCGGGCGCAGGGGCCGCTGACACCCGGCCTGCTCAACAGCGGCGAAAGATCAGCGTTCCGTTGGTGCCGCCGAAGCCGAAGGAGTTGGACATCGCCGTGTCGATCCGCGCCTCGCGCGCCGCACCCGGCACGTAGTCCAGATCACAACCCTCCCCCGGCTGTTCCAGGTTGATCGTCGGCGGCAACCGTTGATCCCGCAGCGCGAGGATGGCGAAGATCGCCTCGGCGGCGCCGGCGGCCCCCAGCATATGTCCGGTCATCGATTTGGTGGAGCTCACCGGCAGCCGACCGGCATGCGCGCCGAACACCCGATGCACTGCCTGGCTCTCCGCCAGGTCGCCCGCCGGCGTGGAGGTGCCATGGGCGTTGATGTAGTCGATATCCACCGGTGCCAGGCCCGCGTCGTCCAGCGCAGCCTGCATGCACCGGGCTGCGCCCTCGCCGTCGGCGCTGGGCTGCGTGAAATGGTGCGCGTCACCGCTCATGCCGAACCCGGCGAGCTCCGCCAGGACCGGGGCGCCACGGGCCTCGGCGTGCGCGAGCGACTCGAGCACCAGCACCCCGGCGCCATCGCTGAGGACAAAGCCGTCGCGATCCCGGTCGAACGGCCGGCTGGCCGCCGCCGGCGCCTCGTTGCGGGTGGACAGCGCCCGGGCCGCGGCGAAGCCGCCCATGCTGAGCGGCGTGGTGGCATGCTCGGCGCCGCCGACCACCATCACGTCCGCATCCCCATGGGCGATCAGCCGGGCCCCGAGCCCGACGTTGTGCGTGCCGGTGGTGCAGGCGGTGACGACGGCAAGGTTCGGACCCTGCAGGCCATGCAGGATCGAGATCATGCCGGCGGCCATGTTGATGATGCTGCCGGGCACGAAGAACGGCGAGATCTTGCGCGGGTTGTGCTGCTCGAGGTAGGCCTCGTGCGTGCGCTCGATGCCAAGGATGCCGCCGATGCCGGAGCCTACCGCCACGCCGGCGCGGACCCGGGCGGCCTCGGGCAGGTCGGCCTGCGCCAGCGCCTGGGCCGCCGCGGCGATCGCATAGTGGACGAAGCGATCCATCCGCCGGACCTGTTTCGGGTCGGCGTAGTCGCCGACGTCGAAGCCGCGGATCTGCCCGCCGATGCGGGCCGGGAAGCGGGCGATGTCGAAGTCGACATCCAGCGCCCGAATGCCGCTGCGGCCGGCACAGATGGCCGCCCAGCTCGCCTCCACGGTCAGCCCGACCGGCGAGATGAGCCCGAGGCCAGTGACGACCACCCGTCGGCCACGCGGTGTTTCAGAAGGCTGCGCGCCGGGCATGATGGCCTCGTGCTTGCGTGCGGATCAGCCGGTCGGCGGATCGCCACGGCGCGGGCGAGCCACCGACCGGCACGGCCTCGGCCGGATCAGTCGGAGAGATGCGCGTTGATGTAGTCGATGGCATCGCCGACGGTGGTCAGCTTCTCCGCTTCCTCGTCGGGGATTTCGGTTTCGAACTCCTCCTCGAGGGCCATCACCAACTCCACCGTGTCCAGGGAATCAGCGCCGAGATCGTCGACGAACGACGCTTCCGAGGTGACTTCCTCTTCCTTGACGCCGAGCTGTTCGACGATGATCTTCTTCACCCGTTCCTCAACGCTGCTCATGTCCTGGTAATCCTCCGATGAATCCATGCCGCCGACTGGGGCGGCGCCATTGTAGTGAAAAGGTAGTTGGCAGGCTACAGACCCTGACGTCAGGCGTAGAGGCCGCCGTTGACGTTGATCAGCTCACCCGTGATATAGCCGGCCTGCTCGGAGGCCAGGAAGGCGACCGCGTGGGCGATATCCGCGGGCGAACCGAGCCTGCCGGCCGGCACCTGCGACAGGATCGCCTCCTGTTGCGCCTCGCTGAGCTTGTTCGTCATGTCGGTGGCGATGAAGCCCGGGGCGACGGTATTCACGGTGATGCCACGGCTGGCCACCTCGCGCGCCAGGGCGCGGGAGAAACCGATCACGCCCGCCTTGGCGGCGCCATAGTTGGCCTGGCCCGGATTGCCCATCAGGCCGACCACCGAACCAATGTTGACGATGCGGCCCCAGCGCGCCTTCATCATGCCGCGCAGGCAGGCGCGGCTGAGCCGGAACACCGCCGTGAGGTTGGTCTCGATGACCGTGTCCCAGTCCTCGTCCTTCATGCGTAGCAGCAGGTTGTCCCGCGTGATGCCGGCATTGTTCACGAGGATAGACGGTTCCCCGGCGGTGTCCCGCAGCTGGTCGAGGAACGCGTCGAGCGCCGGTCGGTCGGTTACGTTCAGGACCGCCCCCTCGACCGCCAGCGCATTGGCCGCTGCCGCGGTCCGGATGCGCTCGGCGCCGGCCTCGCTGGTTGCCGTGCCGATCACGCGACACCCCCGGCGAGCCAGCTCCCAGGCGATCGCCTGCCCGATGCCGCGACTCGCGCCGGTCACCAGTGCCGTGCGTGGCTCGCTCATGCCCGTGCCTCCTGCGTCTGCTCCAGCGCCGCCGTCAGGCTGGCGGGATCGTAGACCGCCGCCGCCGGCACCGCGCGATCGATGCGCTTGGCGAGGCCCGTCAGCACGCGACCCGGGCTCGCCTCCACCACGAGCGAGACGGGCGTGGCGATCAGCCGCTGCATGCACTCGGTCCAGCGGACCGGCTGGTGCAGCTGCGCCGCCAGGGCCTGGCGGATCGCGGCCGGCTCGCTGCGCGTGGCGGCGTCGACGTTATGGATCACCGGCACGCGCGGCGGCCGGATCGCCACCGCCTCGAGCGCCGCGGCCAGCTCCGCCGCCGCCTCCCGCATCAGCGCGCAGTGGGACGGCACGCTGACCGGCAGCACTACCGCCTTGCGCGCGCCGGCCTCGCGGGCCGCGGCCATCGCCCGCTCCACCGCCTCGGCATGGCCGGCGATGACCACCTGGCCCGGCGCATTGAAGTTGACCGGTTCGACCACCTGCTCGCCGGCGGCGGCCGCACAGACCTCCGCCACCACTGCATCCTCCAGCCCCAGCAGCGCCGCCATGGCGCCCTCGCCGACTGGCACCGCCGCCTGCATCAGCGCGCCCCGCCGGGCCACCAGGCGAACCGCATCGGCGAAATCGAGCGCATCGGCAGCCACCAGCGCCGTGTACTCGCCGAGGCTGTGGCCGGCCATCATCACCGGCGCAGGGCCACCCGCCTGCTGCCAGACCCGCCAGACGGCGATACCCGCCGCCAGCAGCGCAGGCTGGGTGATGCGGGTGTCGTTGAGCCGTTCCTCCGGCCCGGTCTGCGCCAGCGACCAGAGGTCCTCCCCCAGCGCTTCGCTCGCGGTGTCAAAGGTCCGGCGGATCTCGGGCCAAGCTGCGGCCAATTCGCCGAGCATGCCAACGGACTGCGAACCCTGCCCCGCGAAGACGATGCCTATATTCAAGGAGTACTGCTCCATGCCGGTTGCGCCGGACGCCGCCGGCGGTGCGCGTGCCGCGGCCCCGGGTCCGCAACGGCGCGCGATGCTAGCACGCCCTCCCCGGTCACCCAAGGCCGACAGCGCCCGCGGCTGATAAACTGACCCACTCGCTATAGCAGACCGAGCGCCGCCTTGCGCTGGAAACCCGCCGTCACCGTCGCCGCCATCATCGAGCGCCAGCAACACTTCCTCCTGGTGGATGAATGGGCGGGCGGGCGTCGTTGCTTCAATCAGCCGGCCGGGCACCTGGAGCCGGGCGAGAGCCTGCTGCAGGCCGTGGTGCGCGAAACGCGGGAGGAGACGGGCTGTCTTTTCGAGCCGCAGGCACTGATCGGCATCTATCAGTGGCAGGCGCGCGGGGAAGGCAAGAGCTTTCTGCGCTTCACGTTCTGCGGCCAGGCCGGCGCACCGGCGGCCGGGGCCGTGCTGGATGAGGGCATCGTCGGCACGCGCTGGTGCAGCCGGCAGGAGATCCTGGAGGCGCAACTGCCGCTGCGCACCCCGCTGATCGCCCGTTCGGTTCGGGACTACCTGGCCGGGCGGCGGTTTCCGCTGGAGGTGATCGACGATGAACGCTGAGCCCGTGCCAGCCTTGCCGGCGCTGGCCCGTGCCGCCGAATCCCTGCCTGCCGGCGCGGGCCGACGGGTGATCGTCGGGTTGTCCGGCGGGGTCGATTCGGCGGTTGCCGCCCTGCTGCTGGCGCAAGCCGGCTGGCAGGTCGAGGGCCTGTTCATGAGCAACTGGGACGAGGCCGACGCCTACTGCACGGCGGCGGCGGACTTTCAGGCTGCCCGCCAGGTCTGCGCCGAACTGGACATTCCCCTGCACCGCGTATCGTTCCGCGAGCGCTATCGCGAGCGCGTCTTTGGCCCATTCCTGGACGAATATGCCGCGGGACGCACGCCCAATCCGGACGTGCACTGCAACCGCGAGATCAAGTTCGACGCATTCCTGCAGCACGCACGCCGCCTGGGTGCGGCGCGAATCGCCACCGGCCATTACGCGCGGCTGTGCCCTCGCACCGGCGCATTGCAGCAGGCGGCCGACGCCGGCAAGGATCAGACGTATTTTCTGCACGCCGTCGACCCGGCGGCGCTGGCGCACGTGCTGTTCCCGCTAGGCCATCTGCACAAGTCACAGGTCCGCGCCCTGGCCGCTGAGGCCGGCCTGCCGAATCACGACCGGCCCGACAGCACCGGCATCTGCTTCATCGGCGAGGGGCGTTTCGAGCCGTTCCTGCGCCGCTACCTGCAGGCACCGGCTGGCCCCATTGAAACGCCGGAGGGTCGCGAGGTCGGCCGTCACCGGGGGCTGTGCCACTACACCATCGGTCAGCGTCGGGGGTTGGGCATCGGTGGCGGCCAGGGCGGCGGCGCGCCGTGGTATGTGGTCGACAAGTGCCCGGCGCGCAACGCCCTGATCGTCGTGCAGGGCGAACATCCCGCCCGCGACCACGACCGGGTGTTCACCGGTCCTGCGCACTGGCTGAGCCAACCGGCGCTGCCCTGCCGGGCGCAGGCGCGGCTACGCCACCGCCAACCACTGCAGCCCTGTCACGTGGCAGCCGACGGCGCCGGCCTCGCGGTCCAGTTCGAGGCGCCCCAGCGCGCCGTGGCGCCGGGCCAGTCCCTGGTGCTTTACGCCGGCGACCGCTGCCTTGGCGGCGCCACGATCCGGGGTCGGGCGCGCGGCGGTGAAGTGTTCACGCCATGAGCCACAGCATCGTCGAACGCACCGTGGCGCTGTCGGCCCTGTGCCAGAGCGGTGTGCTGGTGCATCAGGTGGCACGCAGCGGCCAGGCGCCGGCGGATCCGGTCGATGCGCTGCTGTTCAGTCTGCTCAAAATCGAAGCGCCCTCGGTGGCGGCAATCTATGGCGATATCAGTCGCTTGCGGCCAGGTCTTGATGCGCTGCATGCGATTGTCAGCCGGGCCGCGTCGGCCCGTGACGCCATGCCGGCTGCCTACTACGCCTTTTCTGTGCGCCAACTCGAGCGGCGGGTATTCGCGGACAAGCATGCCCCGAGCGGACTGCGACGCGACATCGGCGATCTGGTGCGGGCTCACGAACAGCAGGATCTGAGCCGCGAGGCACTGATCGAGCGCGCGGCGCGGATCTATCAGCGGCTGACCGGTCACATGCGGATGCGCATCGTGGTCCGCGGGCGGGCGGAGTACCTGCAGCGGCCCGAGAACGCCGATCTGGTCCGGGCGCTGCTGCTCGCGGGCCTGCGCGCCAGCCATCTGTGGCGACAGTGCGGCGGACGCGTGTGGACCCTGCCGCTGCAACGGCGCCGGCTGGTACAGACCGCGAATGACCTGCGCGCCGGCCGGATCTGAGACGCCGGCTTAAGCGGGCGGCGCTTCGCTTATAATGTGCGGCCCTCGCGGCGCCGAGTCGCCGCAGTCCGACCCAATGGAGGAATGATGACGGACTCGCAAGCGCGAACCACCTTGTCGGTGGGTGGCAAGGACTACGACATCTACCGGCTGGACGCGATCGATGCGCAGCGTGCGGCCCGTCTGCCCTTCTCCCTGAAGATCCTGCTCGAGAACCTGCTGCGGCACGAGGACGGGGTCAACGTCACGCGGGATGACATCGAGGCGCTGCTGAACTGGGATCCGCAGAGCGAGCCCAGCGTGGAGATCGCCTTCACGCCGGCCCGCGTGGTCATGCAGGACTTCACCGGCGTGCCGGCGGTGGTGGATCTGGCGGCCATGCGCGATGCGATGGCGGCGCTCGGCGGCGATCCGCGGCGCATCAACCCGCTGTCGCCGGCGGAGCTGGTCATCGACCATTCGGTGCAGGTGGACGCGTTCGGGACTCCCGACGCGGCGGACGTGAACGCCCGCATCGAGTTCGATCGCAACAAGGAGCGCTACCAGTTCCTGCGCTGGGGCCAGAAGGCGTTCTCGAACTTCGGTGTGGTGCCGCCGGATACCGGCATCGTTCATCAGGTGAACCTCGAGTATCTCGCCCGCGTGGTGTTCTCGCGCGAGCAGGACGGGCGCACCGTGGCCTATCCGGACACGCTCGTCGGCACCGATTCGCATACCACCATGATCAACGGCGTCGGCGTACTCGGCTGGGGCGTCGGCGGCATCGAGGCGGAAGCGGCCATGCTGGGCCAGCCGATCTCGATGCTGATCCCGCAGGTGGTGGGCTTCAAGCTCAACGGCCGGCTGGCCGAAGGCGCCACCGCCACCGACCTGGTGCTGACGGTCACGCAGATGCTGCGGGCACGTGGCGTGGTCGGCAAGTTCGTCGAATTCTTCGGCGATGGCCTGGCCGATCTGCCGCTCGCCGACCGGGCGACCATCGGCAACATGGCGCCGGAGTACGGTGCGACCTGCGGCATCTTCCCGATCGACGAGGAAACGCTGAACTATCTGCGCCTGAGCGGCCGCGACGAGGAACGCGTCGCGCTGGTGGAGGCCTATGCCAAGGCGCAGGGCATGTGGCGGCCGGACGCCCCGCAGGCCGAGTATTCCGACGTGCTCGAGCTGGACCTGGCCGATGTGGTGCCGAGCCTCGCCGGCCCGAAGCGGCCCCAGGACCGCATCCCGCTGGTCGACAGCAAGACCACCTATGCCGAGCACCTGGCGAAGATGACCGAGGGTCGCGCCGCGGCGGCGCCGCAGGCGGAGGTGGACCTGGACGGCGAGCGCTTCACGCTGACGGACGGGCGAGTCGTGATCGCGGCCATCACCAGCTGCACCAACACCTCCAATCCGGCCGTGATGCTGGCCGCCGGCCTGGTCGCGCGCAACGCCGCGGCCCGCGGGCTGAAGGTCAAGCCGTGGGTGAAGACCTCGTTGGCGCCCGGTTCAATGGTGGTCACAGAGTACCTGCGCAGTGCCGGGCTGCTGGATGACCTGGAAGCGCTGCGCTTCAACGTCGTCGGCTACGGCTGCACAACCTGCATCGGCAACTCCGGGCCGCTGCCGGCGCCGATCAGCAAGGCGATCAACCAGCAGGACCTGGTGGCCTGCTCGGTGCTGTCGGGCAACCGCAACTTCGAGGGTCGGGTGCACCCGGATGTGCGCATGAACTTCCTTGCCTCCCCGCCGCTGGTGGTCGCCTACGCCCTGGCCGGGACGATGCACATCGACCTCTATCACGAGCCGCTTGGCCAGGACGCCGAGGGCAAGGACGTGTTCCTGCGCGATGTGTGGCCGAGCCAGCAGGAAGTCGCCGACTGCATCCGCGAGAACGTGACCGCGCAGATGTTCCGGCGCTCCTATGCGGACGTCTACGCCGGCGACGCGCGCTGGAACAGCCTGCAGATTCCCGAGGGCGAGCGCTACGAGTGGAACCAGGACAGCACCTACATCCAGAATCCGCCCTACTTCAAGGGCATGACGATGCAGCCGCCAGGCATCGCCGACATCGAGGGTGCGCGGGCACTGGCGCTGCTGGGTGATTCGATCACCACCGACCACATCTCTCCCGCCGGCAGCATCAAGGCCGACAGCCCCGCCGGGCGCTACCTCATCGAGCACGGCGTGGAGCCGGCAGACTTCAATTCCTACGGCTCGCGACGCGGCAACCACGAAGTGATGATGCGCGGCACCTTCGCCAACATCCGCCTGCGCAACCAGCTGGCCCCTGGAACCGAGGGTGGCTGGACGACCTACCTGCCGACCGATGAGCAGATGTCGATCTACGATGCCGCCATGAAGTATCAGGCCGATGCCACGCCGCTGGTGGTGCTGGCCGGCGCCGAGTACGGCACGGGCTCATCGCGCGACTGGGCGGCGAAAGGCACGCTGCTGCTCGGCGTGAAGGCGGTCATCGCCAAGAGCTTCGAGCGAATCCATCGCTCGAACCTCGTCGGCATGGGCGTGCTGCCCCTGCAGTTCAAGTCGGGCGAGGGCGCGGGAGAGCTGGGGCTGTCCGGCACGGAAACCTTCCGCATTGCCGGCCTGGGCCGCGGCGCCCGGGAAGCCGAGGTGGAAGCCACGAATGCCGAGGGCAAGGTGACGCGCTTCGTCGTTCGCGTGCGCGTGGACACGCCGAAGGAGTGGGATTACTACGCCCACGGCGGCATCCTGAACTTCGTGCTGCGTGACATGAACGCCGGCTAACCTGCTGACGTCACTCGAAGGACAGCGAAGACCGGGCCCGCCTCGGTCTTCGCCTATGGCGCCTGCCGGTCCCGCGCCTACGCTGCCGTCCAGCAGCGCTGTCATGCGGCAAGGTCGGCTGTTAGCATTTGGCGCACACGCAGGCTGCTGGCGACGCAATCTTTTCGCTCAGCACCGGTCAACCCATCCGGGCCCGGGGCGTGTGACTTGCCGGCGCCCGGCATAACGATCGCGGACCGAGGGCGAGATCGCCAGGCAGCAATCGAATCCGTCAGCACGATGCTGTTCAAGTCGTCTTTCGGAGACAGTTGCAGGGGGGGCGCTTAGTCCTATTTAATCGCTGCGCCGGACGCTGCGCGCGTCGCCAAGACTTGATGCCGGTCCAGGCAGTGACCAAGCCAGCATTGCCCGGCCCACCAGACGATTTGGCGTATCGGCTTGCCTTAGAAGCTCAAGGAGAGATCAACAAATGTTCAAGCGCATTACAACAACTGCTTTGATGCTGTCTGCGCCTGTCGCCGTGATGGCGCAGCTGCAGGTCATGCCGGAAACCCAGCTTGCCAGCATCGCCGGCCGCGATTCGCTGCCTTCCGAGCCGTTCCAGCGCGTCATCGTGATGGACCAGGACGTGTTCCTGCCGGCCGATGGTGATGGCGGCAACGGTGGCGATGACGGCGACGGCAATGACAATGGCGGCGATGGCGGCGCCGTTACCGATGGCCCGATCGTGACCCTGCTCGACCGCAAGGGCGAGCTGCTGGCTGACATCGCCGAGCGCCGCGAGCAGGCCCTCGAGGAGCGCGCCGAGCTGCTGGCGCAGCTCCAGGGTCCGATCGGCCAGGCGCTGCAGGAGATCAACGAGCGGCGCCGCAACAAGATCGAGGACCGCATCGACTTCTACGAGAATGAGCTGGGTGACGGCGAACTGGACATCCTCGATGTGCCGGTCGAAATCTTCACCGCCGTACTCGATGATGCCGGCAACCTCATCGCCGTGATTCCCGAGTCCCGCATCGAGCTGACCCAGCTGCGACAGGACCTCTACGACGCCGCCGGCGCCGAGCGCCTTGCGGCCCTGGCCGAGCGTCGCCTGGAGAAGCTGGACGAGCGCCGCGAGTTCTTCCTGAACGAGGTCGGCGACGGTGATCTGGACATCGGCGAGCAGGCGCTGCAGACGATCTCGCTGGCGCTGGATTCCACCGGTCAGGCCCTGGCGGTGGTACCGCAGACCCGCGCGGATCTGGCGGGTACACGGCTAGCGTTCTACGGCAACTTCGACGGCCCGATCGGCACCCTGGTGCAGGATCTGACGGCGCGCCGGATCGAAAGCTTCGAGAATCGCGCGGAGTTCCTCGCCAATCAGGTGGGTGACGGCGAACTGGATATCGCGAACAGCGAGCTGTTCGTACCGGCGGTCGGCCTGGCCATTGCCGGCGGCGTAACGGTGGCACTGGCAACCGATATCGGTAACGGTTTGCTCTTCGGCGTGGCGGAGAATGCCGCAACTGCCCGTTCGGCCCTGTTCACGAACCTCTCTGGTGTGACGTCCGCCAACGGCAATCTCGGCCTCGCGGCGCTGTACGATATCCGCTCGCAGCTGGCGGATGGCCGGGCCACCTTCTACGGCAACGTCGCCACCGCGCTCAGCACGCCGTAAGTCTTGCGTCTCAAGGAAAGGAACAACATGGACAAGCACATTCGCACTGCCGGTCTGACCGGCGCCGCCCTGCTGCTGCTCGGCAGCACGGGCGTTCAGGCGGAAGTCACGCCGGGGTTCGTGATCACCCCGGGCGTCCGCTATGACTGGTTCGAGGACGATGGCGATGAAGAGAACCAGGCTGGCGTCGAGGACGACTTCGGCCTGCGGCTCGGCCTCGGCTATCAGTTCGATCCGCGCTGGCTGGCCGAACTGACCATCGGCTACACCGAACCGGAACTGTCCGAGAACGATGACTACGACCTCGAGATGCTGGAAGGCACGCTCGATGTGTACTTCAACCTGATGCCGGAATGGGCCGTCACGCCCTACCTGGTGGGCTTCGCCGGCTGGTCGACCTACGAGGTCGACGACGCGCTGGTCGAGTTCGACGAGGAAGAAGCCATCGCCGGTTACGGTGGCGGCCTGCGCGCGCAGCTGAGCGAGCGGCTGTTCGCCCGCGCCGACGTGCGGTCGGTTACCTACCTGGAAAACGAGATCGACAACATCCAGGCCCAGGCGGTGATCGGTTTCACCTTCCCGACCGAACGTGCCCCTGAGGACAGCGATGGTGACGGCGTGCCCGACGCGCAGGACCGCTGCCCCGACACCCCGATGGGCGTGAGCGTGGGACCGGACGGCTGCCCGCAGGACAGCGACGGTGACGGTGTGCCGGACTACCTCGACAAGTGCCCGGACAGCGCCACCGGCGCCAAGGTCGACGACGAGGGCTGCTACATCGAGCTCGAGAAGCCGGTGAGCATCCGCATGGAAGTGCTCTTCGACTTTGACCGGTCCGAGGTCAAGCCGCAGTACTTCGGCGAGATCGAGAAGACCGCGCAGTTCATGCGGGAATATCCCGAGACCCGTGCAGTCATCGAAGGACACACCGACAGCATCGGCTCGACGAGCTACAACCAGGCGCTCTCGCAGCGTCGTGCCGAAGCCGTCCGTCAGGTACTGGTGGAACGCTTCAGCATCGATCCGAGCCGTCTGCGGGCTGCTGGCTACGGTGAGCAGCGTCCGGTCGCCTCGAACGACACCGACGCGGGTCGTCAGCAAAACCGCCGCGTGGTGGCCGTGATTTCGGCCACCAAGAAGGAGCGTGTCCGCCAGTAACTCGGCGATCACCTGCTCTGAAGGGCCCGGGCCTTGTGCCCGGGCTTTTTTTTGGCACATCGATTGCTCCAGGAGGCCCTGTCCGGGATTCGAGGAGTGACACATGTGCCGAAATCTGGCGGTGACCGCCGCCGTCGCCAGCACGCTGCTGGCCACACCCACGCTCGCCTTCGAGGTCCTGCAGCCGCTCGGCGAGCAGCCAGGGCCCATGCCGGCCGACCCGTCCGCCGGTTTCTACGTGCCCGCGCTGCCGGCGACGATCCGCTGGGGCCACCTGCCCAATCGCGGTGCACAACCGGTACTCAGTGTTCCCTCGGGCAGCATCGTCACCTTCGATACGGTCTCGCATGAGGGCGTGCTGGAGGATCAGGGGCGTGATCCCCAGCGCTACTTCGCCAGCCACGGTATTCCCGCCGACCAGGTGCTGGACGACGCCATTGCGATCGCCGCCGCCGAGCTCACCCACGACTTCGCCGCCGATGGCCCGCATGTGGTGACCGGCCCCATCGCCATCGAGGGCGCCGAGCCGGGGGATGTCCTCAAGGTCGAGGTTCTTGACCTGCAGCCACGTGTGCCCTACGGCGTCATTTCCAATCGCCATGGCAAGGGCGCGCTGCCGGGGGAGTATCCGCAAACACCCCCGCAGCCGGATGCCAGCCCCGCGCATCCGGAGCGCTATGGCAATGTGTCGATCTTCACGCCGATTCGCTGTGCGCAGGATCAATGCGTGGGCGTGCTGGCGGCGACGCCGCCGGGCGCGAGTGGCGAGCACGAGATCACCTTCCCGCTGCAGCCGTTCATGGGGCTGATGGGCGTGGCGCCCGATACCGATGCGCGGGTGCATTCGGTGCCACCTGCCAGCCACGGCGGCAATGCCGACATCAACGAGTTCGGTGTCGGCAGCACGATCTACTATCCGGTGCAGGTCCCCGGTGCGCTGTTCTACACCGGCGATGGTCATTACAGCCAGGGCGACGGCGAGGTCTCGCTGACGGCGCTGGAGGGCTCGCTACGGGCCACCTTCCGCCTGACCGTGATTGATGCCGCTGCCGCGCCGGGTGGGAAGCCGTCCCTGCCCCTCGGTGAGACGCCAGAGTACTGGGTGGCGATCGGCCTGCACGAGGATCTGGATGAGGCCATGAAGGCGGCCGTACGAGAATCGATCCGTTTCCTGCACGAGCACTACGGCATCAGCGAGGCGCTGGCCTATGCCTACCTCAGTGCAGCGACCGATTTCGAGGTGTCGCAGGTGGTGGATGGCACCAAGGGCATTCATGCCCTGATCCGCAAGGCCGATTTCGCCGACGTTCCCGCGCCGACCGAATGAGGCCAGGCAAAGCAAGGGCGGCTCGAGGCCGCCCTTGCGCGTGTCGAAGCGAGGGAACTGCCCTACTCGCGGGCCTCCCGCTCGATCGTCTCCCCGGCAGTCTCGATGTCCTGTCCCATGCCGGCCATCGTATTGCAGGCCGACAGCAACAGCACGAACAGCATCAGGGCGCCAGCGCGTAACAACATCATCGGGATCTTCCTGCCAGTGAATTGACTAGATACGACCGGCACGGCGCGGCGAAGGTTCACCGCCCCGCGAAGGCAAATGCAACTCTAGTCTTCGCGGCTGAGTATATGCATCGCACATACCGAGCCCGCGCCCATCATGTGCACGGCACCGTGCCGGGCATTTTCGACCTGGCGCTGGCCGGCCTCGCCCCGCAGCTGCAGAGTCGCATCCCACACCTGCGCAAGGCCCGTCGGGCCGCCCGGATGCCCGCGGGCGATCAGGCCGCCATCGGTGGAGAACGGAATTCGACCACCGAGGCTGGTGGCGCCTTCGGCGACCAGCCGATCGCCCTCGCCATCGCCGCAGAAGCCCATCAGCTCGTAGTACATGAGTTCCTCGATCGGGAAGGCATCGTGTACGTGCACGAAGCTGATGTCCTCCGGACCGATGCCTGCATCCTCCCAGCTCGCTTGTGCCGTCGTGCGGGTCAGCTCGCTCGGCCCGACCACGGCGCCCATGAAGATGTGGCCGTCCACATACTGCTCGGACTGCAGCTGGGAAGAGGTCACCTTGACCAACGGCCGGCCATTGGCGAGTCGCCTGGCCGTCGCCTTGTTGGCAAGGATCGCGCAGGCCGCTCCGCCGCCGGTGGCGCAGGCCATCATCGAGGTGTGCGGCCAGGCGACTTCCTTGGAGGCAAGGACTTCCTCGGCGGTCACCTCATGTGTCGACCGGCGCTGCGCATTGGGGTTGTGTCGCGCGTGGTTCCAGTTCTTGGCCGCGATCCTGGCGAAGGTCTCCGCCGTGGTGCCGTAGTCGTGCATCCGCCGCACGGCCCACATCGCGAAGAACGCCGCCGGCAGCACCAGGCTTTCCACCCGCGGGCCTTCCGCCATGAAGATCTGCATCATGCGCTGGCCCATGCGCAGCATGTCGTCATAGCCCAGCGCCATGGCCACCTCGGCATGACCGCCGGCAACCGCCAGCGCCGCCTCGCGAAATGCCGAGGAGCCCGTCGCCGAGGCGTTCTCGACATGGACCACCGGCACGCCGGTCAGCCCCAGTTCCTTGGCGATGCCCACGCCCTCGATCGGGTCGCCGCCGAGATAGCCGTTGTAGAGGTAGCCGACGTCCCGGAACTTCAGCCCGGCATCCTGCAGCGCGGCCTTGCCGGCGGTGTAGGCCATGACCTTGTTGCTCGCACCGTGCTTGCCAAACGGGTGCATGCCCACACCGACCACATAGACGTCTTCCAGCTTCACTTGCTCTCCTCCTTGACCGGCGCGAAACAGAAGGTCATCAGCTGCCGGGAGCCCTTCTTCTTGACCGGCACGAACTCGAGCCCCATGCGCATGCCGATCTCGAAATCGTCCCGCTGACCCTGGATGACTGACTGGATGCGCACGCCCTCGGGCAGATCGATCTGCCCCACGGCATGGCCCTTGCCATCACCCATCTGCATGTTGCCCATGAAGGGCATGCTGACCCAGGTCCAGGAATAGAGCGTGCCCTCCGGCGACAGCTCGACCTCTTCGACCGGCTCTTCAGTGATGGGGCACTGCAGGCGCTGCGGAAAGAAGTACTTGCCTGCCGCGGCGCTGTAGGAGCCGAGCAGGCGCCCGCGTTCGCCCTCGCCGGCCGGCAGGCGGAAGTATCCCGGCTCCAGCGGCGCTTGATCTGCCATATGAACTCTCCGTGTGAATGGACCCATGGTGGAAACAAAAGACCCCGCATCCGCGGATGCGGGGTCCGAAGTCGGGCCGTGTGGATCAGACCGTGGCGGTACGCGGGCCGGTCGGCACCTCGTTGAACGGCACCCCCTTGTCCAGCCGCACGTCAGCCGGCAGGCCGAGCACACGCTCACCGATGATGTTGCGCTGTACCTCATCGGTGCCGCCGGCGATCCGGATGGCCGGCACGCCGAGGTAGACCTGCTGCCACATCGCTTCCATCAGCGCCACATCGGAATCCATGAGGACGCCGTTCGGTCCCTGCAACTCCATCACGAATGCCGCCATCTGCTGCGCCAGCAGGCCCATCTCGAGCTTCATGATCGAGCTCTCCGCGCCCGGCATGCCGCCCATCGACAGGGCGGACAGCGTGCGGTAACCCGTCAGCTCCAGGCCCTTGAAGCGCGTCATGAAGCGGGCCAGCTGATGGCGCACGGCAGCGTTCTCGATCGCCGGCCGCCCGTTGACATAGACCTTGCCCAGCCCCTTGATCACATCGCTCAGGCCACTGTCGCCACCGAGCATGCCGCCGCCACCGCCGATGCTCATCCGCTCGTTCATCAGCGTGGTGATCGCCACGCTCCAGCCCTGGCCGACGGCGCCGAGCCGATTGCTGTCCGGGATGCGCACGTCCTTGAAGAACACTTCGTTGAAGTTGGCGCCGCCGGTCATCTGTCGGATCGGCCGGATCTCGACGCCCGGCGATTCCATGTCGACGATGAAGTAGGTCAGCCCCTTGTGCTTGGGCGCGCTCGGATCCGAGCGCGTGACCAGGATGCCCCATTTGGAGTAGTGCGCGCCCGAGGTCCAGACCTTCTGGCCGTTGACCACCCACTCATCGCCCTCTTTCACCGCCCGGGTGCGCAGGCCGGCCAGATCCGAGCCGGCGCCCGGCTCGCTGAAGAGCTGGCACCAGATCTCCTCGCCGGAGAGCATGGGCTTGAGGTAGCGATCCTTCTGCTCGTTGCTGCCATGGACCTGGATGGTGGGGCCCGCCATGCCGATGCCGATCATGAAGATGTTCGGCGGCGTCTCGTACTTGGCCTCCTCCTGGCCCCAGATCACCTGCTGCATGATGGACGCGCCGCGCCCGCCGTAGCGCTTGGGCCAGGTAATGCCGGCCCAGCCGGCGTCGTACTTGCGCTTCTGCCAGGCCTGCGCCTGCCGCACCATCTCCCATTCAGCCTCGCCGCGATTGCCGCCCTCGCCCTCGGCCTCGGCGAACATCGCCATCATGCCGCCGGATTCGGTGCGGGGCTTGGCGTTGTCCGAGAGCCAACGCTGGGCCTCGGCGCGGAATTCCGCCTCTTGCGGGGTATCGTTGAAATCCATTGTGTCTCTCCTCCTGTTGACCGCCAGCTCAGGCGGCGTTGCCGAGCAGCCGCTCGCCCCAGACCAGGCCGCCACCGAGCCAGCTCTCCAGGTGCTTGGCGCGCTTCACCAGCATGTGCGGGTCCGCCTCCCAGGTGAAGCCGATGCCACCGTGAATCTGCACGTTCTCCTCGGTGGCAAAGGCCGCCGCCTCATTGGCCGCCAGGCGCGCGTAGGCCGCTGCCGCCGGCAGCTCGTCCGGCGACTTCGCCAGCGCCCAGGCGGCGTAATAGGCATTGGAGCGGGCCGACTCCAGCTTCACGAACATGTCCGCCAGCCGATGCTTGATGGCCTGAAACGAGCCGATGGGACGGCCGAAGGCGTAGCGTTCCTTGGCATAGGCGACGCCCATGTCCAAGGCAGCCTGCGCCAGCCCGACCTGCTCGAAGGCCAGCAGTGCGGCGCCACGGTCATAGGCGGCATCCAGATGCCGGCCTGCCTCGCCACTACCGCCGAGGCGTTCGGCCGCGGCACCATCGAAGCGCAGGCGCGCCTGTTTGCGGGTGCGGTCCATGCTGTGCAGCGCACTGCGCTCCACGCCCTGGCCGAGATCGACCAGATACAGTGAGAGCTCGCCATGCTCACGCGCGGGCAGGATCAGGAGATCCGCGCACAGCCCGTCGACCACGGGGCTCTTCTCGCCATGGAGCCTGCCGTCCTCGACCTTGGCCGTTACGCCGTCCAGATCGGTGCGTCCCTGCTCGGCGAGTGCCACGGTGGCGATCTGTTCGCCGGCTGCGAGCTTCGGCAGATACTTGTGCTTCTGCTCCTCGGTGCCGGCGGCCTTGATCAGTTCTGCCGCCAGATAGATCGAGGAGCTGAACGGCACGCTGGCGCAGTGCCGGCCGATTTCCTCCGCCAGCACGGCCAGCTCGAGATAGCCGAGGTCACTGCCGCCGTAGCTCTCGGGAATCGCCGTGCCCAGCCAGCCGTTCTCGGCCATCGCCTGCCACAGCTTGGCGTCGTAGCTCTCCTCGGAATCCATGATCTTGTGCACCGCCGACATGGGCGACAGATCGTCCAGCAGCTTGCGTGCGGCATCCCGCATCATCAGCTGGTCTTGATCGAACGCGAAGTTCATTGTCTCCTCCTTCCTCTGGTTTTGAGTCGCCAGCGCCGTTCGGGCGTGGCGTGATTCCCATCGCGCCGGCCCTGTACCGACCGGTCAGCTAGTGGCAATGGATATCATAAGCGCGAGGTCGCCGCCACACGGCGGGGGCGGAGCGCCAGGCGCAGCGAGGATGGTGATGGCGAAGGAACGAGGCCCCTGCGTATTCTGCGAAGTGGTGGCCGGGCGGGCGCCCGCGAACGTGGTTTGGGAGAACGGCCTGGCGATCGCGATCATGGATATCGCCCCGATGCGGCCGGGTCATGTGCTGGTAGTGAACCGGCGCCATACGGCGGCAGTAGAGGGGCTCACGGCGCCGGAGCGGGACAACCTGCTGCGCGTCGGCGACGCCATCGGCCGGGCTCAGCGGAGCCTCGGCGCGCACGGCGTGAACTTCGCCATCAATGACGGGCGGGCCGCGCATCAGACCGTGCCGCACGTCCATCTGCACGTCCTGCCCCGCCGACGGGGCGATGTGCCGGCCCTGATCTGGCAGGTCCTGTGCAAACCCGTCCGCCTGCTGCTGCCTTCCTCCCGGACGCGCCTGCAGGCACAGGCCGCGCGCATCGCCGCTGCCATGCCGCTCGCCGCCAGCGATTGACGGGCAACGGGGCAGCCCGGGCGGCTGCCCCGCGCTGGCTCAGGCGATCGTGACGGCCTCGCTCAGATAAACGTCCTGGATGGCGTTCAGCAGCGCGATACCCTCATCCATCGGTCGCTGGAAGGCCTTGCGGCCGGAGATCAGCCCCGTCCCGCCGGCACGCTTGTTGATCACCGCGGTGCGCACTGCCTGCGCCAGATCACCCTCGCCGGCCGACGCCCCACCGGAGTTGATCAGCCCGATGCGGCCCATGTAGCAGTTCGCGACCTGGTAGCGGGTCAGGTCGATGGGATGATCGCTGGTCAGCTTGTCGTAGACCAGGTCGTGGGTCTTGCCGAAGCCGACCGCGCGGTAGCCGCCGTTGTTCTCCGGCATCTTCTGCTTGACGATGTCGGCGCCGATGGTCGCGGCCAGATGATTCGCCTGCCCGGTCAGATCGGCCGCCAGGTGATAATCGACGCCATCTTTGGTGAACGCCGAGTTGCGCAGGTACGCCCACAGGATCGTCGCCATGCCGAGCTCATGGGCCCGGGCGAAGGCTTCACCGACCTCCTGGATCTGACGCCGGGACTGCTCGGAGCCGAAGTAGATGGTGGCCCCCACTGCCACGGCGCCCATGTCGAAGGCCTGATCCACCGAGGCGAACACCGTCTGGTCATACTGCGCAGGGTAGCTCAGCAGTTCGTTGTGATTGATCTTGACGATCAGCGGAATCCGGTGTGCGTACTCCCGCGCCACGACCGCCAGCCCGCCGAACGTGGAGGCCACGGCGTTGCAGCCGCCCTCGAGGGCCAGCTCGCAGATGTTGCGGGGATCGAAGTAGATCGGGTTCGGCGCGAACGAGGCGCCGGCGGAATGCTCGATGCCCTGATCGACCGGCAGGATCGACACATAGCCGGTACCCGCTAGCCGGCCCTGGCTGAACAGGGCGTTGAAATTGCGCAGCACCGCCGGTGTGCGGTCGCTGTGCGTGAACACCCGATCGATGTAGTCCGGACCGGGCAATGCCAGCGACTGGCGCTTGATGCCCTGGCATTCGTACCCGAGGAGGGATTCGGCCTCGTCGCCGAGTAGCTGTTCGATGTCGATCATCAGTCGCTCCATTTCCAGTGGGGAATCACGCTCGTGACGCGGCGACAGAAGCGGCAGTGGCCGTGACGTGGCGCGGGCCATTCATCGTAATATACAAACCCGGCCGCGGCAGCCCGCTGCGCCGCGGCCACAAAGGATCAATGCGTTGTACCCCTGGTTACGTGCCGCCGGCGTCGCTGCCCGCGCCCTGGCCTCGCCGGTCGACCCGTCCCAGCAACAGCCCCTGGCGCTCGCGTTGCGCGTGTGGCCGAACGATTGCGATGCCAACCTGCACCTGAACAACGGGCGGTACCTGACGTTGGCCGATCTCGGGCGGATGGACTTCTTCCTGCGCCATCGCTGGTGGCGCCGCCTCGCCGGCCGGCGCTGGAACGTCGTCGCCACCTCCGTGCACGTGCTCTATCGGCGCTCGCTGGACCTCGGCCAGCGCTATCGGCTGGTCACGCAGATCGCCGGCACGAACGAGCGCTTCCTGCTCATGGAGCAGCGTTTCCAGCGTCAGGGTCGAACCTGCTGCATCCTCTACGTGAGCATCGGTGTGATCGACAGCCGAGGGCTGGTCGCCATCGAGGACGTCCGGACCGCGCTGGGCGTGGCGCTGCCGACTCCGCCGCACGCGGCCGAGCTCGCCCGGCAAGTGGACATCGCCATTCTGGACGACCTGGATGGAACTTCTACCTGATTGCCGCAGTCACAGCTCGCGCACATCGTCTGCCCCTGGCGCAATGGCTGACCGAGGGCGGTCGATCTGCAGTGGCCTTGATGGTCCCGCTGCGGCCGATTGCCCAGTGGTGGCGATCGAGATGCTGAGTTACTATCGCGACGCCCGACATAACAATTGCAGCGTCGGGTCAATTGACCGAAGGAGTCATGCGATGATTACAAGGAAAACCACCGGCCTCGCCCTGGCCGCTGGCCTGATTCTGGGTGCCCCCTCCGCCTATGCGGTGGAGCGCGGTTTCACCATCACCCCGGGTGCCACCTACACCTGGTTCGACGACGATGCGCCGTATCTGGACGGCGATTTCGCCGATCTGGCGATCGCCGATGAGTACGAGCTGGAAGACGAGTGGGGCTGGCGCATCGGCCTGGGCTGGCAGTGGACCGAGAACTGGACGACCGAACTGGTCTACCAGGAATACGATTCCAATCCGGAAGGTGATGTGCCGTTCATCGACTCGGATGATGTCGATGTGACCACCCGCCAGCTCGGCCTGGATTTCGTTGGCTTCATCCTGCCCGAGTTCCTGGCGCAGCCTTACGTAGTGGTCGGCGCCGGTGGCGCGGAGATCGAGACGGAGCTGGACGGCGACTTCATCAACGAGAAGAGCACCGACGGCGAGCCGTACGTGAACTACGGCCTCGGCATCCGCTTCGACCCCTGGACCTACTTCTCCGTGCGGGCTGACGTGCGTCAGTACAACTACATGGAGAGCGAGACCATCAACACGCAGGCCCTGCTGGCTGCGGAATTCCTGATCGGTGGCGAGAGCGAGCCCGAGCCGGTGGCCTATGAGCCGGAGCCGATGCCGGAGCCGCCGGCGGACAGCGACCGTGACGGCGTGATCGACGAGCGCGACCAGTGCCCCGGCACCCCGCGCGGCGTGCAGGTCGACAGCAACGGCTGCCCGGTCGATTCCGACGGTGACGGCGTGCCGGACTACAAGGACCGTTGCCCGGGCACGGAGCCTGGCGTCGAGGTCGATGACCGCGGCTGCCCGATCCAGACCCGCGAGATGGGCTGATCCGGTAACCGGACCAGTACCTGAGAGAACGGGGCCTTCGGGCCCCGTTTTCCGTTGTGGCGTCGGCAGCGACACACCGACGCGAGCACCGCGCTAGCCGCCTGGCATCTCGCGGACTCAGCTCACGCCGAATCCCGCAGCACGAGCACACGGTCACCATTCAGGTACGGCTGCAGCGCGGCAGGCAGGGTGACCGACCCGTCGGCCTGCTGATGATTCTCCAGCAGTGCCACCAGCGCCCGGCCCACCGCTACGCCCGAGCCGTTCAGGGTATGCACCAGCTCCGGCTTGCCCGACGCGGGACGCACCCGTGCCTGCAGCCGGCGCGCCTGAAAGTCGCCGCAGTTGCTGCAGGAGGAGATCTCCCGGTAGCACTGTTGACTGGGCAACCAGACCTCCAGATCGTAGGTCTTGGTCGCGGCGAAGCCGAGATCGCCGGTGCACAGCGCCATGACCCGATAGGGCAGCTCGAGCGCCTGCAGCACCGCTTCGGCGTGCGCAGTCAGCGCCTCGTGGGCGGCTGCCGAGTCCTCGGCCGCCACCACCTGTACCAGCTCGACCTTCTCGAACTGATGCTGGCGAATCATGCCGCGCACGTCGCGACCGTAAGAGCCCGCCTCGGAGCGGAAACACGGCGTGTGCGCCACCAGTCGCAGCGGCAGGCGATCCGCCGGCAGGACCTGCTCGCGCACCAGATTGGTCACCGGCACCTCCGCCGTCGGAATGAGGTAGTAGTCCCCACCCTCCACGGCGAACAGATCCTCCCGGAGCTTCGGCAGCTGACCGGTGCCGAACAGCGCCCGCTCACGGACCAGGTAGGGGACGTACAGCTCCTCGTAGCCATGCCGACGCGTGTGCAGGTCCAGCATGAATTGCGTCAGGGCGCGCTGCAGTCGGGCGAGTGGTCCGCGCAGCACGCTGAAGCGGCTGCCGGACACTCGGGCCGCTGCC
>JAASSS010000100.1 GCA_021767745.1 Pseudomonadota bacterium
CGTCGCCGGTCTTCACCTCGACCGCGTGGCTGCTGGCGGCGGCAACCAGCCCAAGGGCTGCCAGCACGCCGTAGGCGCCGATCTTGTTCATCTACTTTCTCCTTGGATGTCCTTGATGCGCATCGTGCGGATTCGCGCCGGCACCGCAGGTTAGGGCTTCGGTCAGACGACGCAAATCGGCGGGAACTTTAGGCGGCGAGAATTGCCGCGCGGTGACCGTCCTGTTTCAGAAATGTGACAACAACCCGAAAGGGGATCAGGCGTCGTCCAGGGCAGGCACGCGGAGGCCGGCGGGCGGGAAGATGGCACTGAAGCGACTGCCCTTGCCGGGCGTGCTCTCGATCCGCAACTCGCCATGGTGGCGCTGCAGGGCGTGCTTGACGATCGCCAGACCGAGCCCGGTGCCGCCCTCCGGCCGGGCACGTCCGGCATCCACACGGTAGAAGCGTTCGGTCAGGCGGGGCAGATGCTCCGGCGCGATGCCGGGGCCGGTATCGCTTACGGCCAGCTCCGCCCCCTCCGGCACGCGCTGCCAGACGATGCGCACGCAGCCGTCGGCAGCCGTGTACTTGACCGCATTGTTGATGAGATTCGCCGCCACGCTGTGCAGGTCGCTCGCGATGCCGCGCAGCCACAGGGCGTCATCGACCTCCAGCACGATCTGCAGCGGATGATCGGCCAGTCGCTCCGCCTGTGCCTGCAGCCGCCGCAGCAGCGCCGGCACGTCGACCGGCTCGAACTGGCCGGGATCGGCCTGCTCATCGAGGCGCGAGAGTGTCAGCAGCTGGTCGACCAGCGTCGCCATGCGCGCCGATTGTTCGTGCATCGCCTGCAGCGGACCGCGCAGCGGATCATCGCGCTCGGTGGCATCGGCCAGCAGCCCTTCCAGATAGCCGCCGAACACGGTCAGCGGCGTGCGCAGCTCGTGCGAGGCGTTGGCGACGAAATCCCGCCGCACCCGATCCAGGCGATGCAACTCGGTCACGTCGCGCGCGATCAGCAGGCGCTGGTCCTGGCCGTAGGGCACCAGCTGCAGCGAGAGCATCAGCCCGTTGCGATGCGGCGCCTCGACCGTGATCGCCGCCTCATAATCGCCGGCCTGCACGTAGTCGATGACGGCCGGCACCCGCAACAGGTGCAACAGGTGCTGGCCGATGTCGGCCGCCGGGCGCAGTGCGAGCAGACGCTCGGCGGCCGCATTGAACCAGATGATGCGCAGCTCGCGCGACAACACCACGGTGCCGTCGGGCATGGCGGCGGTGGACTGCTGGAACTCCCGGATCAGGGCGCTCAACCGGCGTTTGCGCTTGCGGCTGCGGCGCTGCACGCGCCGGTAGCGACGCACGATCTCGCCCCAGATGCCGCCGGCCGGCGGCGTGCCGGCGCCGGTGCGTAGATGACGCTCGAGCCGGTGGAGCTGGATCAGCTGGAAGGCGCTATAGCCGGCCAGGGCGCCGGCGAGCACCAGCGCCGGGCGGTCGATCAGCAGGCCGAACAGGCTGGCAGCGACGAGGAGCAGCGCCAGGCGCAGCAGGATGCCCGGCCAGGGCGAGGCCGGCATCAGGGACGGGCGGAGAACCGATAACCCGAGCCTCGCACCGTCTGCACCATCTGCGCGGCTTCGTGCCGCTCCAGTGCCTTGCGCAGGCGGCGGATGTGAACGTCCACGGTACGCTCTTCCACGTACACGCTCGGCCCCCAGACGCGGTCGAGCAGCTGGCTGCGACTGTAGACGCGTTCCGGATGTGCCATGAAGAAGTGCAGCAGGCGGAACTCGGTCGGTCCGACCTCGACCGTCTGCTCGCCGGCACTGACCCGGTGCGAGCCCAGATCGAGCCGCAGCCCGCCGAGTTCGAGCACGTCACCCGGCGCGCTGGCGCCCGCCCGGCGCAGCACGGCCTCGATCCGGGCGATCAGCTCGCGCGGCGAGAACGGCTTGGTGACGTAGTCGTCGGCGCCGACGTTCAGGCCGCGCACCATGTCCTCTTCCTCGCCGCGGGCGGTGAGCATGATGATCGGCAGATCCTGGCCATAGGATTCACGCCGCAGTGCCCGGGCGAATTCCAGCCCGCTCATACCTGGCAGCATCCAGTCCAGCAACAGCAGGTCCGGCCGCACGTCGGCGATCTCCCCGCGGGCCGCAACCGTGTCGGCCGCCTGCCGCACCTGATAGCCCTCCCGCTCGAGATTGAACGCGACCATCTGCCGCACGGCCTGCTCGTCATCGACCACAAGCACGGTCTTGCCAGTCATCCACTTTCTCCTCTGCGCGGCCGCGCCGGATTACAGCAGGCGAATATGACACACCGGTGACCGCGCCCCAACGCGCCGCTGGACGCTCCGGCCGCGATCTTCGATACTGCCGCGGCGCCGGCAAGGGAGGTCGCGCAGGAGCCACGCAAGGATCGTATCAAGGAGCTTGTGATGGCAATCGCCCCGCCTGAACCGCAACGCGCCGGCATGCGGCAGGCCCTGCGTGTCCCGCTGCTGTTCGCCGGCATCGGGCTGGTCTGGGTCGCGGTATCCGATCAATTGCTCGCCATCGCCTTCGATCGCCCGGGCAGCCACACCCTCGCCCAGACATTCAAGGACTGGCTGTTCGTGCTGGCCACGGCCGTGCTGCTCGGCGCCCTGCATGCCCGGGCTCAGGCCCGCCAACGGGCCCAGCGGGAACAGCTCGCCGCGCTGGCTGCCAGTGTCAGCGACGGGCTGCTGCTGATCGATGGCGACCGCGTGCTCTGCGGCAACGACATGGCGGGCAGCCTGCTCGGCCTGATCTCCTCGCCAACCGGTCAGCTGCTGAAGGGACTGCTGGCGCCTGGCGAACATGATCGCCTGCGCGACCTGCTGCGCCGGACCAACGGCGAGGGCGTCGGCACCACCGTGTTGCATCGCGCCGAGCCGGACGGCTGGCTGCGGGTACACGCGCAGCGCTGGCCACACCGGCGCGGCTGCCACCTGCTCACGCTCCAGCCCATCGAGGAACTCGCGCCGCTGGCGGCGGCAGCGGAGCTGACGGAGGATCTGCCGCTGCCGTGGATCGCCTGCGACGGCCAGGGTTCGCTCTGCCTGGCCAATGCCGCTGCCCGTGCGCTCTGGCAACTGCCGGGCGAGGCACTGCCGAGCGATGCCGAAGCCATCCGCCTGCCGCTGCGCCTGCAGGATGGCAGCCGCACCACGTGCTGTGTGCTGCTGGCTGCCGCGGCTGCCGGCGAGCCCGTGCCGGGCCCACTGCGGGTGGAGGCCCCGGACGGAGGCTGGTGGCACGCGCTGTGCTGTCGCCGGCCCGCCGGCGGCGCCCTGCTCGTGCTGCTGCCGGACGGTGCCGGTGGCGTGCCCGGCACGGAGTCAACCGATCCGCTCGACGTGCTGGACGAGGTGCGCGCCACGCTCGGCGACGACGCCGGCGGCCAGCGCCTGCGCATCCTGCTGGACGGGCCGCTGCCGCGGCTCGGCCAGCGGCGGGCGCTGGTGCGCGATGCGCTGGCGGATCTCCTGCGCGCGAGTCTTGCCGGCCGCCCGCAGGGCGATATGCACGAGTTGCATCTGCGTGCCGAGCCCACCGAATCGGGCTGGGTACGCATCGGCGTGCACTGTCGTCGACAGCAGGAACCCGAGGCGGACCCCATCGCTGCCCCAGCTGCGCCAGCAGCGAATGCCATCCTGGTGGCGGGTATACAGCATGAGGCGGATCTCTACCTACTGCTGCCAGGGGCGGCCAGGGCGTCTGGCGCAGGTCTCTAGGCACGGCGTCGGCAGCCATCTGCGCTGTGATGCCGCCCGGCGATGCGCTTGGACTATGATCGTCGATGTGACGCACCCTAAGCTCAACAACTCATGACGCAGGCGGCCACGGACGGTGCCATCACGCAGGACTGTCTGCTGCTGCTGGACACCCGGCCGGCCGGAACGGAGCTGGCGGCACGGATCGCGGCTCGCACCGGCCTGCAGGTGGATCGACTCGGCGCCGTGCCGCCGCCCGCCGCGTTGGCCGAGTGTCGAGCCCTGTTGATCCACCAGAGCCTGCTGGAGGACTGGGTCGCGCTGGATCTCGATGCGCTCAAGCGCCAGCTGCCCGTGCTGGCCGTCGGTCTCGACGCCTTCGCCCTGGAGGCGCTGGTACAGCACCGCACCCTCGACGGCTATCTGCTGGAAGGCCAGCTGGATGACCTGGACGAACAGCTGGCCAGAGCCAGCAGTCGCTTTCATCGCCGCCACAGCATCGCCAGCACCAAGGGCGAGCTGCAGGAACTGTTCGAGCTGACCGACGAGTTGCTCTCGATCCTGGACTTTCGCACCGGCTGCTTCGTTCGCGTCAATCCGGCCTGGCGGCAGACGCTGGGTTGGAGCGAGGCGGAGATGCTCGGCAAGCCGGCGCTGGAGTTCATCCATCCCGAGGATCGCGCCGCAAGTGCGGTGGCAACCCGGGCGGTCTGGGAGGCGGGGCGGCAGCAGGCGCCGCTGGAGAATCGCTACCTGCACCGGGACGGCAGCTATCGCTGGCTGAGCTGGAGCGTCACGGTCGACCGCGACCACCGCATCTACGGGGCGGCACGCGATGTCACCGAGCAGCACAACCTGCGCACCCAGCTGACGAACCTGAATCAGCGCGACCCGCTCACCGGCCTGCCGAACAACGCCCTGCTGGTGGAGCGGCTGGAGACGGCGCTGCACTACGCGCGCCGGTACGGCGAGCAGCTGGTGCTGGCGCTGGTGGATGTCGATCGCTTCAAGTGGGTAAACGACAGCTTCGGCTACGACGCGGGCGACCGGTTGCTGGGCGAACTGGCCCTGCGCCTGCAGGGGCTGCTGCAGGAAGGCGATGTTCTCGCCCGGCGCGGTGGCGACGAGTTCTGGTTGCTGGCGAGCAATACCCATACGGTGGCCGCCCTGCTCGACGAGCTGTCCCCGCTGCGCCAGGCGCTCGCCGCCCCCTTCGCTGCCGACGGCCAGGAAATACGGCTGACGGCGAGCAGCGGCATCGCCGTCGGGCCCGAACATGGCGCCGACGCCGGTGCGCTGATGCATGCCGCGGAGACGGCGATGTACGAGGCCAAGGCCGCCGGCCGCGATCATCTCGTACGCTACCGGCCCTCGCAGGCCCGGGCCGAACAGCGCCTGCATCTGGACGCCCGCCTGCGTCGCGCGCTGGAGCAGGACCGGCTGCGCCTGCATTACCAGCCGCAGCTGCGGCTCGACGACGGCGCGATCATCGCCGTGGAAGCGCTGCTGCGCTGGCACGATGACACGCTGGGCTGGGTGCCGCCGGGGCGGTTCATCCCGATCGCCGAACAGAGCGGGCTGATCGACGCGATCGGCCAGTGGGTGCTGGAACGCGCATGCCAGCAGCTGGCCTGCTGGCGGGAGCGGCAACTCTATTCCGGGCCGGTGGCCGTGAACATCTCGGCCATCCAGTTCCACCGGCGGGACATCAGCAATACCGTCATCGAGGCGCTCGAACGCCACCAGTTGCCGCCAGAGGCGCTGGAATGCGAGCTGACCGAGTCCGCCCTGCTGAGCGATCAGCCGGCGGTACTGCACATGATCGCGCGACTGCGCCAGCACGGCACGCCGATCGCGATCGACGACTTCGGCACCGGCTACTCGAGTCTCGGCTATCTGCGCCGCCTGCCGGCGGACAAGCTCAAGATCGACGCCAGCTTCCTGCGCGACGTGCCGGGCAGCCGGCGCGACTGCGCCATCCTGCGCAACATCATCCGGCTGGCGCACGATCTGTCGATGACCCCGCTGGCCGAGGGCATCGAGACCACGCTGCAGCGTGAATTCCTGCAGGACGAAGGCTGCACACTGGGGCAGGGTTTCGCCCTCGCCCATCCGGTGGCGGCCGAGACGCTCGAGCGCAACTGGCTCACGGGCGGGCCGTCAACCGACTGACCCGGCTCAGTCCGCCGCCAGCGCCAGGCCCACGACCTCCTGCACGTCGATCGGCAGCGAGGCCGCCGCCAGCCGCTCCAACTCGGCGCGCATCTGCCCGCCCTGCGGCGGACCATAGCGGCGCCAGCGCGTCAGCGGCGTGCACAGGCGCGCCGCCAACTGCGGGTTATGCGGCGCGATCTGCGCGATCTGCTCGCCCAGCAATGCATAGCCGGCGCCATCGGCGGCATGGAAGGCCAGCGGATTGGCGGCCAGCCCGCCGAGCAGGGCCCGCACGCGATTCGGCTGCAGGGGATCGTAGGCCGGGTGCGACAACAGTCGCCGTGCCGCCGCCAGGCCCGCCGCGCCAGCGCCGCTCTGCACGCGCAGCCACTTGTTGACCAGCAGCGGTTCCTCCCGATGCGCGGCATAGAAGGCATCGAGCGCCTGCTCGGCCGGTGCGCCGCCGAGTTCGGCGAGCCGGGTCAGCGCGCTCAGCCGTTCGGTCATGTTCCCGGTGCGGGCAAGGCTCGCCTGGCAGTACGCCAGCACCCCCGCGCGCTCGGCCGGCACCGCGGCGAGCAGCCACAGCGCCACGCCCTGCAGCGCACGCACGCCCGCGCCGTCCGCCGGTGCCTCGAGGCGCCGCCACCACCGGGGCGCCAGCGCGGCGCCCAGTTCGGCGCGCAGCGCCTCGCGCGCCTCGGCCAGTGCCAGCGGCGCCACCCCCTCGCCGCGGTCGGCCAGTTCATCGAAGGTCGGCGGCGTGAACAGGCAGGCGAGCAGCGCCGGATCCAGCGAGTCCTCCGCCACCAGCGCCGTAAGCGCAGCGCGCGCGGCAGGCGCAAGCGCCGGCTCGCCCGGCCTGGCCAGCGCCGCGTCGATGGCGCCGGCGAACGTGCGCTGGGTGCAGTCCCAGCGGACGTAGGGATCATCGTCGACGGCGATCAGCCGCAGTCGTTCGGCGGCCGTCAGATCCTCCTGCAGGCGCACCGGCGCGGAACAACCGCGCAGCAGCGAGGGCACCGTGCCGGCCGGCACCTCCTGCAGCACGATCCGATCCGCCGCCGCGGCCAGCTCCAGCACGCGCTCGCCCGTCTCGCCGGCCTCCTCGCCGGC
>JAASSS010000101.1 GCA_021767745.1 Pseudomonadota bacterium
GGCACTGATTTCACTGGCGGACGTGACCGTCTCCCAGCACGATCCACTTCTGCGTCGTGAGGCCCTGCAAACCAACCGGCCCGCGGGCGTGCAGCCGGTCGGTGCTGATGCCGATCTCGGCACCGAGGCCGTACTCGAAGCCGTCGGCGAAGCGCGTCGAGGCGTTCACCATGACCGAGCTGGAATCGACCTCTCGCAGGAAACGCTGCGCGCGGCTGTAGTCCTGCGTCACGATCGCATCGGTGTGACCCGAGCCGTAGCGGGCGATGTGCGCGATCGCCCCGTCCAGGTCATCCACCACGCGCACGGCCAGCAGCGGCGCCAGATACTCCGCCTGCCAGTCCGCCTCGCTCGCCGGCTCGGCGTCCCTGAGCCAGGCCCGGGCGCGCTCGCAGGCGCGCAGGGTCACGCCGGCGGCCTCGTAGCGCACGGCCAGCAACGGCAGCACCTCGGCGGCGATCTCCGCAGCCACCAGCAGCGTTTCCATGGTGTTGCAGGTGCCGTAGCGCTGCGTCTTGGCATTCACGGCGATTTCCACCGCCTTGGCCACCTCCGCCGCCGCGTCGATGTACACGTGGCAGACCCCGTCCAGATGGCGGATCACCGGCACCCGCGCCTCCTGGCTGATGCGCTCGATCAACCCGCGGCCGCCGCGCGGCACGATCACATCCAGATGCTCGGGCGAGGCGATCAGCCGGCCGACCACCGCCCGCTCGGGGGTCTCCACCACCTGGATCGCGGTGGCCGGCAGGCCGGCGGCGGCCAGTCCGGCCTGTACGCAGCGCCCGATCGCCTGGTTCGAGGCCAGTGCCTCGCGCCCGCCCCGCAGGATCGCGGCATTGCCGGACTTCAGACACAGGGCGGCGGCATCGGCGGTCACGTTCGGCCGCGACTCGTAGATGATGCCGATCACGCCGAGCGCCACCCGCATGCGTCCGACCTGGATGCCGGAAGGGCGGTAGGCGAGATCGTCGATCTGTCCCACCGGATCGGGCAACGCCGCCACCTGCCGCAATCCCTCGGCCATGGCGGCCACCGTGGCCTCGCCAAGCGCCAGCCGATCCAGCAGCGCCGCCTCGAGGCCGGCCGCCTGCGCCCGCTCCACGTCGCCGGCATTGGCGGCAAGGATGGCGGTGCGGTGAGATTCGAGCTCCTGCGCGATGGCAGCGAGCGCGGCGTTCTTGGTTCCGGTTGGCGCAGCGGCCATCACGCGCGCTGCGGCGCGGGCCTGGCGACCAAGATCGTCGACGTACTGATCGATATCGGTGCCGGCGGCAGACTCGGCGAGCGGGCGGGATGCGTTCATTGCGTACGGGTCGTGCCGCGCCGGCGCGGCAAGGTCATTGAAAGCGCCAAGTCTAGCAGTTCGTGTGCCAACGGCGGGGCGGCGGGGGAAGCGGGGCCGCCCTTGGCGCGCGCGTCCAGCCGTGCCATGCGCCCCAGCAGGTGCAGCCAGCCGGCCTGCGAATGCCGGCGCACCGCGCGGCGCACCGCCGGGCGCCGGGCCGACCGCACGCCCAGGCGCTGCAGACTGGCCTCGTCCGCCGCGGCGTCACCCGCCGACAGCTGGACGAGCAGGCGCAGATCACGCGTCAGCGCCCAGAGCACCAGCGGCAGGGCGATGTCCTCCGCCTGCAGGGCGTGCAGGATGCGCACCACGCGCGCCGGCTCGCCGGCCAGCACTGCATCGGCCAGGTCGAAGACGTCGTAACGACTGCCGCTGGCCACGGCGCGCATCACCAGCGCCTCGTCGATCTCCTCCCCGGTCGCCAGCAACCGGAGCTTTTCGACTTCCTGCGCGGCCGCCAGCAGGTTGCCCTCGGTCCGCTGCACCAGCAGTGCCAGCGCTTCGGGTGTCGCCCGCAACCGGTGCGCGGTCAGCCGGCGCTGCAGCCAGCGCTCGTGCTCGGCTGCCGCCAGTGGCCAGGCATACAGCGCCGCCCCCGCCTGCTCCAACGCCCGATACCACTGCGTGCGCCGCATCGCCGGCTCGCCGTGGCAGATCACCAGCAGTGTCGTGGCCGCATCGGCCACGGCGGCGGCTTCGCGCAGCGCCTTGGCGCCCGCGTCGCCCGGCCGTGCCGTGGGCAATCGCAGCTCGATGAGCCGGCGGGCTGCGAACAGCGACTGGCCCTGCATCTCCCGGATCAGCTGCGGCCAGTCGAAACCCGGTTCGGCGGTCAGCACGACCCGCTCCTCGCCTCCCGCCTGGCGCACGGCGGCACGCACGGCATCGGCCGCCTCCTCGATCAGCAACGGCACCTGCCCGGCCAGCAGGTAGACCGGCGCCAGGCCCTCGCGCAGGTGTCGGGGCAGGCTAGCGGGCGAGAGCTGCACCACCGTCCCCGGCCACGGCCAGCCGGCGCAGCATGGCCCGCACCATGTCCTGGCGCATCGCCACCAGCAGCTCGTCTTCCCGCGCCTCGTTCGCCAGCACGTCGACCTCGTCGACCACATAGTCGCGGCGCCGCACGAACCGCGTCGGCGGCAGGTCCGCCACGCCGGGCGCGCGGGCAGACAGCGTGGCTGTCAGCACCAGCGCGTACTCCTGCACCTTGCCCGCCCGATCGACCGACACCACCTGGCGCCGCGCCGGCGCGGCCCGCAGGGTGACCACCGCTGCATCCCGCCGCGCGCCCGGGATCACTCGCGCGCCGTTGGCAGCGAGCGTGCTGGCGAGTTCGAGCGCCAGTTCGTCGCCGACCGGCTCGGACTGCACATAGACCTGCGCGTAGGCCGGCGGCAGCGGCGCCCGCCCCGCCAGCCGAAAGCCGCAGGCACCGAGGCCGGCGGCCAGCAGCACCAGCAGCACCAGTCGGCCGAGCCGCCCACCTTGCCAGCGCGCCCGCATGCTCAAACGACGAAGTTGACGAGGCGACCGGGCACGACGACGCATTTGCGCACCGTCCGGTCGGCGATGAAGCGCTGCACGTTCTCATCCTCCCGGGCTGCCTGTTCGACCTGCGCCTGCGAGGCGTCGACCGGCACGCTGAGCCGCGCCCGCAGCTTGCCGTTGACCTGCACCACATATTCGGTGGTGCTGCTGGCGAGGGCGGCCGGATCTGCCTGCGGCCAACTCGCGTCGGCCACGGTGCCCGTGCCGCCGAGCGCCTGCCAGAGCACGTGCGCCACGTGCGGCACGATCGGTGCCAGCAGCAGCACCACCGCCTGCAGACCCTCCTGGCGCACGGCCCGGCCCTGCGGCGAGCCGTCGCCGTCACGCTGCAGCGCGTTGACCAGCTCCATCACCGCGGCGATGGCGGTGTTGAAGGTATAGCGCCGGCCGAGGTCGTCACCGACCTTGGCGATCGTCTGGTGGACCAGCCGGCGCAGCTCGGCCTGCGCGGGCGCGAGCTGCGCCGGCGCCAGCGCCGCGACCTCGCCACCCGCCAGATGCTCGCCGGTCAGCCGCCAGAGCCGCTTGAGGAAGCGCGAGGCGCCCTCCACGCCCGAGTCCGACCACTCCAGGCTCTGTTCCGGTGGGGCGGCGAACATCGTGAACAGGCGGACGGTATCGGCGCCATAGCGCTCGATCAGCCCTTCCGGGTCCACGCCGTTGCGCTTGGATTTGGACATCTTCTCGATGCCGCCGACGCTGACCGGTCGGCCGTCGGCAAGGGCCACGGCGCCGGCGACGGCCCCGCGGCCGTCCCGCTGCACCTCGACCTCCTCGGGGCTGAAGAAGACGCGTTTGCCCTCCTCCGTCTCCCGGTAATAGGTCTCCGCCACCACCATGCCCTGCGTCAGCAGGTTGGCGAAGGGCTCGCCGGCCCTCGCCAAGCCAAGATCGCGCAGCACCTTCTGCAGGAAGCGCGCGTAGAGCAGATGCAGGATCGCGTGCTCGATGCCGCCCACGTACTGGTCGACCGGCAGCCAGTAGTCGGCGCGTGCATCGAGCATGGCCTGCCCGTTGCCGGCACAGGCGAAGCGGGCGAAGTACCAGGACGACTCCATGAAGGTATCGAAGGTATCGGTCTCCCGCCGGGCCGCACCGCCGCAGCCCGGGCAGTCGACCTGCCGGAAGGCGGGATGATCCACCAGCGGCGAACCGCTGCCGGTGGGCACCACATCCTCGGGCAATACCACCGGCAGGTCGGCCGTCGGCACCGGCAACGCGCCGCAGCGCTCGCAATAGATGACGGGGATCGGCGCGCCCCAGTAGCGCTGCCGCGAGACGCCCCAGTCGCGCAGCCGGTAGTTGACCCGGCGCTCGCCCCGGCCGAGCGCCGCCAGCCGCGCGGCAATCGCCTCGAAGGCCGCCTCGCTCGTGAGTCCGTCGAACGAGCCGGAGTTGATCAACCGCCCAGGCGCGGTGAAGGCACCTGCCGCCGTGTCGACGGCCGCGTCGGTCAGCGGTGCGATCACCTGCCGGACCGGCAGGCCGTAGGCACGGGCGAACTCCCAGTCCCGGGCATCGTGCGCCGGCACAGCCATGACGGCGCCGGTGCCGTAGCTCATCAGCACGAAGTTGGCGGCCCACACCGGCACTTCCTCGCCGGTCAGCGGATGCAGCGCACGCACGCCCAGATCGACGCCACGCTTGGGCAGCGTCTCCAGCGCCGCTTCACTGGCCTCGCCGCGGCGGCACGCCTCGACGAAGTCGGCCACCTCGGCATCCCGCGAGGCTGCCGCCAGCGCCAGCGGGTGATCGGCCGCCACGGCAAGGTAGCTCACGCCCATGAGCGTGTCGGGGCGGGTGGTATAGACCGTCAGCGGCTGTTCCTGCCCGGCCAGCGCGAACTGCACCTCCACGCCTTCCGAGCGGCCGATCCAGTTGCGCTGCATCGTCTTGACCGCCTCGGGCCAGCCCGGCAGGGCATCCAGCTCGGCGAGCAGCTCATCGGCATAGGCGGTGATGCGCAGGAACCACTGCGGAATCTCGCGGCGCTCGACCGGCGCACCGGAACGCCAGCCGCGCCCGTCGATGACCTGCTCGTTCGCCAGCACGGTCTGGTCCACCGGATCCCAGTTCACCACCGCGTTGCGCCGATAGACCAGTCCGCGCTCGAGCATCTGGCAGAACAGCCACTGCTCCCAGCGGTAGTAGTCCGGATCGCAGGTGGCCAGCTCGCGTTGCCAGTCGTAGCCGAAGCCGAGCCGCTGCAGCTGCGCCCGCATCTGGGCGATGTTCTGGCGAGTCCATTGCGCCGGCGGCACGCCGTGCTGCATCGCGGCATTCTCGGCCGGCAGGCCGAAGGCATCCCAGCCCATCGGCTGCAACACGTTGCGCCCCTGCATACGCTGGTAACGTGCGATCACATCGCCGATGGTGTAGTTACGCACGTGCCCCATGTGCAGCCGGCCGCTGGGATAGGGAAACATCGACAGGCAGTAGAATTTCGGCCGCGCGGCATCTTCGGTTGCCGTGAAGGTCCCATGCTCGGACCAGAAGGCCTGCGCCTGCCGCTCAACGGCCGCTGGCCGGTAGACCTCATCCATCATGCGCTCTCGCCTGCCGGGGCCGGCAAGGATACCGAGCGCGCCAGAAGGCCCACAACAGCCGCAGGAAGCCAGTCAATGACCACGCCCGCCGCCAACGATTCCCCATCCGCCCGCGAACGCGCCTATGAGCGCCTGCTGGAGCGCGTCCAGCGCCGGCTCGACGCCGAGGCCGAGGCCGAAGACGGCGTGCCGCGCATCGCCGAGGCCGTCGCCCGCGAACGCGACGCCGCCCTGGCCGCCGGCGAACTCGCGCCGGCCGATGCCGAGGCGGTGGCCGCCTCGCTGCAGCGCGACCTGGAACATGCCGGCGAGTTTCTCGGCGACGAGCGGGTAAACCTCGGCGACTGGCTGCGCTTCGACCTCGAACTGATCGAGGCGCGGGTGCTCGACATGCTCGCCCGCGCCACCGATCACTCCCGCGTCGAGCTCGCCTCGCTGAGCGAGCGCGGCGTACGCAGCGACATCTGGCAGGCGGGCGAGGTGACCGCGCCCGGGCGGCTGCGCTGCGTGGACTGCAACCGCGAGATCCACCTCAACCGGCCGCGGGAGCTGCAGCCTTGTCCGGCCTGCGGCGGCACCCGCTTCAGTCGCGACGGGGCCGCGAACGGGTGAGAGCCACACGCGTCGGCTACACTTGCCGACGTCACGGCCGAGAGCAGCAAGGGAATGCCGCACGCGAGCGGCGCCAGTGGAGCGGTAGCCGAATCATGCCGACCGGCATCATCTTCAATCTGCCCGGTGCCTCCGGGCACATCAACCCCACCGTCGGCCTGGTCGAGGCGCTGTGTGGCGCCGGCCATCGCGTCGTCTACTACGCCGGCGAGGACAGCCGCCGGACGATAGAGCAGCGCGGCGCCGAGTTCCGCACCTATGCCCCCTATTTCGACTATCACCACAACGCCGCCGCCGCCGGCTCGGTGGTGGATATGGCGATGGTGCAGCTCGAGCTCGCCGAGCGCTGCCTGGAAGGACTGCGCTCCGACCTGCAGGCGCTCTCGCCCGACTACATCCTCTACGACTCCTGCTGCATGTGGGGCAAGATGCTCGCGCGAGCCCTCGGGCTGCCGGCCGTCTGCCTGATCACCACGGTGGTCAGCACGCCCCTGCTGATGCTGGCCGACGCCCGCTTCACCGGCGGCATCGTCGGCGAAATGGCGATCAAGCTGCCGACCCGACTGCTGCGGGCGCGGCGCCAGTTGCGGGCGATGCTGGCGAGCATGGACCTGCCGTACCACAA
>JAASSS010000102.1 GCA_021767745.1 Pseudomonadota bacterium
GACAGCGTGGCCGCCAGCACCGCGAACATGACCTCTTCGGTACCGGCCAGCGCTGCCGAGGCTGCGTCTTCCTCGAGCCCCTCCTCACGGTGGCGGTAGACGTTCTCCAGCACCACGATGGCATCGTCCACCACCACGCCGATCAGCAGCAGCAGCGCCAGCAGCGTGATGGCATTGAAGGTGTAGCCGAAGAAGTACATCACCGCGATCGCGCCGAACAGCGACACCGGGATCGCAGTGGCGATGATCAGCGTCGAGCGGAAGTTGCGCAGGAACAGCAACACCACCAGCGCCGCCAGTATGGTGCCGCTGATCAGATGCTCCTGCAGCGCGTGCACCATCTCCAGGATGAACGTCGAGGTATCCGAGGCGATCGTGATGTCCAGTCCGGGCGGCAGCTGTGGACGGATCTCCTCCGCCAGCGTGGCCTTCACGGCATCGATGATCGCCACGGTGTTGGTGCCGGAGATCTTGACGATACCGAGCCCGACGGTCGGCTCGCCGTTGTAGCGCGCCAGCTGGCGGTAGTCGGCCAACGCATCCTCGACTCGACCGATGTCGCCCAACCGGACCGGCGCGCCGTCGCGATAGGCGATGATCATCTGCTCCAGCGACTGGACCGTGTGATACTCCAGATCCAGTTCCAGCAGCACTTCCGTCTCGTTGCCGACCAGAAAGCCACCGGGCAACAGGAAGTGCTCGTTGCGGAAGGCGCCGAGCACCTCCTGCACGCTAAGGTTGTTCGCCGCCAGCCGCCCCGGGAAGAGTTCGACTCGAATCGTGCGCTCGCGCTCGCCGCCGATCCGCACCTCACCGACGCCGCTGATGTTCTCGAGCTGCTTGCGCAGCACGTTGTTGGCGTAGACGTTGAGCTGCTGCAGCGTGCGGTCGCCCGACAGGGCCAGCCACAGGATGGGCTGCGCATCGGTCTCCAGCTTCGCCACCACGGGCGGATCGGCGTCGTCCGGCAGCTGATTCAGGACCTGATTGACCTTCGCCTGCACCTCGTTGAAGGCGACATCGACGTCCTTCTCCAGCTCGAAGCTGATCGTCACCACCGACACGCTCGGCGTGGAGCTCGAGCGGATGCTCTCGATGCCCGGCACGCTGTTGACCTGCCGCTCGATAACGCTGGTGATGCTGGCGTCGATCACCGACGGGTTGCCCCCCGGCTGCACCGTCGTTACGGCGATCACCGGGAAGTCGATGTTCGGGAACCGATCCACCCCCAGACGCTGAAAGCCAATCAGGCCGAACAGCACCAGCACCGCGCTCATCATGTACGCCAGCACGTGGCGCTGGATGGACAGCTCCGGCAGACTCATGCAGCCGGCTCCTGCATCCGCACCGGCGCACCGTCGGTCAGATAGGACGCGCCGTCGACCGCCACCGTCGCCCCGGCTTCCAGACCCTCAAGCACCTCGATGAAGTCTGCGCGCTGCACGCCGAGCCGCACCACCCGCTCCTGCGCCACGCCATCCACGAGCTCGTAGACCACCACGCCACTCGGGCGTCGGACCACGGCCAGCGGCGGCACCACCACACTGCGACGGACTTCCAGCACGACCTCGCCGTCGACACTCGCGCCGGGCCGCCAGCCGCCGGGGTTCTCCACCTCGACGATCACCTCGACCGCCCGGCTCTGGACGCCGATTGCCGGCCTCAGCTCGGTGATCGGCGCCTCCACCGGAGCGGCCTGCGGTGCCGAGGGGACCACCATGCGCACGATCTGACCCCGATCCAGCCGACCGGAGAGCGATTCGGGGAAGGGGAACACGACCTGCAGCATGTCGCTGGTGGAGAGTTGGAACAGCGGCGTGCCGACACCCACATAATCTCCGCTGCTGATCAGCCGCGCATCGATCCGCCCCGCCGCCGGGCTGCGCACGTCGGTCCGGCCGACATTGCGTTCAGCCTGCCGCAGCTGCGCCTGTGCCGCGCGCAGTTGCTGCTGCGTCGCGCGCAGCTGGGTCTCGGCCTCATCCAGCGCGCTCTCCGAGAAGAACTTGTCGGCCACGAGCTTGCGGTAACGCTCGACCAGACGCTGCTGCTGCTGGCGCAGCGCCTCCAGCCGCGCGATATCCGCTCTGACCTGATCCAGATTCAGCCGGTAGTCCTCGGCATCGATGCGCGCCAGCACCTCATCGGCGGCGACTTCGTCGCCCACCTGTACCAGCACCTGCTCGACCCGCCCGGCAACCTCGGCGGCGATCATCGGGTCGACCTTGCTGATGATCTGGCCGAGCGAGCGCTCCACGACCTCGACCTGACGCGCCTGCGCCTCGGTCGCGGTCACCAGCGTGGTTCGCGGCGCTGCATCGGTCGCCTCTTCCGGCGCCTCCCCTCCGCAGCCGCCCAGCACCACGAACAGCGCGGCCGCCAAGCCACCCCACAGCTTATTCATGCAAACCCCTTTAGCCGCCGGCACTAACCAGCGGCAGACTCGACGGCGGGACGCAAGGCACCGTGCAACACCAGATCGCACAGCATACTCACGAAGTGCTCCGCATCCGGCGCCAGCGCCGCAGAATCGGTAATTCGGTCACGCAGTTTGAAGTAAAGGACGTTACCGGTCAGTAACAGGAACGCCGGCAACGCCGGCGAGATGCCGGCACGCAGCACGCCGCACTCGCCGGCGTCGGAGAATAGCCGCACCAGCCGCAGGAAACCTTCTGCGAAGACAGCTTCGCTGCGCCCCGCGCTCAGCCGCTCACCATTGGTGAGGATGCCGCGCAGGATCAGGTGGGCACGCTGCTCGTCTGCCTCCAGCAGGCGCATGTGGCGCTGGGCGAAGGCGCGGACGACCTCCCCCACATCGCCGCCCTCCTCCTGCTGACACTCCAGCAGCTCCGAGAAGCGCGCGCACGCCTGTTCGAGCACCGCGAGGTAGAGCGCCTCTTTCGACTCGAAGTGATGAAAAACATTCGCCTTGCTGACGCCGGCACGTTCCGCAATGGCATGAATGGATACCGCGTCGTATCCCTGTTCGGAAAACAACGCCTTCGCGGCATCCAGCACGCCCTGTGCGCCTGCGCTTCGTTGCGAGGGCTCACTCGCCTTGGCCATGAGTTCGCCATGGGTGACCGATCGGACAGTCGGCGATTCTATCGATTCACCGGAGCCGTCGCAAACTCCCGGGGCCTAGTGGCCTGCAGCGACGCCGATCACACCGCAGGCCAATCGACCACCGGCCGCACCGATTGGCGGCTGCGTGGCGTCGTTCGGCTTGGCGTGGATGACGATCGAACGCCCCAGCAGCGTGTACTCGCCCTGCAGGGAGGCGTCCGGGATCAGCGCGCGGTGCGTCGCCGTGCCTTGATCGTCGGCGACGAGTTCGCCGAGGTTGCCGGTGATCTCGTCGATGTCGGCCGGCGGATTGAGCGAACTGCCGTCGAAATGGAAGTGTGTGCCGGCGCTCTTGCCGTCGGCGCCGGTGCAGTCGCCGTAGACGTGTACGTGGTAGGCGTGCGTGCTGCCAGCCGGCAGACCACTGATCTCGGCGCCGACCGCAAGGCCGGCCTCGCTCTCCTGCAGTCGCACCGTGCCCTGCGCCTCGTTGCCAGCCGTCGGGTGCAGGCGGGCAACTGCGGCGGTCACCGGCGCCGGGTCGTCCGCACCCGGATCGAGCATGAGGCTCTGCGCGGCCGCGGGACCGGCAGTGAGGGCCACTGTCGACAGCAGGGCAAGGGGAAGATTGCGGAACATCATCGGATTCTCCCGGCGTGGATTCGCGGCCGCGGCAGAATCGCCCGGCGCCTGTTGGAGCGTATCACCGGGCACGGCGTTCCCTGGCCAGCGGCCGGCTACTTGCCGCTGCCGCACCGGCGCGTCGATGCTATGCCGGTCTCGGAACTCGAACCAAGGGGTCATCATGACGGCGAAGAGGCAACGCGAGCCGGCGGCATTGAGCGCGGTCACGGTGTGGGACCTGCCGGTGCGGCTGTTCCACTGGATCCTGGTCGGGCTGCTCAGCGGCGCGTGGCTGACCGCTGAACTCGGCGTGGATGCCATGCGCTATCACAAGTGGATCGGCTACGCCGTGCTGGTGCTGGTGAGCTTTCGCATCGTGTGGGGTTTTGTCGGCAGCTACCACGCGCGATTTCGCCATTTCCTGCGGCCTCCGTCGGCGGTGTGGCATTACGCCCGCACGTGGCGCACCGGCGAGCATGCCGGGGATCTCGGCCACAACCCGCTGGGCGGCTGGATGGTGATGGCGCTGCTGGCGCTGGTACTGGTGCAGCCGGTAACCGGCCTGTTCGCCAGCGACGGCTTCTTCGTCGAGGGTCCGCTGGCCGAGCACGTGTCGCCGGCCATGTCGACGCTGGCCACGCGCCTGCATCATCTGAACTTCACGCTGCTGCTGCTGGCCGTGGCCACACACGTGGCGGCGATCCTCGCCTACTGGCTGCTGCGTGGCGAGAACCTCATCGGCCCGATGCTGCACGGGCGCAAGCGGGTATCGGCGGACGAGGCTGCCGCCGCGCCGGTCGTGCGCGGCGGCATCGTGCTGGCGGCGCTGCTGCTCAGCGCGCTCGCAGCCGGCCTGTGGCTGCTGCTCGGCTGATCGCGCCGGCGACGCCTTCAGTCCTCGTGGTAGCGATCGTGGCAGCTCTTGCAGCTGTCGGCGGTAGCGATGAACGGATCGCGCAGCGCCGCCACGTCGTCGGCCGGGGTGGCCTCGGCCAGCGCCGCGGCGGCCTCACGGAAATCGGTCATCTTCTGTTCGAAGTCGGCCTTGTTGTCCCACAGCTTGGGGTTGGCGTTGCTCTTGCGGGACATCGAGCGGGTCTCGAAGCCGGTGAGGGTAAACTCGGAGAGCGCCTGCACCTTGCGCGCATGCTCGGCGAAGGCCTCGGCATCGTAGGCCTGTTCACCCTTGACCATGTCTCCCATTCGCGAGAAGTGCCAGCCGATCAGGTTGAAGACGGCCTGCCGGTAGGCGATGGGATCATCGGTCTTGTCGGTGTGGGCGTGAGCCAGCGGCAGCATGGCCAGCAGCATCGCAATCATCAGACGTTTCATGTGACGTAAATCCGGGTCGACAATGGTAGCGGCAGCCTAGCACGCAGCGCCTACGCTGCCTGCGACAGGGTGAGCACGGCGCGGAAGCGCACCTCGTTGTTCAGCATGCGCCGGAAGGCGACGTTGACCTCCGCCAGCGGGAAGCGCTCGATCATCGGCGCGATGCCGCCTTGTGCCGCGAAGCCGAGCGTATCCTCGTTGTCTCGCGGCGTGCCGCTGGGCCAGCCGACGATCCGGCGGCGCTGCATGATCAACTGCAGTGGGCTCACCTCGATGGCTTCGGGCGTAGCGGCGATGGCGAGCAGTTCGCCGTTCACGGCCAGGCCGTCGATCAGCCCGCTGATGGCCTCACCGCTGGGGGCGGTCGCCAGGATCGCCCGCGCGCCGCCCATCGCGGCCAGTGCCTCGGCGGGCGAGTTCGCGGTCGCATCGATATAGGCGGTGGCGCCCAGCTTCTCTGCAAGCGCAGCCTTGTCCTGGCCCCGCGAGATCGCCACCACCCTCATGCCCATCGCCCGCGCGAACTGCACACCGAGGTGGCCCAGGCCGCCGAGCCCCTGTACCGCCACCAGATCACCCGCACGTGCGCCGCAGTGGCGCAACGCGTTGAAGGTGGTCAGGCCCGCGCAGAGCAGCGGCGCGGCCTCGACGGCGTCCAAGGTGTCGGGCAGCGCAACCAGCGCCTCCTGCGGCGCGATCATGTACTCGGCGTAACCACCGTCGTAGCTGATGCCGCAGATCTGCTGGTTGGCGCAGGTGACGAAGTCGCCGCGGCGGCAGGATTCGCAGTGCAGGCAATGCCCACCGTGCCAGCCGACGCCGACCCGCTCTCCCGCCTCCCAGGCGAATACGTCATCGCCCACGGCATCGACCGCACCCACCACTTCATGCCCGGGCACCCTTGGCAGGGAAAGACCGGGGAACGCGCCCTGTTGCACCAGTGCATCGCTGTGACAGATGCCGCAGGCGGCGACGCGAATCCGCACCTCGCCCGGACCGGGCTCGGGAACCGGCCGCGTCACCAGTTCGAATTCGCCGCCCGCCGCACTGATCTGCGCCGCCTGCATCTGCTGTGCCATGCTTGCCTCCCGTCGATACCTGAATCGGTGTGATAGCACCGGCGGGCCGGCAGTTCCCGAGGGAGCCGGCACGCGAGCAAGCGGAGAGGGATGTGGGCACGGTGCTGCGCGGTCTGCAGATGCTGCTGGTGCTGCTGATGGTCGGCACCGCGGCCGGGCTGCTCTGGGCGAGCTCGCATTATCTGCACTGGGGGCCGGCACTGGAGCCGGCTGCGGCCAATTATACCGGGGCATCTGCGGCCGATTGCCCGGCCAGGGCGCAGCCATCGCCGCAGGGTCGGCTCGGTGCCATCCGTTATCGCGTGCGGGCGCCCGCGAACTACCTCGCCACCCACGCGCACCCGCTGGTGGTTGTCTACGCGCCGGCTGGGCTCGGGCCGGGGCTGGTCGAACGCTATACGGGCCTCACCCGGGCCCTGACCCTGCGTGGCTATCTCGTCGCCTATGTCGGCAGCATCCGGCTGAGCGCGGCGTCGGTCACGGCACTGGCGCAGGTTCCGGTCGAGATCGCCGCGCAGTGGTGTGTGGATCGGCAGCGGATCGTGCTGACAGGACACTCCGACGGGGGCACGGTC
>JAASSS010000103.1 GCA_021767745.1 Pseudomonadota bacterium
CAGTTCCTGCGTCGCGGCGGTGCCGCCGCCGGTGTGGCGGCCGTGGCTGCCGCCGTGCCGCTGCAGGCCCTGGCCAGCCGTGCCATCACCCCCGGTCCGCTGAGTGGCGCCAACCGTCTGAGCCGCGTGGCCGGGCGCGTCGATCCCGCCTACGGGCCGCTGTATCCGACCTTCGATGCCACCACCGGCCTGCCGCTGCTGAAGCTGCCGAAGGGCTTTCGCTACCTGACCTTCGGTTGGGCGGGCGATGCACTGGATTCCGGTGCGCCCACCCCCGGCGGCCATGACGGCATGGCGGCCTTCGACGGCCCGAACGGCGAGGTCGTGCTGATCCGCAACCATGAGCTCACCAGCGGCGGCAGCTTCGGCGATGCCGCCATCACCTACAACCCGGCCAGCGGCGGTGGCACGACCTCGCTGCGCTTCGACCCCGAGGCCGGGGCCTTCCTCGGCAGCGTGCCCAGCATCGCCGGCACCGTGCGCAACTGCGCCGGCGGCCCGACGCCCTGGGGCAGCTGGCTGACCTGCGAGGAAACGCTGAACGGCCCGGAGAAGGGCAACGCCGAGCTGCCGCACGGCTACGTCTTCGAGGTGCCGGTCGAAGGCCGCGCCGCGCCCGTCCCGCTCAAGGCCATGGGCCGGTTCTATCATGAGGCAGTGGCGGTGGACCCGCAGAGCGGCATCCTCTACCAGACCGAGGATCGCGGGACGGCCGGCTTCTATCGCTTCATCCCGAACACACCCGGCCGTCTGGTCGATGGCGGTACGCTGCAGATGCTGGCCGTGGCCGGCGACCCACAGCGGGATCTGCGTTCGGGCCTGGAGATCAACGACAGCTTCCCGGTGGCCTGGGTCACGATCGACGACCCCGACATGCCGCACTCCAATCCCGGTGCGCCGGCTGGCGAGCTGGATAACCTCGGCGTGTATCGCCAGGGCTTCGACAAGGGCGGCGCCGTCTTCGCCCGGCTGGAAGGCTGTTGGTATGGCGCCGGCAAGATCTACTTCACGGCCACCAGCGGCGGTGACTCGAATCTCGGTCAGGTGTGGGAGTACGATCCGGCGCGCGGCGTGCTGCGGCTGGTGTACGAGTCCTTCAGCGTCGAGGTGCTGGACAGCCCGGACAACCTCACCGTCAGCCCGCGCGGCGGTCTGCTGCTGTGCGAGGACGGTGGTTATCCCTGCGATCTGCGCGGCCTCACGGTGGACGGAGAGATCTTCCACTTCGCCGAGAATAACGTCGAGCTGTGGGAGCAGCCGCGGCGTCTGATCCAGGCGCTGCAGGCAAACGGCCTGCCGGGCGGCATCACGGATCGCGCTGCCTTCCAGCTGCTGGAAGCGCTCGGTACTTCGGCCGGTGACTTCCGTGGCCGCGAGTTCGCCGGGGCGACCTACAGCCCGGATGGCCGCTGGTTGTTCGTGAACATCCAGACCCCCGGTATCACCTTCGCGATCACCGGTCCCTGGGGGCTGGGCAAGCTGTAGACGACCTGCCGCCACTTGCAGAAAGGCCCCGCGTGAGCGGGGCCTTTCTATCTGTGCCTGCTGCCGCGCCGCGGCAGCCGCCACGGTTCAGGCGAGTGCCATCTCGCCCGCATCCGTATCGTCGCCGGCCTGCTGCCGCAGGCGGGCCGCATGGGCAACGAAGGCCGGTCGGCCGGTCCACTCGCTGTGCTCCGCGGCGATCTTGCGTTCCTCCGGGCTTGCCAGCCGTTCGTCCCATTCGATCACCAGCGGTGTCGCGTAGCGATGCCACAGAGGCGGGATCAGCCCGAGCAGGATCGAAGCGATGAAGCCCAGGCGCATGCGGGCACCACGCTCCTGCAGCGCCAGCTTCCAGTACTCCAGCTCGCCGTTCACGTGGTGGTTGGCGTGCCGCACCGTGCCCAGCGAGAGCCAGAAGTCGAAACGGTGCGCCGGGTCCCAGGCATGGTGGGCCTTGACGGTGGATCCGGGTACCCGCGTGATGCCGTAGTGCTGCGGGTAGGTCCCGGCCTTGTAGGCGAAATGCGTACCCAGCGCGGCAAGCAGCACCCACATCAGTCCCATCGGCCCCGCCACCAGCACGATCGCCAGCGCGAGTGCGGCCTCACCGGCCCAGCCCTGCAGCAGACGGTTCTGCCAGTGGATCACTGGCTTGCCGAGGCGCCGCATACGCTCGCTTTCGATCTCCCAGGCAGCGGTGTAGTCATGTTTGCTGGTCCGCAGAAAATAGCCATACACGGACTCCCCACGCAGCGCCGTGCTGGAGTCGTAAGGGGTCCCGACCGTTTCGTGATGCCCAAGCGGGTGCTCGATCGCGTAGTAGGTGAAGCCGCAGGTCACGCCGGCGAAGCGGGAAATCGCATGCGCCACGGTATCGCCGGTGCGATGGCCGAGTTCGTGGCCCAGGCCGATGGCGCTGAAGCCGTTCAGCACGGCCACCGCGAGCGCCGCCGCCAGGTAGTTCGTCCAATCGTCATCGGCATGAGCGGCGCGCATGTCGAAGCCGGTCAGCGCCTCGACACCGCGGCCCAGCCAGAGCAGGTCGATCCCGCGATAGCCGTACGCCAGCATCCAGACGAACAGCGTGAACAGCAGCAGCGTTGCGCCCACGAACACATACATCGCCGCCACGAAGACGCCCTGGTGGCGGTAGGGGTGCACGTCGTGGGATTCGCCGAGCGTGGCTTCCAGCAACAGGATGACCGGCACGATCCCGAGCAGCAGCCACGTCATATCGACACTTCCTGTGACGAACAGCCACAGCGTGTAGACCAGCGCGATGAAAGGGCCGCTAAAGCGGAAGTAGGCGAGAAACTCGTTCATGGCATAGTGCTCCTTGAGAAAATGGCTGCCACCCTCTCACTCTCGTTCCTGGAGAGCCGAGCATCACCTGTGAAGTGATGCTACCTAGCAATAGGTTTAGAAGTTATCGACGTCAAGGCCCGGTCTTAACATCATAAGCCTCTTATGCTGCCTGTCCAGAGTATTGTTGTAGGTAATATTTCAGTCACAGCCGACGGATGGCGTGTGCCAGCGCCAGCGAATCGGCAGCCGAGGAATCTTGCCGCCCGCGGGTGGTCTCATTCGTCCCCGTAGTGCTCAGGGAGCTATCGCCGTGTCGCAGGACATCTACGCCCGTATCAAGGCCGATCACGATCACGCCAGAGAGCTGATGGAGAAGATCGCCGACACCAGCAACAGCGCCGAGAAGACGCGCCGGCGCCTGTTCGACGAGTTCAAGATCGACATCTGGACCCACCACAAGGTCGAGGAGGCCACCTTCTACGCGCAGCTGCGCAAGGAGGGCGAGGATGGGGAGGCCTTCGAGGCCTACAACGAGCACCACATGGCCAACAACCTGGTCGAGGAGCTGGCCACCGTCGCGATGATGAACGAACAGTGGCTGCAGAAGTTCAAGACGCTCAAGGAGCTGCTCGAGCACCACATGGAAGAGGAAGAAGAGGAGTTCTTCGAGGTGGCGCGCAAGGAAATCGACAAGACGCGTGCCGAGGAGCTCGGCAAGTGGTTCGACGAGCGCAAGCGGGCCGCGGCCGAGGCCATCACGCCGATCTGAGCGATGCGGGCGGGATGATCAGTCGGTGCCGGTGGCGGCGTCCGTGGAGAACAGTGGCGCAGTGAGCTCGCGCAGGTAGTCGAGCCGCAGCACCGTCCCCTCGCCGCGGTCGGCGTCGGTGCGTATCAGCATGCCCACGGGACGATCGTGCACGCGCAGCAGTGCGCCGTGAAACTCCACAGGTAGCGAGGAAGGCGCAGCCTCCGCGCTGCCGCTGTTGTCGGCGTTTGGTGTCTGCGCAGCGACAATGACCCACCGCGGACTGTGGCTGACGAGGCGCACCGTGTGCCGCTGAATCTCGCCCTGCCCGTCCCGCGCGACCAACTGCCCCTCGACAGCCTGCTGCAACAGATTTCCGAGACCCCGGGCGCTCGGCCAGTCGCGCTCGCACCCGGCGAGCGGCTCGGGGGGCGTGAGCACGGCGAGATCATCACCGAGTTCGCGCACTGCATCCACCTCGAGCGTGTCACCCCCGGCCGTCGTGATCTGCGGGCTGGCTTCCGTCAGCAGGTGCCGCGGCGTGAGCACGAAGCAGCGCCCATCGGCTCCGCGCGGCAGGCCATTGCCCGTCTCGGCCGCGGCGACGCCCACCGGCACGGGTTCGGCGGTCGCCGCCAAGGGCAGGGACAGGCCAAGGCAGATAGGCAACGCGATGAGGAGATGGCGCATCGTGATCGCTCCGCAGCAGTCGGCGGGGAAGCCGGCAGGTCCGCCAGCTCGCTCGAACCCTGCCGATCGGACGCACCCGCGGGCGTCAGGTTCCGATGAGCTGGCGGATATCGGCGAGGCGGTCGGCGTCCTGGGCGTCGAGATCGCGGCGCCAGCGCAGGATGCGCGGGAAGCGCACGGCGATGCCGGACTTGTGGCGCCGGGACGGGGCGAGCCCCTCGAAGGCCAGCTCGAAGACCAGTTGCGGTTCCACCGCCCGCACCGGACCGAAGCGCTCGCGCGTGTGCTGGCGGATCCAGGCGTCCAGCTCGGCGATCTCCATGTCGGTCAGGCCGGAGTAGGCCTTGGCGATCGGGACCAGCCGATCCTGCTCGTCCCAGACCGCGAAGGTGTAGTCGGTGTAGAGGTTCGAGCGCCGCCCGGCGCCGGGCTGGGCATGTGTCAGCACCGCATCGAGCGTGTGCGGGGCGATCTTCCACTTCCACCACTCGCCCTTGCGCCGGCCGGCACGGTAGGGGCTGTCGTGGCGCTTGAGCATGAAGCCCTCCACCCGCCGGGCCCGCGACTGCTCGCGCAGCTTGGCCAGCGCCGGCCAGTCCGGCGCCTCGATCCGCGGCGAGAGCCGCAGCGCGGGCGGGGCGTCGGTGAGCAGGTCGGCCAGGCGGGCGCGGCGCACCTGCAGGGGCAACGGGCGGATGTCCTCGCCGGCCTGCTCCAGCAGGTCATAGGCGAGCAGGATCACCGGCACCTCGCGCAGCAGCCGCGGTGTCAGCGTCTTGCGCCCGAGGCGGCGCTGCAGGGCGGCGAAGGGCAGCACCTCGTCCTGCCAGGCGAGCAGCTCGCCGTCGAGCACGACGCCGGCGGGCAGCGTGCCAGCGGCCTCGACCACCTCCGGGAAGCGTTCGGTGATCAGCGCTTCGCCACGCGACCATAGGGCGATGTCGGCCTCGCGGCGCACGAGCTGCGCGCGGATGCCATCCCATTTCCACTCCACCTGCCAGTCATCGCGGGGGCCGAGTGAGGCCGGCGGCGTCGTCAGCGGGTGGCAGAGGAAGAAGGGATAGGGGCGGGCCTGGTCGGCCGTGGTGGCATCCGGATCGAGCAGGACGCGATAGAAATCGCTGTCGGGCTGCCAGTCGCCCATCAGGCGGTGGGCGATCACCGGGCGCGGCAGGCCGGCCACCTCCGCCAGCGCACGCTCCACCAGCGTCTGCGAGACTCCGACGCGCAGGGCGCCGGTCAGCAACTTGTTCACCAACAGGCAGGCGGTCGGCGGTAGCGTCTGCCACCACGCGGTGAGCTGTATTGCCTGGTCTGCCTCAGCCTGCGCCGCGAGCGGCAGCAGCCGGCCTTCGACCCACTCGGCGAGGGATTGCGGCGGCACCGGGGCGGCAGGGTCGGCCTGCAACAGGGCGATGGTCTCGGCGAGATCGCCCACGTGCTGGTGACTGGCATCGACCAGCCAGGCAGGCAGGCCCGTCTGCTCGATCAGCCAGCGCTTGAGCCGGACCGGGCCGATCAGGTGTTTGAGCCGCCGACCGGTGAGAAAGTACACCGCCCAGGCGGCATCGGCAGGCGGCGCGGCGGCGAAGTACGAACGCAGCGCCTCGACCTTGGCATTGGTCGCCGTGGTGGCATCCAGCGTCTCGAACAGGGCAACGAAGCGACGCATGCCTCAGGCATGCCCGGCCAGCGGCGCGGCATCGAGGCCCTGCTCCTGCAGGAAGGCTGCCAGCTCCGTGCTCTGCCCGTGCATCGTCAGCACACGGCGGGCACCGGTCTCGCGGACGGTCTGCAGCAGGGCCGGCCAGTCGGCATGGTCGGACAGCACGAAGCCGCGTTCGTAGCCCCGTCGCCGGCGGTTGCCGCGCACCCGCATCCAGCCCGAGCACATCGCCGTCGCCGGCCGTGCCAGGCGCCGGCGCCAGTTGCCCTTCTCCGCAGCCGGTGGCGCCAGGATGAGCTCGCCGGCACCGTCGCCCGCCAGGGCGTTGAGCGGCGCGGTTGGCCATAGCGAGATGCCCGCCTGCCGGTAGATCGCCGTCAGCGTCAGCAGCGCGCTGTGCAGGTAGGCCGGCCGCACGGGCAGGGCGGCGCCACGGGCACCGGCGGCCTGCAGCTCGGCCAGCACCCGCTGCGCCTTGCCGAGGCTGTAGCAGTACAGGAGGCTCGCCCGGCCCGCCGCCGCATTGGTCTGCCACCAGTCGATGATCTGTGCGACTACCTCGACCGGCGCCGGCCAGCGATAGACCGGCAAGGCGAAGGTGGCCTCGGTGATGAAGCCCTCACAGGGCACCACCTCGAAGGGCTCGCAGCTGGGATCGGCCTGCCGCTTGTAGTCGCCCGAGACGACCCACACGCGGTCGTCCACCTCGATGCGCACCTGCGCCGAACCGAGGATGTGGCCGGCCGGGTGCAGTGA
>JAASSS010000104.1 GCA_021767745.1 Pseudomonadota bacterium
CCTGCGGCGGGCGGGCTAGCGCGGCACCATCTCGACGCGGCGGTTGCGCGCGCGCCCTTCTGCCGAGGTATTGGGCGCTTTCGGCGCGGCGAAGGAAACGCCGATCGAGGTCAGCCGATCGGCGCCGATCCCGTGCCGGTCGATCAGCGCCTGGCGTACCGCGCGCGCGCGCCGCTCGGACAGGTCGAGGTTGTAGTCGAACGTCCCCTCGTTGTCGGTGTGTCCGACCAGCAGGATGCTGACCTCGGGATCGGCCATGAGGAAACCCGCCATCTGCGTCAGCGCCGGTTCCGCCGCCGGGAGGAGTTCGGCCTTGCCCGTCTCGAACTCCAGCCCATAGATCGCCGCCGCACCCTCGGCGCTGATCGCCGAGGCAATCTTCTCGGCGCTTTGGACCTCGGCTTGCGCCACCTCGGCCTCGGTCGAGAGTGCGAGTACGGCGTAGGAGGAAACATCGTCCAGGGTGCTAGCCGCCACGGCCACCATCGTCCGTTGACCTTGCGCCTCGCGCTCCATGGTCACCGTTCTCAACGTACGCCAGCCGTTGGAGGGTGTACGAAGGCCCTGCTTCCCCAGCCAGACACCCAGCGTATTGCACCTGTCCGTACATTCGAAACGTGTCTCGTAGCCCTGCGCCCTGAAAGCACGCTGGAGCGAACGAAGGATCTCCAGCGGCGAGGCCGTTGCCGCCGTTTCGTACCGGGCCGTCGCAACCTTGCCCTCTAGGTCCAATCTGTCTTCTGCCGAGGACTTCGGCTTCATACCCAATGCGAAGCTCCTGGCGTCGTAGTTCTTGCGATCTTCGCCCACCAGGGTGCTGTCGGGGAAACGCACTGTCATCGCCTCATCGAGCGTGTCCTGCGCATGAGCACCGCCAATGGGCATCAGCAGTGCGGCCATGGCGATTGCAATCGAAAGGCGTCCTGCCGGCATGGTTCTGCTCCCGTCCGTTCCTGAGTCGAGTCGTGCTGCGCGCGGGCAGCGGCCGTCACTGGGCCGAGGGCACCCGGCGCTTCGGCTCGCCGGACGATGGCACCGCCACACGAGGCCGTCAAGGAGGTCTTTCCACGAGGCATCCGCGGGCGGTTTCGGTGCCAGGCCGCGTGGCCGCCCGGTCGATTCCCTGGTCGGCGGCCATGGCAGCGCACGTTCGATGCTGTCGCTACCCCGGCCGCTCGTGTCGCGGACGCGTCGCGGGCAGGCCGGCCGATCGACCGCTCGCCGGTGGCATGGCGAGTTCGACCTGTGCGGGCGTGAGCGCCGCGCGCAAGCGTAGCTACCGGCCGCGTACGGGCACTGATCGTTTCGGGCAGGCGCAGCGACGGTGCCGCAAGGCCGATCGAGGCGCGCAGTCGAGCGACTGCTGGGCCGAAGGCCGGGCATGGCTGCATGCCGGTGCCGGGCGAACGGTGCCGGGCGAAGCGGGCGTATCGCCGCCGGGGCAGAGCGAGGGCGCTCGCCTTCCAGCGGGCCGCGCGCGCCACGCCGGCGGCGGGCACGAAGGCCGGTTTACCGGCACGGCCATGCGCTTGCAAAAGGATAAGGACTGGTGGGCGGTGCTGGGATCGAACCAGCGACCCCTGCCGTGTGAAGGCAGTGCTCTCCCGCTGAGCTAACCGCCCCACGCAGGCGGGCGATGGTAATGCCCACCATGGCGCCGGTCAATCCTGGGGGGCGAGCTGGCGCCGGCCGCTGTGCGTGCCGGCAGCGTCCTGTCGGCCTGCGCTTGGTAGAGTACGCACTCGCCCGCCACGTTCGAACGCCATGTCCGTCGTCACCCGCTTTGCTCCCAGTCCGACCGGCCACCTGCACATCGGCGGGGCCCGCACCGCGCTGTTCAGCTGGCTGCACGCGCGCCAGCACGGCGGCCGCTTCGTGCTGCGGGTGGAAGATACCGACCGCGAGCGTTCCGAGGCCATCTATGTGGAGGCGATCCTGGAGGGCATGGCGTGGCTTGGCCTCGGGCACGATGAGGGTCCCTACTTCCAGACGCAGCGTTTCGACCGCTATCGCGCAGTGCTCGAACAGCTGCTGGCGAGCGGCCACGCCTACCCCTGCTACTGCTCGCGGGAGCGTCTGGCGGCGCTGCGCGAGGCGCAGCAGGCCCGGGGCGAGAAGCCCCGTTACGATGGCTACTGCCGCGACCGGGAACAGACCGCCGGCAGCGAGGGCGATCCGCCGGTGATCCGCTTTCGCACGCCCCGCGAGGGCAGCATCACCGTGCACGACCTGATCCGGGGCGAGATCGTGTTCGACAACGCCGAGCTGGACGACCTGATCATCGCCCGCAGCGACGGCACGCCGACCTACAACTTCACGGTGGTCATCGACGACACCGACATGGGCATCACCCACGTGGTGCGCGGCGACGATCACATCAACAACACGCCGCGGCAGATGCACATCTGCCAGGCGCTGGCGCATGCGCCACCCGCCTACGCCCACGTGCCGATGATTCTCGGCGCCGACGGCAAGCGCCTGTCCAAACGGCACGGTGCGGTGAGCGTGCTGCAGTACCGGGAGGAAGGCTATCTGCCCGAGGCGCTGATCAACTATCTCGCCCGGCTCGGCTGGTCACACGGTGACGAGGAGATCTTCGATCGCGATGCGCTGCTGGCGCACTTTCGCCTGACGGCGGTGCACAAGGCGCCCTCGAGCTTCAATCCCGACAAGCTGCTCTGGCTGAACCAGCACTACATCAAGACGCTGCCGGCCACGCGGGTCGCCGCGGAGCTCGCCTGGCAGATGGATCGCCGGCAGATCGACGTGCGCGAGGGACCGACGCTGGAGGCGGTGGTCGAGGCCTATCGCGAGCGGGCCAAGACACTGGCGGAGATGGCCGAAGGCAGCCGTTTCTTCTATGCCGATCCGGCCGAGTACGATCCCAAGGCGCTGCGCAAGCACCTGGTGGGCGCCGAGGCGGTGCTCGATGCCCTGACCGAGCAGCTGACGGCGGCGCAGTGGACACGTCCGGCCCTGCACGAGGCGGTCGAGGCCGTGGCCACGGCGCTGACGCTCAAGCTCGGCAAGGTGGCGCAGCCGCTGCGGGTGGCGCTCACCGGCACGAGCGTTTCTCCGCCGATCGACGTCTCGCTCGAACTGGTGGGACGCGAGGCCACGCTGCGGCGCATCGCCCGCGCCCGCGAGCTCGCCGCCGGGCTGGCGGCCTAGGCGAGGTATGCGCCGGCGCCCGCCCCTGCCGGCCTGCCGAGTGCGGATCGCCGCCCGCTGCCGCCGAGTCGCAGGCGGGTTGCTGGCGCTGACCGCCGGCCTGCTGCTCGCCACGGCCGGCGCCGCCCCCGCGCCGGCGCGCGTGCTGGTTCTGCCGGTCGAAGGGCCGCTCGGGCCGGCCACGGCCGACTGGCTGACCGGCGAGATCGAGGCCGCCGAGCGGGCCGGCGATGCGGCCGCGATCGTCCTGCGGCTGGACACGCCGGGCGGGCTCGATACCGCCATGCGCCAGATCATCCACGGCATCCTCGACAGCGGCCTGCCGATCCTTGCCTGGGTCCCACCCGGCGGGCGCGCGGCCAGTGCCGGCACCTATATCCTCTATGCCAGCCATCTGGCGGCCATGGCGCCGGGCAGCAACCTCGGCGCCGCGACCCCGGTGCAGATCGGCGGCGGCGGCGAGCAGGCCGACGCACCCGCAGCCGATACGGACACCGCGGCAGACTCCGATGCCGCCGCGCTGCGCCGCAAACGCCGCAGCGATGCGGCCGCCTACCTGCGCAGCCTGGCCGAACTGCGCGGCCGCGATACCGGCTGGGTGGAACAGGCGGTGCTGGAGGGCGCCAGCCTGACGGCGAGCGAAGCGCGCGAACGCGGCGTCATCGAGCTGCTGGCAGCGGACGTGGACGCCCTGCTCGCTGCCGCGGACGGTCGCCAAATCACCCTGCAGGGCCAGACCCAGACGCTCGCGCTGGCCGATGTCCGCCTCGAGCAGCGCCAGCCCGACTGGCGCGTGCGCATCCTCGCGGCGCTCACGCACCCGAACGTCGCCTACGTGCTGATGCTGATCGGCATCTACGGCCTGATCTTCGAACTCGCCAGCCCCGGCAGCTTCGGCCCCGGCATCATCGGCGGCATCTGCCTGCTGCTGGCGCTGTACGCCTTCCAGGTGCTGCCGGTCAGCTATGCCGGCCTCGGGCTGATCGCGCTGGGCGCCCTGCTGATGCTGGCGGAGGTGTTCGCGCCGAGTTTCGGCCTGCTCGGGCTCGGCGGCATCGGCGCGCTCACCGCCGGTTCGCTGCTGCTGTTCGACACCGACCTGCCGGCCTATCGGGTCTCGCTGGAACTGGTGGCCGCCGCGGCCATCGCCGGCGGTCTCGCCCTGCTGGCGCTGCTGCTCTGGGCCGGACGCGCCCAGCGCCGCCCGGCCGTGACCGGCGGCGGCGGCCTGCTCGGCGAGACGGGCGAGGTCGTGCAGGCCGGCACCCCCACGGCACCGTTGATGGTGCACGTGCATGGCGAGCACTGGCAGGCCGAGGCGTCCGCGGCGCTCGCCGCCGGCACGCCGGTGCGCGTCGTCGGTCGCCACGGGCTTAGACTCACGGTCGAACCGATCGACGAGAAGGACCGCTCCTGATGACTGGCTATATTCTGTTCTTCCTGCTCGCGCTGACGCTGATCGTCCTGTTCAGCGGCATCCGCGTGCTGCGCGAATACGAGCGCGGCGTGATCTTCCTGCTCGGCCGCTTCTACAAGGTCAAGGGGCCGGGCATCATCGTGGTGGTGCCGGTGGTCCAGCAGATGGTGCGGGTGGACCTGCGCACCGTGGTGATGGACGTGCCAACGCAGGACGTGATCTCGCGCGACAACGTCTCGGTGAAGGTCAACGCGGTGCTCTATTTCCGCGTGGTGGACCCGGAAAACTCGATCATCCAGGTCGAGAATCACTTCGAGGCGACCAGCCAGCTCGCGCAGACGACCCTGCGCTCGGTGCTCGGCCAGCACGATCTGGACGAGATGCTCGCCGAGCGCGAGAAGCTGAACATCGACATCCAGCGCATCCTCGACGAACAGACCGACGCCTGGGGCGTGAAGGTGGCCAACGTCGAGATCAAGCACGTGGACCTGGACGAGAGCATGGTGCGGGCGATTGCCCGGCAGGCGGAGGCCGAACGGGCCCGGCGGGCGAAGATCATCAACGCCGAGGGCGAGATGCAGGCGGCGCAGAAGCTCGCCGATGCCGCCCGCGTGCTGGTCTCGGAGCCGCAGGCACTGCAGCTGCGCTATCTGCAGACGCTGATCGACGTCGCCGGGGATCGCACCTCGACGTTGGTGTTCCCGCTGCCGCTGGACCTGCTCAAGCCCTTCGTCGAGCGCCAGACGAACGAGGCGGCGAAACCCGCGCCGGGTCCGGCGCAGGCGGATTGACACCCCGAGCCGCGAACCCTATAGTTCGCGGCTCGGCGACGGGGCCATAGCTCAGCTGGGAGAGCGCTTGCATGGCATGCAAGAGGTCGGCGGTTCGATCCCGCCTGGCTCCACCACCCGCCGAACGGCACCTGCCACGTCCCCATCGTCTAGAGGCCTAGGACACCGCCCTTTCACGGCGGTAACAGGGGTTCGAATCCCCTTGGGGACGCCACTCTCCCTTCGCGGCCACGCGCCGCCATCTGTGCCTACGCGCGCTCGCGACGGATCAGGCCCGGCCCGCAGCGTAGCAACGCATCCGCCGACCTGTCGGCAGGCTGCTGCCGCACGAGAGGCGCGATCTCCCGCGCGATTCGATCCGCCACCTGATTGGCTGACATCTCCGGCGACCACCAACGCAGCGCGACGATGTGCGGTACATCATCGCTGACATCCGGCAGACGTACTGCACCGGTGTAGTAGCCTTGGGGCGGCCGCAGAGAGACCACGTGCATCGCCACTTCCGGGTGGCGGGTGTCCAGCGCGTGGCGAACGCGCCGGGCCAGCATCATGCTGCGCAACCTGTCGTACATGCCTGTTTCCTCAACATCGGTTCCGAGTCATAGATCTTGTTAGAGATCGCAAGATGACCCGACGATGACGATTATGCAAGCATGCATTAACAGTACGGCTTAACTCAGGCGGCAGCGTCGCGACGCTGCGCGAGGCTGCGGTTGTACCAGGTGCCCAACAGCACCAGCGCGATCAGCAGCGCCTGCAGGGCCAGCGCCTGGGCGTTGGCGTACAGCCCCACCACCGGCAGCGAGATGAAGGCCACCGGATCGACCGGCACGATGCCCGCCTCCTGCAGCGCGGCCACGCCCTTGCCGGCCAGGATCACCGCCAGCACCGCGATCAGCCGCGAGGTCCAGGTGAAGAACTGCGTGATCGGCAGCCGCACGCTGTAGCGGAAGACGGCGATCGCGATCCCGATCAGCAGTACCGCCGCCACGCCCGCGCCCGCCAGGATCGCCCCCGGCTCGCCCTGTGCCCACAGCGCACGGTAGAACAGCACCGTCTCGAACACCTCGCGATAGACGGCAAGGAACGACACGCTGACCAGCGCCCAGCGGGCGCCCTCGCCGGAAGCCGCCTGCAGGCTGCGGGCCACGTAGCGCTGCCACTGTCCGGCGAAGCTCTTGTTGTGCATCCA
>JAASSS010000013.1 GCA_021767745.1 Pseudomonadota bacterium
GCCGGCAGCAGCGCCAGATCCTCGGCATCGGCCGCTGCCCCTGTGAGCGGGCGCTGACTCGCATCGCGCAGGGGCAGGGTCTCCATCGGCACCACGGCCTGCACGACGCCCGCCGCGTCCCGCTGCAACGAGAAGTGATGCAGCCGGCCGCGATCGGACACCGCGATCAATCGCGCGTCGGCAGCGTGCCAGACAAGGCCGGACAGCCCGCCGAGGGGTGCACCGGCCGAGGTCGTCTTCGGCAGGGCGAGTGCGGCCACCGGCTCGGCCTGCCAGCCGGCGGCGGTCGGCGTCAGCGGCAACAGCCCCGCCAGCGCCACCAGCCAGCGACCGGCGTCGCGCCAGGCTCTCATCGGGATCAGCCTGCCTCGGCGGCGGGCTCCATGCCGAACAGCCGCCGCAGCCGCTGCATCATCGAGGGCCGGGCCGGCACCCCGGCCGCCGCCGCCAGCACCTCCGGCGAGGGCAACCCGCCCTGAATGCGCAATTGGCCGCCCGCCTCCCGGAACACCAGTGCCGGGGTGCCTTGCACGCCGAAAGTGTCCATTAGCCGGTTGTTGTCGGCGATCTGCGCGACGATCGCCGGCCCCGGTTCGCGAACCGGGGCGATGCCCCCTTGCTCATAGGCGCTGAAGTGGGCATCCAGCGCCGCGGCGGGATCCTCGGCGCCGAGGATCGCCGCCGCCTTGCCGGCGCTGCTGGGCTTGATGACCGCGACCATCACGTGGCGCACCTGCAGGCCCTCGTCGTGATAGAGCGCGGTGGCCTGCCAGAGCTTGTGGCAATAGGGGCAGTTGGGATCGGTGAAGCTGTAGATGACCCGCTGCGGCGAGGCGGCGCCCTCGGCGACCCAGGCGGCGTCCTCCAACTCGGCCCACAGCGCGTCCGGATCCGGCGGCGGCAGCGCGGCCTGTTGCTGGGCCGTGAGGTTGTTGCCCTCGGCATCGAGCATGGTGCCGACGATGGCGCGCCGGCCATCCGGCAGCACGTAGATCAGCTCCTGGCCCTGCACGCGCGGCACTGCCCACAGCGCGATCCCGTCGACCTCGCCGTGGGGGCCGGTCAGCGTGAGGCCCTGCGATTGCAGGTGCGCGATGACCGGCGGCGGCAGAGCTTGTTGTACCTCGGTCCCGGTGTCGTCCTGGGCGACGGTGAGGCCGGGCAGCCAGCCGCCGGCCAGCAGGGCGAGCGCAACGCCGGCGAGCCGCCCGCGCCGCGTCAGCAACCCTGGCCTGGTCTGACAGGGCCGGCCGCTTCGCAGATTGCCGCCCAGCCCGTATGCTCGACCGGGTTGCCCTGCCCCTGGACGACCGGGAGATCCGTTTGCGCCGTTCTCTCTCACACTGTCTCCTCGCCTTGCTGTTGTGTCCCGTGCTGACCCAGGGCGAGCCCGCGCCGGCCGGCCCGCTGTGGGATCTCTCCGCCGTCTATGCCGATCGCGCCGCCTGGCAGCGCGATCGCGAGCGGCTGCGTGATTCGCTCGTGCCCGCCTTCCGCGAGCGCTGCGAAGGCCGGCTCGATGCCGGTACCGACCACCTCGCCGGTTGTCTCGCCAGCTACGAGCAGATCCTGAAGACGCTCTATCGGCTGCAGGGCTACGCCATGCTGCGCGCCGACGAGGACCTGCGGCAGGCCGAGGCGCTTGGCCTCAAGCAGAACGCCGAGCTGCTCGCGACCGAGGTCGCCAGCGCCGTGAGTTTCCTCGAACCCGAGTTGCAGGCGCTCGAACCGCAGCGACTGCAGGCGCCGGCGCTCGAGCGGTTCGATCATTTCCTGGATGACATCCTGCGCCGCGCGCCGCACACCCTCGACCGCGACGGCGAACGCCTCCTGGCGATGGCGGCGCTGCTCGGGGAAACGCCGAGCAACGTCTATGGCGTGCTGGCCAATGCTGACATGCCCTGGCCGCAGATCACCCTGAGCGACGGCGAGACGCTGCGGCTCGACCAGGCCGGCTACACCAAGGCGCGCAGCAGCAGTGAGCGGGCCGACCGCAAGCGCGTGTTCGACGCATTCTGGGGCACCTGGCAGAGCTATCGCCAGACCTTCGGCACCACGCTGTTCGCCCAGCTGGCCCGGGACCGCTTCTATGCCCGTGCCCGCGGCTACGACAGCAGCCTCGCCGCGGCGCTCGATGCCGACGCCGTGCCGCCGGCCGTCTATCGCACGCTGGTCGAGCAGGCGAATGCCCAGCTGCCGACGCTGCATCGGTACTTCCGCCTGCGTGGCCGGCTGCTCGGCATCGACGAGCTGGCCTACCATGACATCTATCCGCCGCTGGTCTCGACCGACCGGCGTTATCCGCTGGCCGAGGCCCAGCGTCTGACGCTGGCGGCGACCGAGCCGCTCGGGCCGGACTATCAGGCCGTGCTGCGCCGAGGCTTCGCCGAGGGCTGGATGGACCCGCATCCGCGGCCCGGCAAGCGATCCGGCGCCTATATGCTCGGCATGATCTACGATGTGCACCCGTTCGTGCTCATGAACTACAACGAAGACTACGAATCGGTCTCCACGCTGGCCCACGAATGGGGGCACGTGGTGCATTCGGCACTGGCGAATGCGAGCCAACCGTTCCTGCACGCGGACTATGCCACCTTCACCGCCGAGATCGCCTCGATCTTCAATGAGATTCTGTTGACGCGCGAGATGGTGGCGCAGGCGACGAACGATCAGGAGCGCCTGTACTACCTCGGCATGATGCTCGAGAGCATGCGTGGCACGTTCTATCGGCAGGCCATGTTCGCCGAGTTCGAGCTCGCCATCCACGAGCAGGTCGATGCCGGCGAATCGCTGACGGCAGAGGACTTCACCCGGCACTACCAGACGCTGCTGCGGCATTATCACGGCAGCGACCAGGGCGTGGTGAGTATTGACCCGACCTATGCAGTCGAGTGGGCATACATCCCGCACTTCTACTACAACTTCTACGTCTACCAGTACGCGACCTCGATGGCCGCTGCGGCCGCGCTCGCCGAGCAGGTGCTGCAGGGCGGCGAGGCGGCGCGCGAGGAGTACCTCGACCTGCTGCGTGCCGGGGGGTCGGACTATCCCTACGAACTGCTGCGTGATGCGGGGGTCGATCTGGCCAGCCCGGCGCCCTACGAGGCGCTGGTGGCTTACATGAATGACGTGATGGACCAGATCGAGACCCTGCTGGCACGCAGCGAGGCAGTCCCGGCCGAATGAGCGGAGCGATGACACAGCACCTGGAGTTCTACTTCGACCTCGCCTGCCCCTGGAGCTGGCTGGCCATCGCCCGCATCGACACGCTGGCCGAGCGGGGGTCGATCGAGATCGACTACCGGCCGGTGCTCCAGCGCCGGCTGGACGCGCAGCATTACCCGAGCGAAAAGCCGGCCTCGCCGCCGGCGCGCGAGGCCGTGCTGCAGGCCGACCTCGAGCGCCGCGCGACGATGCTCGACCTGCCACTGCGCCTGACGGCTGCGCCGCCGGACACCCGTCGTGCGCTGGCGCTGATCCACGGCGCGCCACGGGCGCAGCGGCCCCGGCTGGTGCGGGCGCTGGCGCAGGCGCTGTGGGCCAGTGGCGAGGACCTGAACGATGACGAGGTGCTGCGGCGCACGGCCGAGTGCGTGGGCGTCAATCCCGGCGCGGCCGACGACGCCGACATGCTGGCGGCCGTCGATGCCGCCTCGGACCTCGCGGCCGAGGCCGGCGTGTTCGGCACGCCGAGCATCCGCGTCGGCGAGCGCATCTGGTGGGGCGCCGATCGCATGGATCTGGTGCGCGCCGCGCTCGGCCAGCCGGAGACGCCCTGGCCGGCGCCGGCGGCCGTCGGTGGCGAGATCGAGTTCTTCCACGACTTCGCCAGCCCGTTCTCGTATCTGGCGGCGATGCAGCTGGAGGCGCTGGCCGCGCGCTATGAGGCGAAGGTCGTCTACCGGCCGATGCTGCTGGGGGCCCTGTTCAAGCAGATCGGTACGCCGATCGTGCCGATCGAGCAGATGAGCGCGCCGCGGCGGCAGTACATGGGGCGTGACCTGACCGATTGGGCCGAGTTGCGGCAGGTGCCGTTCCGGTTCGCTTCGCACTTCCCGCTGCACACCCTGCAGGCGTTGCGGGCTGCCCTCGTGGCGCCGGGCCTGACGCTGCCGCTGTATCGCGCCGCCTGGGCCGAGGATCGTGATCTCGGCGAGGCGGCCACGTTGGAGGCGGTGATCGCCGCCGCCGGCGAAGACGCCGCGGCCGTGCTCGCGCAGGCCGGCAGCGATCCGGTGAAGGCGCAGCTGCGCGAGAACACCGAGCGGGCGGTGGCGCTCGGCGCCTGCGGTGCGCCGACCTTCCTGGTCAACGGCCAGACCCTGATCTGGGGTCAGGACCGGCTGGGCCACGTGGCGGCCGCGCTGACCGGCGAGCTGCCGACGCTGGACCGGGCTGCGCCTGATCCCGCCTAGCGCGTGCGTACGGCCTACATCAGCCACCCGCTGTGCAGCGTGCACGAGATGGGCGCGGACCATCCCGAGTCGCCGGCGCGGCTGGCCGCGATCCAGGATCAGCTGATCGCCGATGGCCTGTGGCCGCTGCTGACGCCACTGGAGGCTCGGCCGGCGAGCGATGCCGAGCTCGAGCGGGTGCATCCCCGCGAGTACATCGCCCGACTGGAGGAGATGACGCCGGGCCGCGGCATCGTCGGCATCGATCCGGATACCTGGGTCAACCCGCACACGGTCGCGGCCGCGCGCGTGGCGGCTGGCGCCAACCTGCTGGCGGTGGACGAGATCATGGCCGGGCGTCTGGATCGCGCCTTCTGCGCCGTTCGCCCGCCCGGACATCACGCCGAGCGGGCGCAGGCCATGGGCTTTTGCTTCTTCAACAACGTTGCCCTCGGCGTGCGTCATGCGCAGGTTTGTCATGGCATCGAGCGTGTGGCGGTGCTGGATTTCGACGTGCACCAGGGCAACGGTACGGAGAGCCTGCTCGCGGATGTGCCGGGCGTGCTGTTCTGCTCCACCTTCCAGCACCCCTTCTATCCCTTCACGCCGCTGCGCCACGATCGTCCCCGGCTGATCAACGTGCCGCTGCTGGCGGGAGCGGGCGGCAGCGACTTCCGCGAAGCGGTCGCCGATACCTGGCTGCCGGCGCTGCGGGAGTTCGCCCCGCAGCTGCTGTTCATCTCGGCCGGCTTCGACGCCCATCACGAAGACCTGATGGCCGATCTGCACCTGACCGAGGCGGACTACGCCTGGGTGACGCGCGAGCTGGTGCGGGTGGCCGAACGCTCTGCCGCCGGCCGGATCGTCTCCAGCCTGGAGGGCGGCTATCACCTGCCGGCCCTGGCCCGCAGCGCCTCGGCGCATATCAAGGTGCTGGCAGGGCTGAGTGGCTGAGCGGCAGGCGTGACAGCCCGCCCGCGGGCTCCCTACCATGACACAGCGAGGAGAGCGACGATGAACGAGCACAGCAGCAGGCCAGTACCGGCCGGCAGGCGACTGCGCCGGGCGGTGAGCGAGGAGCGGCCGCTGCAGGTGGTCGGCACCATCAACGCCTATACGGCGCTGCTGGCCGAACGGGCCGGCCTGCGGGCGCTGTATCTGTCCGGTGCCGGCGTGGCCAACGCCTCGTTCGGCCTGCCCGATCTGGGCATGACCACGCTCAATGATGTCTGCGAGGATGTCCGGCGCATCACCGGCGCCTGCACCCTGCCGCTGCTGGTCGATGCCGATACCGGCTGGGGTCCGGCGCACATGATCGCCCGGGCGATGAAGGAACTGGGGCGTGCCGGCGCGGCCGGATGTCACCTGGAGGATCAGGTGCAGGCCAAACGCTGCGGCCACCGGCCCGGCAAGGCACTGGTGTCGACCGCCGAGATGGCCGATCGCATCAAGGCGGCGGTGGATGGGCGGCTCGATGAGGACTTCGTCATCATGGCGCGCACCGACGCCCATGCCGGCGAGGGTGCCGAGGCCGCCGTGGCGCGGGCACAGGCATACGTCGAGGCCGGCGCGGACATGATCTTCGCCGAGGCGCTGCACACGCTGGAGGAGTACCGCCGCTTCACCGCAGTGGTCGACGTGCCGGTGCTGGCGAACATCACCGAATTCGGCCAGACACCGCTGTTCACCCGCGAGGAGTTGGGCCAGGCGGGGGTCGGCCTCGTGCTCTATCCGTTGTCGGCGTTCCGGGCGATGAGCCGGGCGGCCGAGGCGGTCTACCGGACCATTCGCAGCGAAGGCACCCAGGCGCCGGCGCTGGAGCAGATGCAGACCCGGGCCGAGCTGTACGAAGTGCTGGGCTATCACGACTACGAGCGCAAGCTCGACGCGCTGTTTGCCCAGGGCCGCGCCTGAACCGCAATTCAACGACACATCGACAGGGAGAGAACGGATGGCGGAGAAGAATCCCGCTGCCGGCCTGCGCGGCATCACCGCGGGCGAGACGGCGATCTGCACGGTCGGCAAGGCCGGCACCGGTTTGACCTATCGTGGCTACGACATCCATGCGCTGGCCGAGCAGGCCCAGTTCGAGGAGGTGGCCTATCTGCTGCTCTACGGCGAGCTGCCCGATGCGGACACACTGACCCGCTACAAGGCCAGACTGGCCGAGCGCCGGCAGCTGCCGGCGGCGCTGCGCGAGGTGCTCGAGCGCATTCCCGCGGACGCCCATCCGATGGACGTGATGCGCACCGGCTGCTCGGTGCTCGGCAACCTGGAGACCGAGCAGAGCTTCGAGGAACAGCACGAGGCGGCCGATCGGCTGCTCGCCGCGCTGCCGGGGATCATTACCTACTGGTACCGCTACAGCCATGAGGGCGTGCGGATCGAGACCGACTCGGACGCCGACTCGCTCGGCGGGCACTTCCTGCAGCTGCTACACGGCGAGACGCCGAGCGAGCTGCACGTGAAGGTCATGCATGCCTCGCTGATCCTCTACGCCGAGCACGAATTCAACGCCTCGACCTTCACCGCCCGGGTCTGCGCCTCGACGCTCTCGGACCTGCATTCCTGCGTCACCGGTGCCATCGGCTCACTGCGTGGACCGTTGCACGGCGGCGCCAACGAGGCTGCCATGGCGATGCTCGAACAGTGGCAGACGCCGGCGCAGGCCGAGCAGGCCATCCGGCAGATGCTGGCGCGCAAGGAGAAGATCATGGGCTTCGGCCATGCGATCTACCGCACCAGCGACCCGCGCAATGCCATCATCAAGGACTGGTCGAGGCAGCTGGCCGAGCAGGGGGGCGACACCCGCCTGTACGCCGTCTCCGAGCGGGTCGAACAGCTGATGTGGGACGAGAAGAAACTGTTCCCGAACGCGGACTTCTTCCACGCCTCGGCCTATCACTTCATGGGCATCCCCACCGAGCTGTTCACGCCGATCTTCGTCATGTCGCGCGTGACCGGCTGGTGCGCCCATGTCTTCGAGCAGCGCGCCAACAACCGCATCATCCGGCCCAGCGCCGACTACACCGGCCCCGAGTTGCGCGAGTTCGTGCCGCTGGCGGACCGCTAGTTCCAGCGCCGGCCGAGGGCCGGCGGTTCTACTGCACAAGGAGATATTCATGGCGGGTGACATCCGCTCGGCCCGGCGCCCGAAGCCGGACAAGATTCTCGTCGACATCGCCGACTACGTCCTGGATTACGACGTCACCGCCAGCAAGGAGGCGATGAAGACGGCGCGCTACTGCCTGATGGACACGCTGGGCTGCGGCCTGCTGGCGCTGTCCTATCCGGCCTGCACCAAGCTGCTCGGCCCCACGGTGCCGGGCGCGGTGTTGCCGGGCGGCGCACGCGTCCCGGGCACTGCCTACGAGCTGGACCCGGTGCAGGCGGCGTTCAACATCGGCGCGATGATCCGCTGGCTCGACTACAACGACACCTGGCTTGCGGCCGAGTGGGGCCATCCCTCGGACAACCTCGGCGGCATTCTGGCGCTGGCCGACTATCTCAGCCGTCGCAACGTCGCCAGCGGCCGCAAGCCGCTGACCATGGGCGATGTGCTCGCCGCCATGGTCAAGGCGCACGAGATCCAAGGCGTGACCGCGCTGGAGAACAGCTTCAACCGCGTCGGCCTCGACCATGTGATGCTGGTGCGCATCGCGACCACGGCGGTGGCGGCGCAGCTGCTTGGGCTCTCGCGCGAGGAGGTGATCAACGCGGTCTCCCACGCCTGGCTCGACGGCTCGGCGCTGCGCACCTATCGCCATGCGCCGAACACCGGTTCGCGCAAGAGCTGGGCGGCGGGCGATGCCACCAGTCGCGGCGTGCGCCTGGCGCTGATCGCGGCCACCGGCGAGATGGGCTACCCCTCGGCGCTGACGGCGAAGACCTGGGGCTTCCAGGATGTGCTGTTCGACGGCAAGAAGCTGAAGTACAAGCAGCCCTTTGGCAGTTACGTGATGGAGAACGTGCTGTTCAAGATTTCCTTCCCCGCCGAATTCCACGCCCAGACGGCGGTGGAGGCGGCGGTGACGCTGCATCCGCAGGTGGTGAACCGGCTGGAGGAGATCGAGCGCATCGTCATCCAGACGCAGGAGGCGGGCGTGCGGATCATCGACAAGACCGGGCCGTTGGACAACCCGGCTGATCGCGACCACTGCATCCAGTACATGGTGGCGGTGCCGTTGATCCATGGCACGCTGACCGCCGATCACTACGAGGACGAGGTGGCGGCCGATCCGCGGATCGACGCGCTGCGGGCGAAGATGGAAGTGGTGGAGAACCGGCAGTTCAGCCGCGACTATCTCGACCCGGACAAGCGCTCGATCGGCAATGCGGTGCAGGTGTTCTTCAGGGACGGCTCGCAGACCGAGAACGAGATCGTGGAGTATCCGATCGGCCATCGGCGCCGGCGCAAGGAGGGTCTGCCGCTGCTGGAGGCCAAGTTCGAGCGCAACCTCGCCACGCGCTTCGCCGGCAAGCAGGCCAGCACCATTCGCGCGGTGCTGGACAAGCAGAAGCCGCTGGAGAAGATGCCGGTCAACGAGTTCATGGACCTGCTGACGCTCTAGCGCGCCCGGCACACCGGGGCGGGGCCTGCCCGGCCGCGCCCCGCCTCGCGTGGCTTCAGCCGGGGGGCCAGCTCAGCGGGCGTCCGCCGAGGATGTGCAGGTGCAGCTGGAACACGGTCTGGCAGGCGCCGGCACCATTGTTGACCACCAGGCGGAAGGCATCGCCGATCCCGGCGGCACGCGCCACCTCGCCGGCCTTTACCAGCAGGCGGCCGAGCATCTCGGCATGTGCCGGTTCCGCATCAGCGAGCCTTGGCAGCGTGGTCTTGGGGATCAGCAGCAGATGCACCGGTGCCTGCGGATTGATGTCGCGGATGGCGATGCAGTCGTCATCCTCGTAGACCACATCCGCCGGCAGTTCCCGCCGGATGATCTTGTGAAACAGGGTGTCCTCGCTCATCGTGCGCTCGCCTGTGCCGTCGGGTCAGGGGTCGTCATGGCAGCGGCCAACCGGTGGCTGCGCCGGCGATCGTCGCGTACCCGCTCCAGCGCGGTCAGCATCACCTCGTCGCGCGCGTAGACGTCGGGCCGGAAGTGCACGCGTGACTCCTCGTCGACCCAGGCCGTCCAGTAGACGAGATAGACCGGCAGTGGGTCGCGCAGCAGCACGGTGCGATTCTCACGCGAATCCAGCAGCTGCTGGAAGCCACCCTCGGCCCAGCGGGGCTGGTCCTTCAGCAGATAGTCGGCCAGATCCCGCGGTGCCTCCAGCCGGATGCAACCGGAGCTGAACGCACGCTTGTCGTAGTCGAACAGCTGATTCGCCGGCGTCGCATGCAGGTAGACATCGTACGGATTGCTGAACATGAACTTCATCTGGCCGAGGGCGTTGTCCGGCCCCGGCGCCTGCTTGAGCACGTAGGGGAAGTTGTCGGCGCTGAGCGACTGCCAGGGCACCTGCTCGATCGGCACCGGCACCAACGAGCCATCCGGTCGCTTGCGGAAGGCAACGATGTTGCGTGAGCGCAGGTAGTCGAGGTTCCGCTGGATCTTCGGCAGCATGTCCTCGGCGGCGATGACGTGCGGCACGTTCCAGTAGGGGTTGGCCACCATGTAGGTCATCGAGCCGGTGTACAGCGGTGTGGGGCGGAATTCACGACCGACCACGACCCGCTGGGTCAGGATGACCTTGCCCTGATCGATCAGCTGCATGCGGAAGTCCGGCACGTTCACCTGGATGTAGCGCTCACCGAACTGCCGGGGCAGCCAGCGCCAGCGCTCCAGGTTCACCGCGATGCGCTGGGCATAGCTCGCGGCATCGCGATTGAGCGCTGCCCGGGTGCCGCCGCCGATGATGCCGTCGGCCACCAGCCCATGGCGGGTCTGAAATTGTTCCACTGCCTGCTGCAGCGCGACATCGTAGGTGCTCGTGTCGGTGTCGGCCGCGGCCGACAGGTCGCCCCAGTAGCGCAGCCGTGCCCGCAGGCGGCGTACTGCCGGATGGCTGTCGCCCGGTCGCAGCACGGGCTCCGCCGGTACCGTGGCGGGCGCCTCCTGCAGGGCCAGCTGGCGGTAGTGCTCGTGGGCCTGGCGCAGAGCGACGTATTCGCGGCTGGTCGGTACCAGCTCCGCCAGCGCAGCGCCGGGCGAGCGATTTGCCGCAGCCGTGAGCACCTGGCCCAGATCGACCGGCGGCGGCTCGATGTGGGCCTGATCGGCGGCGTCGAGCATTGCCGGCGGCAGTCGGCCGCGTCCGAGGTGCAGCGCGAAGGTGAGGTAGGCGTCGGTGAGCGTCAGCTCCAGCTCGCTGGCAGGCTCTGCGAGATCGCCGCCGCTTGCCAGCCGTTCGCGCAGGGTCGCCAGCAGGCGATTGATCTGCGAGGCGTGATAATCGTCCAGATCCAGGCCATGCGAGGGCGCGGCATCCAGGGCCGCGACCAGTTCGGCGCCACGGCGCGTCAAGCCGGAGCCGGTCAGCCACAATGGCCGGTGATCACGGCGGGCATAGAAGCGCTTGATCCGCTTCGCGGCCTCGGGCCAGGCCGACTGCACCTGCCAACGCTGCGTCGGTAACTCGCGCGCCAGCGTGTCGTCGATCTCGGCAGCGGCGGCCGGCAACACCCACAGCGTGGCCAGGACGGACAGCGTCAGGGTGAGCAGGCGTCGGCGCCGGCCGGGTAGAGATATCGCCGTGGGGTGGGGCATGTGTCGCGTCGTTCGGAGCGGGAAGCGAGCAGTATAAGACGAGTCTGGCCCGGCGCCGGTTCCCCCGGCGGGGGTGATCGGCTGGCCGGTGGGACGTGGACCCGACGATCTACTATAAGTCACAGGTTCGCAGCCGATAGCAACGCCATGCACGATCCTGCAGCTGAACCGGGCTGGACCGCCGCGCCGCCGACGCTGGACGAGGAGCAGCGTCTCAACGAGCTGTATCGGCTCGATATTCTCGACACGCCGCCCGAGGAACGCTTCGATCGCCTCACGCGGCTGGTTGCCCAGTGGCTGGATGTGCCGATCTGCCTGATCTCGCTGGTCGACGCGCGACGGCAGTGGTTCAAGTCCGTGGTTGGGCTGAACACGCGGGAAACCCCCCGGGCGCACAGCATCTGTGCCCACGCGCTGCATGAGCGGGAGCTGCTGCTCGTCGAGGATACCCACGCCGATCCGCGTTTCGCCGGCAATCCTCTGGTACGCGGCGAACCCCATATACGCTTCTACGCCGGTGCGGTGCTGCGGGGCGTCAACGGGCTCCCGGTCGGCACGTTCTGCGTGATCGCCCACGAGCCGCGGCGGTTGACCGAACTGCAGCGCTCGCAGCTGCTGACCATCGCTCGGGTCACCGAGACCCTGCTGGCGCAGCAGGAGCAGATGCAGAATCTGCAGCGTCACGTGCACCACTTCGCCTATGCCGATCCGGTGACCGGTGTCGCCAACCGGCGCTGGTTCTACAAGCGCGCCATCAGCGTGCTGGGCCAGCCCGGCACGCCGCCGCAGCTGTGTGTGTGGCTGGAGGTGGATCGCAACGAGGAGCTGGCGCTGGGGGCCGGACCGAAGGCTGCGCGCGCCCTGCTGCGCAGCATTGCCCGGCGGATGCAGAACGCCCTGCCGGAAGGCACCTTGCTGGCGCGTTGGGAGCTGGCGGAGTTCGCGCTGTTGGTACCGCTGGCCAGCGCGACGCAGATCGAATCGGTGCTGGACGACCTGCTGCGGGTGTTCGATGCACCGGTCGTGGTAGGCGAGCAGCGTTTCCAGGCCAGTGCCCGCATGGGCGTGTCGGTCTTCCCGCTGGATGAGCAGGTACCGGATGAAGTGTTGCGCAAGGCTTGGGAGACCTGCCGCACGATCGCTCCAGCCGATCATGCCCGGGTGCGGCGCTATTCACCGGAGGTGCGCGCCCGGTTTACCGAGCGCTTCGACCTGCTGCAGCGGCTGCGGGAGGATCTCGCCGCCGGCGCCCTGCAGCTGGCCATCCAGCCCAAGGTCTCGCTGGCGACCGGAGCGGTGGTCGGCGGCGAGGTGCTGTGCCGTTGGCACTCCCCGGTGCTCGGACCGGTCTCCCCCGCCGTATTCGTGCCGCTGGCCGAGGAGCACGGACTGATCGACCAGCTCGGCGGCTTCGTACTGGAGCGCACGCTACGCCAGCTGGCCGAATGGCAGGCCGCGGGGCTGACGCCGGTCCGCCTGGCGGTGAACCTCTCCAGCCACCAGCTGCGTGACCTGGCACTGCCCCGGCAGGTTCAGAGCCTGCTGGAGGGCCATGGCGTCGACCCCGGCTGGCTCGGCCTGGAAGTTACCGAGAGTGCCTTCATCGAGGAGCCCGAGCGGGCAACGCACGTGATGCAGGCGCTGCGCGCGCGCCAGGTGGAACTCGCGCTGGATGACTTCGGCACCGGCTATTCGTCGCTGTCCTACCTGCAGCAGCTGCCGCTGGACCTGCTGAAGCTCGATGCCAGCCTGGTCCGTGGGATCGCGGAGCGGCCGAGGGACGCCGCGCTGGTGCGCAACGTCATCACGCTCGCCCACGATCTCGGGCTGTCAGTGGTGGCGGAAGGGGTCGAAGAGCCGGCACAGCGTGACGTGCTGTGCCGGCTGCGCTGCGATCAGCTGCAGGGTTTCCTGTTCGCGCGGCCCTGCCCGCCCGCCGAGTTCGCCAGCCGCTGGCTGCGTGGCGACGAGGTGTCCGCAGGCTAGCCGGGCAGGCGCACCGGCCCATCCAGCGCCCGCACCAGCGGCGCATCCCGCCCGTACACGTCTGGCCACCAGCGCAGGGTGCCCTCGGCATCGAGCCCTGCCGTCCAGTACTGCACGTGGACTGCCACCGGCTGGGTGACCTTGATCGACTGCGTGCGGTCGCTGTCGATCGCCCGCTGCAGCCGTGGCTGATCCCAGCCGGCCTGGTTGTCGAGCAGGTGCAGCGCCAGACCCTTGGGATCCTCCACCCGGATGCAGCCGTGGCTAAAGGTACGCTGGCCGCGTGCGAACAGCTGCTTGGCCGGCGTGTCGTGCAGGTAGATGCTGTAGGGATTCGGGAACATGAACTTCAGCTCACCGAGCGCGTTGTTGCCCCCGGGGCGCTGGCGAACGCGGTAGGGGAAGCTCCCCGGCGCGATCGCGCGCCAGTTGACGCTGTAGGGATCGATCACGCGGGCGTTCTCGCCCCACCCGCTCAGGATCTCGTAGCGGTTGCGGGCGGCATAGCCCGGATCGCGTTTGAGCGCCGGCAGGATCTCGTTGCGGGCGATGCTGGCCGGTACGTTCCAGTAGGGATTGACCACCAGATAGCCCATCGAGCGGGAGAAGGCCGGTGTCTGGTTCTCTTCCGCGCCGACCACCACGGCCTGCTGCATGATGAGCTCGCCGCCGCGCACGACCTGTAGCGAGCCGGCCGCGATGTTGACCTGGATGTAGTGGTCGCCGAGGCTCGGCGGTAGCCAACGCCAGCGCTCCAGGTTGGCCCGCAGCGCAGCGATCCGGTCTGCCGGGGCAGCATTCAGCACGGCCAGGGTGCGGGGGCCGATGATGCCGTCTGCCGTCAGTCCGTTCGCGCTCTGCAGCGCCTCGATACTGGCCGCCAGCGCAGGATCGTAGCGGGTCGACTCCGCAGCCACCGGCGGCGCCTCGTGTTGCAGGTGCGCCACGCGCTCGCGTATGCGGGGCAGCCGCGGGTCCACCGCGCCCGGTCGCAGCGTCGGCCCGCTCGGAATCGGCGGCCCGGCCTCGCGTTGCGGCGCCTGCCGGGCCTCGGCCAGCGCCCGGCGCAACGCCTCGTAGGCGGCATGTGGCGGCCGCTGTGCCAGCAGGCTCTCAACGATGCTGTCCGCCTCGATCGCCCGTTCCAGCAGGCCGACCACGTCGACGTAGCGCCGCTGTGGCTGCCAGGCGGCAGCCAGCGAGGCAGGATCGACCTTACCCTCGGTCAGATGGCGCGCGTAGAGGAAGTAGCCGTCGGTCAGCAGCAGTTCGACCGTCGCCGGATCGGGTGAGCCCTGCGCCCCCAGTGCTTCCAGTGCCTCGAGGTGATAGTCGCGGGGCTGCAGCCCGTCGCTGTCGGCAGCGGCCAGCGCCTTGAGCACATTCAGCCCCGCGGGGGTATAACCTCGCTCGCTGACCCAGACAGGCGCGTGGTCGCGGGCCGCGTAGAACAGCCGCAGCGCATCCAGCATGTGCACCCGTTCGCCCGCCAGCTCGACGGCGCCGGGGCGGGCGTCGGCCAGCTCGGCGGCGATGCGCGCATCGATCCCGGCTGCCAGCGCCGTATCGGCCGGTCCCAGGGCGAGCAGGCAGAGCCACAGCCAGACGACACGTGGAGAGGGCGGACGGGCATGCCGCGGCGTTGGCGTCATAGGGGTTGCTCGGTCGGTCGGATCAGCACTTCATTCACGCTGACATGCGCCGGCTGCGTCACGGCGTAGCGGATGGCGGCAGCGATGTCCTCGGCCTCCAGCACCGTCTGCTCCTCGTACAGCTGGCGCACGCTCTGCTGGACATCCTCGTCCGCCACGCCTGCCGGCAGTTCGGTGGCGACCGCCCCCGGCTCGATCACGGTCACGCGGATGCCGTGCGCCGGCGAGAGCTCGGCGCGCAGGCCCTCGGCGAAAGCCCGCACGGCGTACTTGGTGGCGCAGTAGACCGCACCGCCCGGGAACACCTTGCGGCCAGCGACCGAGGACAGGACCACGATGTGGCCGCCACCGCTGGAGAGCATGTGCGGCAACGTATGGGCGACGCTGCGGAATACGCCGTTGACGTTCACATCCACGGCCCGTTGCCACTCCTCGAGGCGCACGTTAGCCACCATCGACAGCGGCATGATACCCGCGTTGCAGACGAGAATGTCGATGCCGCCGAAGCGCTCGCGTGCGGCTGCCACCAGCGCCTGCACAGCGGCATCGTCCGTGACGTCGGTGGCCACGCTGGCGGCATTGCCGCCAGCGCGCACGATCTGCGCCTCGAGCTCCCGCAGGCGATCGTCGCGACGGGCAGCGAGCACGACGTTGGCGCCCGCGTTGGCGAGGGCGCGCGCCGTGGCTGCGCCGATGCCGCTGGAGGCGCCGGTGATCACGGCGGTCTTGCCGGTGAGTTCGCTCATGTTCGTTGCTCCTGGGTGGTGGGTGGCGATGTGGCGCCGTGGCGCGCCAGCAGCCAGCCGGCGTAGTCGAGCCGACGGGCCGCCGGCGGCGGCAGCCCTGCCGCGAGCAGCCGGTCGAGTGCGCATTTCAGCTGGGTCGGGGCGGCTGGGGATTCGGGCACTTCCAAGCCGAGCGTAGCCGCCTCTCCCAGACCATCGGCAAGGCGGGTGAGTTCGACGGCGACGGCCGCCGGCCCGCGCTGCGGCAGGCTCGCCAACGGCTCGATATGACCGTCCTGGCAGTGCCAGAAGCGCTGTCGACGGCACTTGCGCAGCGTGATGCCGGGTCCGGCCTGCAGCGCCTCGGCAGTGAATTGCCAGTCGATCTTGTGCCAGACGGCCTGCTCGCCCCCCTGCTGGCTGCGCCACTTCAGCTGTAGTAGCCCCTGGCGCAGCTTGAGGTTCAGATCTTCCCGCCCGGCGATGAGCAGGTAGCAGTCCTCACGCACCGGCTCGGCGCTCACCGGCCCTGGCAGTGCGGCGAACGCCGCCTCATGTGCGGCGCTCGGCGCACCCGGCCAGAACCAACGCAATTCGCGGGAGACGAAGGGCATGAGCGGCATGTGCGGCAGGGAACTGTCGCTATAGTACCCGGCTGATCTGGCGAAATACGGAGAGAGGCATGCTCCCGCAGAAGAGCAATATGGCGATCGGTCTGCGCAACCTGACGCTGGCGCTGCTGCTCGTGCTGGCGTCGGCAGCGCCGGTGCAGGCGGAAACGCCGGAGCGGTTGCTGTTGAACGTCACCACCGATTCGCTGGAGCGCGGCGCCATGGCGCTCGCCTTCGCCCAGGCGGCGCTGCGCGAGCGCAATGCCGAGGTGGTGGTCTATCTGAACGTCGACGGGGTGCGGCTGGCGAACGAGACCGCGGCCCGGCGCACCTTCGGCGACAACCAGAGCCTGCAGCAGATGCTGCGAGACTTCATGAAGTACGGCGGCCGCGTGCTGGTCTGCAAGCTCTGCCTGGAGATGGTGGCGGATCTGAATGACAGCAGCCTGCTGAAGGGCGTGGAGGTCGTCGAGCCGCACGTCGTGATGACACTGCTGTTCCGGCCGAACGTCGCCGTCCTGACCTACTGACCGTGGGCCGCCCCGGCGCACTCGAATCGCTCTCGCCGGCCGCGCCGGAGGCGGCCCTCGTGCAGCTCGGCCGGCTGCTGCAGGCGGCGGGCTACACCTTCACCGCCGTCAGTCCGGCCTCGCACGAGCGTGTGGTGGCACGTCGTCTGGAGGCCGGTGCCGAGGATGCCCTGCGCCAGATCTTCGGCTGGAACCTGCCGTTCCGGCAGGCGTTGCTGCCGCCCGCGATGTTCGATCTGCTGCGGGCTGCCGGCGCGGTATGTGAACTGGGCGGCGGGCGCTGGCGTGCCGCCATTCGGTGGGCCACGCTCGCGGATCGGCTGTACCTGCACTCGGGCTTTCCGGCGCATGCGGCGGACAGCGTGTTCTTCGGCCCCGATACGTACCGCTTCGTCACCGCCATCCGCCAGTATCTCGCCACGGCGGGCACGCCGGCGGGGCAGGTGGTGGATGTGGGTACCGGCAGCGGCGCCGGCGGGCTGAGTGTGCCGGCCGCGCAAACCACGCTGACGGACATCAACCCCCTGGCGCTGCGCTACGCCGGCATCAATGCCGCGCTGCAGGGCCGACAGGTCTCGCTCCAGGCCGGCGACGGGCTGGCGCCGGTGTCGGCACCGGCGGCACTGATCGTGGCGAACCCGCCCTACCTGATGGACGCGGGCCGGCGGCTGTATCGCGACGGCGGCGCGCTCGGCATCGGCCTGTCGCTGCGCATCGCCGAGCAGGCGCTGGCCAGGCTTGCGCCGCAGGGCACGCTGCTGCTCTACACCGCCACCCCCATCGAACGCGGCCATGATCCCCTGCACGCGGCGCTGGCGGCGCTCGCCGCTCGTCGAGGTGCCCGCCTCGACTATCACGAGAGCGATCCGGACATCTGGAGCGAGGAGCTGGCGCGACCGGCGTATCGGCATGCGGATCGAATCGCCTTGGTGACGGTCTATCTGCGTCCAATTACCCAGACCGCCGATGCGGCGTGCCGGAGCGATCCATGAGTACAGTAGCCAGCCTCACTCTCGCCCGGGAGGCTGATCAGCAGCGGCTGCACGATCAGCTGCGTGACTTTTCCCGTCGCCGGCTTCGCCCGGTGGTGGCGATGGAGGCGCCGCTGGCGCCGGCCGAAGAGGCTCGCCTGCGGGCGCTGGAGGAGCATTTCCTGCAGGCCGAGCTTGCCGCGGTGCAGGCCACGGTAGCCACGGCGCCGACCACTGCCGGCGCCTTCCTCGACTGGTTCGAGGCGCTGCGCGAGCAGGGTCCGGGGCAGTTCGACCCGCTGTTCGACTGGCTCGCCGAGCAGGCGGAACTGCCGGCGTTGCGCTGGTTCCTCTCGCAGGAGCTGGCCGGCGAGGCGGGGTTCGATGATCTGGCGGCGCTGACGCAGCTGGGCATGCCGCCGGCGGCGAAGCTCGAGATCGCCCGCAACTATTGGGATGAAATGGGCCGCGGGCGGCAGTCGAAGATGCACGGCCTGCTGCTCCAGCGCGTTGCCACCCATCTGCGGCTGCCGCATGTTCCGACCGTTTGGGAATCGCTGGCCCTGGCCAACGGAATGGCCGGGATGGCGCTGAACCGGCACTACGCCTTCCATGCGGTGGGCGCGCTGGGGGCCGTAGAGCTGACAGCACCGGATCGGGTCGAGCGGGTGCACGCGGCGATGCGCCGGCTCGACCTGCCGCGGCGGGTCGGCCACTACCATCTGCTGCACGCCTCGCTGGATCGGGTGCACTGGCGCGACTGGCGCGACGGGGTGATCGCCCCGCTGATCGAGATCTATCCGCAGACGATGCCGCGGATCGCCGCCGGCGCGCTGGTGCGGCTGCGGGCCGGTGCCCGCTGCTTCGCGCGCTATCGGCAGCAGCTGGAGCTCTGATCCGCACGCGGGGTGCCGGCGTCGATTCGGTATCATCGGCGGCGCGCGATGTGCGCCGCTGTCAGGGATGATCATGCGCCTGTTCTGGATGCTGCTGCTGTGGATGCCTGCGGTGCTGTGGGCCGCCAGTTCCCCGGGCTACGATTTCGTCGAAATCGATTTCAGCGAGAACAACCCGGACTTCAAGCCATACAGCAATGGAGATGGCTACAACCTCGTCGGCGCGATCAGCCTGCCGGAGCGCAACTTCGCCTTCCTGCTCTACAACGATGCGCCCTTTCGCGCCAGCGGCGACGAAATCGGCCGCGGGCAGGAAGTCGACTACTGGGCCATCGCCGGGCTCGGGCATGCCTTCCGGCTGGCCGAGCGGGTCGATCTGATCGTCGACGCCAGCTTTCGCTCGACCTCCATCGGTGATCGTGACGAGGCAGGTTATGGTCTCGGCGCCGGCGTGCGGTTGGCGCCCTGGCAACCGCTGGAGCTGACCCTGCACGTGGCCGGCATCGATCTGGTGGAGACGGATCTGGAGATGATGGCCGAGCTGGCGATCCGCCCCTGGCCGGCGTTGGCCTTCGTCACCCGTCTGCGCGACTACGGCGAGTGGGACTTCACCGCCTACGAAGCCGGCGTGCGCTGGTACCTGCGCTAGTGCCGGCCGTGGGCGCGTCGACCACGCTGCAGCACTTGATCTTCCTCGTGCGACCGGCGCCGGGCTCGGCCGCGGCGGCGGCCTGGGGCGGGGCCTACGCGCATGCCTTCATCCGGGATGACGACCTCGCGGCCGCCGAGCAAGCGGCGCGGGCGCAGCTCGCTGCGCAAGGCTGGGAGGTGCGGGCGCTCGAGCATGCCGACGCGGCCGGGGTGGCGGCGGATGAGGATGAGGCCGAGGCGCACGATACCGCCCGCGCCCGCGGGTGCGCCTTCCTGCTGCACCCGTGGCCGCCCGAAGATCAGGACCTGCCGGCCTGGTGATGGCGCCGGTGGTGTCGGCGATGCAGCACCACGGCGCCGCCGATGCTGGCCGAGAGCAGCCCGAGCGAGATCAGCAGCTGGCGTGCGTCCAGCACGCTGTGCCAGTGCCACTGCGTCGGATTCTCCAGCAGCTCCAGCAGATCGACCGACGCGCCGAGGCTCAGGAAGGTGAGCATCGGCGGCAGTGTGCCGATCGCCGTGCCGATGGCGTACTTGTGCCACGGAACCGCCAGCGCGCCGCAGCCGTAGTTCACCAGGTCCAGCGGCAGGTACAGCGCCCGCAGCACGACCACCGTGGCCACGCCGTGCTCGTCCAGTCGTGGACCCCAGCGCCGCATGAACGGCGTGCGGCGGATCGTGTGGCCGCCGTCGCTGAGGTAACGGCCGATGACATAGGCGAGGTTGGCGGATAGATTCTCGCCGATCAGGGCGAGCAGCCAGCCCTGCCAGAAGCCGAACAGGCTGCCGGCCAGGATGTTCAGCAGCGCCGCCGGCGCCAGCAGGATCGTCCGCAGCAGGTACACCAGCAGATAGAGCGCCGGCGCCAGCGGATGCGTCTCGATGAAAGTGTAGAGCCACTGCGCGAGTTCGCCGTAGGACCAGCCGCGACTGCGCAGCCCCAGGAAGGCGGCGCCGAGGATCAGCAGCCACAGCGCGATGGCGGCCAGCCGGCGTCTGCGGCTGGCGGCCGCGGTAGGCGGTGACATCAGGCGGTGCCGGGGCGTCGGGGCAGGACCTTGCGGGCGGGCGTGGTGGCGATGATCTCCCAGCCCCGCGCCTGGGCGACTTCCCGTAGCTGCGCGTCCGGCTGCACCGCCACGGCGCGGCCGCTCGCCGCCAGCAGCGGCAGATCGTGGATCGAGTCACCATAGGCCGCGAGCGCCGTGAGCGGCAGCCCGCGCGCGGCGCACAGCTGCGTCGCCAGCGTGAGCTTGTCCTGCGCGAACGGATGGCGCCGCGGGTGTGCGCTCGCATAGCGCCCGCCGCGCACGAGACAGTCGGTGCCGATCGCGCCATGGACGCCGAGCGCCTCGGCCAGCCCTGCCGCCAGCGGCTGCAGCGTGCCGCTCAGCAGCAGTACCTCGTCGCCTTGCTGCAGGTGATAGCGCACCCGCCGGACCACCGGCGGGAACAGGCTTCGCAGCAGCGGACCCCGTGCGTAGGCATGTGCAAGCTCGCCGAGGGCCTCCGCGTCGAGCCCCAGCAGGTAGGCCTTGTTCTTCTTGGTGACATGGCGACCATAGCGGGGCCACTGCGTCAGCACGAAGCTGCCGTGGTGCCACAGCTGCGCGATGCCGAGGCGCCGCCGCCGGAGCAGCTCCCAGAAGAAGCGCCGCTCGGAGCTGCGCCCGGGCAGCAGCGTGCCGTCGATGTCGAACAGCGCCAGCCCGCGCCGTGGTGCCGATGCGCTCACGGTCGCAGGTCCGGATCGCGGCGCATGCCGAGCGCGAAGTCCCACACCACCGGCAGTCCTCGCAGCAGGCACAGGGCGACGGCGGCATAGACCCAGAACATGCCGATTGCCCCCGCGGGGCCGGCGACCTGTGCCCACAGGTCCGGCGCGAGGGCAGGCAGCGGCTGGAAGAACAGGATCCAGCCAAAGGCGATGGCCTTGACCACGGCATAGCCGATGCGCATGAAGCGCCCGGCCACCAGGAACTGGCCGAGCTCGCTGTGCATCATGCCGAACGGGGTGCTGCCCTGGGCGGCGCCGTGGCCGCGCAGCGTGTCGACGATGGCGCCGCGGGTGATGAAGACGATCGGCACCCAGACCGGCACGAGGTCGAGATCCGCCAGGACGATCCACAGCACGTTTTCCACCACCCGGTCGATGGCGATGTCGAACAGCGAACCGAACAGCGAGTCCTCGCCGCGCTTGCGGGCGACGTAGCCGTCGAGGCCGTCGCTGGCGAAGATCGCAACGATCAGCGGGACGTGCAGCAACTGCCAGAGCGGACTGGCGTGATAGGCGATGGCTGCCAGCACGAACAGCAGCAGCAGACGGCTTAGCGTGATGAGATTGGCCATGGATATGGTATGAAGGCGCGGAGCGCGAAGCGGGCGGCGCAAGACCGGCGCGTCGGGCGCCCCGGCTGCTCGTTGGGACCGGCCAGCGTAGCCGCGGGTCCGGCGTCGATGCGCCATATTACCTTCCTGTTGCACTGAGCGGGATGCGCATGCAGGTTTCCAGGCAGATCGAGATCCAAGCATCGGCCGAGCGGGTGTTCGCCTGTCTCGATGATCCGGCGCTGCTCAGCCAGTGGATGACCGGGCTGCAGGAGACGTGCTACGAGACGGCAGCGGCGCCGCGCGAGGGCGCGCGGTTCACCCAGCGTCTGCAGGAGTTCGGCCGCACCATCACCTATGCCGGCGAGGTCCGCATCTACACGCCGCCGGAACGGCTGCGGCTTGCGCTCGTCCATCCGCGACTGCAGATGATGGTGGACTACCGGCTGGCGGAGCTGGCGCCAGGCCGGACGCGGCTGGACTACGACGTCGAGCTGACGCCGACGGACGCCGCGGTATCCCGGCTGGCGGGCCTGATGGGCTGGTATGCCCGCCGCATGACCCAGGCGCAGCTGGAGCGATTGCGCGATCTGGCGCAGGCGCGGCACGCAAAGCCGGCCTAGCCTGTCTACAATCGCTGCGGGCGGCGGGATGCCGCCGATTGGCTCATGGATGATCGGACGAAGCGAAGGAGAGCTCGATGATGTCTACAAGGACGCTGCGCCGGACCGGCGCACTGGCGTTGCTGTTGCTGCTTGCCGGCTGCGCACCGCCGTCGAACATACTGCCCTATGAGAAGGACGTGCTCCGCGAGGAGGAGCCGGATCCGGGCAACATTTCAAGGCAGTACAACCGCGTGGCCATGTTCCAGGTCGAGGAGCCGGACGTCTACGGCGTTCGTATCCTCGATTACGACACGCCCAATCCCGGGGTCACGCTGCCGGGTCGGATCGTCGGTGAGGCTGCCGGGCAGGTTGCCGAGCAGGCGGATCGGGCCAACCGTAACCTGCAGCTGACCGAGTCGCTGCGCGAGTGGAACTTCTCGATAGCCGACGAGCTGAACAGCGAGCTGCGTCTGGAGCTCGAAGATGCCGGCATGGAAGTTCTCGTGCTCGAGAGCGAGGATCACCGCCACGCCGGTCCGGCGCGGGGTTATCAGTATCTCGGCGAGTACCCCGAGGTATCGCAGCCGATCGACGCCTACCTGCACGTGTATCTGGAGTTCGCTGGCTACAGCGCGGTGAAGCCCAATTTGCCGTACGTGCCGACGGTCGAAGTGCTCGTTCAGGCGGTCGACCCGCAGACCAAACGTGCCCTCTATAGCGCGACCTACACCTACGGTGGCGCCATCCCGGTGGAAGGGCCAACCGATCGTCCGGCCGACCCCAAGTACAACGTGCGCGATTTCGGCTGGCTGTGTGCGGGACGGGAGCAGTGCGA
>JAASSS010000105.1 GCA_021767745.1 Pseudomonadota bacterium
CCGCCGGCCGACCGCCAGGGTCGGCGCCGACATCCTCGCCCGGCTCGCCGCCGGGCCCGATCCGAAGGAAGCGATGCAGTGAGCCACCTTTCTCCCCTGCTCCAGCAGTCCAGCCGCATCCTCGCCGAGCGCGGCGCGGGCAGCTGGCTGTACGACGCCGACGGCAACGCCTGGCTGGACTTCACCTGCGGCATCGGCGTGACCGCCACCGGCCATTGCCACCCGGCGGTGGTCGAGGCGGCGCGCGAGCAGCTCGGCCGGCTGGTGCACGCCCAGTACACCACCGTGCGCCATCGCAAGATGCTGGAGCTGACCGAGCGGCTCTATCCACACCTGCCGCCGGCACTGGATGCCATCGCCTTCTTCAACTCCGGCAGCGAGGCCGTCGAGGCCGCGCTGCGCCTGGCCCGGCAGGCCACCGGCCGCAGCAACGTGATCGTCTTCCGCGGTGGCTTCCATGGCCGCACCATGGCCGCCGCCTCGCTGACCACCTCTGGCAACAAGGTGCGCACCGGCTGGCATCCGATGATGGCCGGCGTCTCCGTGGCGCCCTTCCCGCACGCCTACCGCTACGGCTGGGACGAGCAGCGCACCGTGGACTTCTGCCTGCGCGAGCTCGATCACCTGCTGCTGACCGAGAGCAACCCGCAGGACACGGCGGCCATGATCATCGAGCCGGTCCAGGGCGAGTACGGCTACTATCCGGCCACCGCCGACTTCCTGCAGGGGCTGCGGGCGCGCTGCGAGGCCCACGGCATTCTGCTGGTGGTCGACGAGATCCAGGCCGGCTACGGCCGCACCGGCCGGTTCTGGAGCCATTCGCACTTCGGCATCACGCCGGACATCCTCATCACCGCCAAGGGCCTGGCGAGCGGCATGCCGCTCTCGGCCATCGCCGCGCCCGGCGCGCTCATGCACCGGGGCCATCCCGGCTCGCAGGGCGGCACCTACGGCGCCAACGCGGTCGCCTGTGCCGCCGCCGTGGCAACGCTGGAGGTGATCGAGCAGGAGGACCTGATCGCGCACGCCGCCACCCAGGGCCAGCACCTGCGCGAGCGCCTGGAGCGGCTGTGCCGGGAGCACGCGCACGTGGATACGGTGCGCGGCCTCGGCCTGATGCTGGGCATCGAGATCGTCAGCCGTCCGCACGTGGCCGACGGCGAGCGCGCCGCGGCGTTGGTGCGTGCCTGCGAGGACGAGGGGCTGTTGCTGCTGCGCTGCGGCGTGCACGGCCAGGTGGTGCGCTGGCTGCCGCCGCTGAACGTCACCACGGCGGAGATCGACCAGGCCGTCGATACCTTCGAGGCGGCGCTGCGGCAGCTCGCTTGAGCCGCCCGGCGGCGGCGCCCGCCGGGGTGCCACGGGTCACGGTGCTGCTGGCGCCGGAGGAGCCCTCGCTGCCGGGGCTGGCGCCGGTCGCGGCGCAGGCGAGGCTGCGCGAGGTGCGCGACCCGGCTGCGCTCGCCACCGCCCTGGCCAGTACCGACGTGCTGGTGGTGACCGACTTTCGCAGCGGCGCGCTGGCCGAGCGCTGGCCGGCCCACTGCCCGGTGCGCTGGGTACATGCCACCAGCGCCGGCGTGGACGGCCTGGCCATCCCCGCCATCCTGGCCGGCGAGGTGCTGCTGACCAACGCCCGCGGCGTGTTCGACCGCGGCATCGCCGAGTACGTGCTCGGCGCCGTCCTGCTGTTCGCCAAGGACACGCTGGGCAACGTCGCCCGCCAGCGGGCGCGGCGCTGGGAACATCGGGAGAGCGCACTGATTCGGGGCGCCCGCGCGCTCATCGTTGGTGCAGGGTCGATCGGCAGCGAGGTGGCCCGGCTACTGCAGGCGCTGGACATGCAGGTCAGCGGCGTCGCCCGCAGCGCCCGGGTGCAGGCGCCGTTCGACCGGGTGCACGCGCACCATGAGCTGCCCGCGCTGCTGCCGCAGGCGGACTACGTGATCATCACCGCGCCGCTGACGCCGCAGACCCACCACCTGTTCGATGCGGCCATGCTGGCCCGCCTGCGTCCGGGCGCCTGCCTGATCAACGTCGGCCGCGGCCCGATCGTCGAGGAGTCGGCGCTGGTACGGGCCTTGCAGTCAGGTGCCATCGCAGGCGCGGCGCTGGATGTCTTCGAGCACGAGCCGCTGCCACCGGACCATCCGCTGTGGACCTTCGACAACGTCATGATTTCGGCTCATATGGCCGGCGACTTTCGCGGCTGGCGCCGCGCCCTCGGTGAGCAGTTCGTCGCCAACTTCGCGCGCTGGCAGCGCGGCGAACGCTTGACCAACCGCGTCCTGCCGACCGGCATCACGCCATGCTGAACCCGCCCTTGCCGGCCCGCTGCACGGGAGAGAACCGATGAGAGAGGAGCTGCTGGAACTCGACGCCCTGCGCCTGCGCGAGGCCTACCGGGAGGGCAGCGCCTCCCCGGTGGAGGCGGCCGAGGCGATGCTGGCGCAGATCGCCCGCTGCGATGCGGCGACCAATGCCTGGTGCCTGATCGACGAGGACACCACGCTCGGCTACGCCCACCAGTCCGCCCGCCGCTGGGAGGCGGGTGAGCCGCGCGGCCTGCTCGACGGCATCCCGGTGGCGGTCAAGGACGTCTTCCTGACGCCGATGTGGCCGACCCGCAAGGCCTCTCGCACCGTCGATGCCGAGGCCACGCTCGGCAAGCGTGCGCCGGCCATCGCCGCGCTGGAACGCCACGGCTACGTGCCGCTGGGCAAGACCACCACGCCCGAGTTCGGCTGGAAGGGCGTCACCGACAGCCCGCTGTGCGGGCCGACCAACAATCCCTGGGATCCGAGCCGCACCGCGGGCGGCTCCAGCGGCGGCAGCGCCGCCGCCGTGGCGCTCGGCCAGGGGCCGCTGGCACTCGGCACCGATGCCGGCGGCTCGATCCGCATCCCGGCGGGCTTTTGCGGCATCGTCGGCCTCAAGCCCACCTTCGGCGAGGTGCCGCACTGGCCGCCGAGCCCGTTCGGCACCCTGGCCCATGCCGGGCCGATGGCCCGGACCGTGGCCGACTGCGCCCTGCTGATGAACGTGCTGACCGAGCCGGACGCGCGCGACGCGCTGGCCGCCCCCCGCCGCGGCATCGACTATCTGCAGGCGCTGGAGGGGGGCGTTGCGGGCCTGCGGATCGCCTTCAGCCCCAACCTCGGCTACGTCGATGTCGACAGCGAGGTCGAGCAGGCGGTGCGCGCGGCGGCCGAGCGCTTCGCCGCGCTCGGCGCCGAGGTGATCGAGAAGGATCCGGGCTTTGCCACCCCGCTGGCCGCCTTCGGCGACCTGTTCTACGGCGGCGCCGCCAACGCCATGCGTGATCTCGGCCCGCGCCAGCGCGAGCAGATGGACCCAAACCTGGTACAGGTGGCGGAAAAGGCTGCCCAGCGCAGCATGCTCGACTACCTGGAAGCCACCAACGAGCGCCAGGCCCTGAGCGAGCGCATGTCCTGCTTTCACACCCGCTACGACCTGCTGCTGACGCCGACGCTGCCGCTCACCGCGTTCGGCACCGATCGCGAAGTGCCGGTCGACTGGCCGCATACCCGCTGGCCGACCTGGACGCCGTTCACCTACCCCTTCAACCTGACCGGCCAGCCGGCGCTGTCGGTGCCCTGCGGCTTCTCCAGCGAGGGCCTGCCCATCGGCCTGCAGCTGGTCGGCGCCCGCTTTGCCGACGACCTGGTGCTGCGGGCCGGCCACGCCTACCAGCAAGCCGCGCCGCTGACCGATCGCCGCCCGGCGCTGTTCTACGGCGATGCGCCGGCGCCGGCGGGCGCCGGCCGTGGGGCCACCTCGTGAGCAGCAGCCTGGACATCGACTTCTACGAAACCGAAGACCCGATCTGGAACCCGGCGCTGCTGACCATCCCGGTGCCGGGCATCCGCAAGATGGTGAATCTGGCGGCGACGATGGAGGACGTGATCCACCTGTCGATCGGCCAGCCGGACATGCCGGCGCCGGCGCACGTGGTCGAGCGCACCATCGACGCCATGCGCGCCGGCCAGACCGGCTACACCATGGACGCCGGCCTGCCCGAGCTGCTGGAGGCACTGGCCGGCTATTACGGCCAGCGCTGCGAGCGCCGGCTGGTGCCGGAAAACGTGATGGTGACCACCGGCGCCACCGAGGCGCTCTACCTCGCCCTCACCGCCACCTCGGCGCCGGGGCGCGAGTTCATCGTGCCCGACCCGGCCTTCATGCTCTACGCGCCGATGATCCGCCTGAACGGTGGCGTGGTGCGGCCGATCCCGCTGCGGGCCGAGAATGGCTATCAGCTCGACCCGCAGGCGGTGATCGACGCCATCGGGCCGAACACCTACGCCATCGTGCTGAATTCGCCCAGCAATCCGACCGGCACGCTCTACCCGCGCGAGACCATCGAGGCGATCGTCACCGAGGCCGCCTACCGGGGCGTCTATGTCATCAGCGATGAGGTCTACGACCACCTGATCTACGACGATCAGGAATATCCCAGCGTGCTCTCCTGCTGCAGCGATCTCGACCACGTGATCGTGATCAGCAGCTTCTCCAAGACCTTCAGCATGGCCGGCATGCGGGTGGGCTGGCTGATCGCGAGCCAGGCGGCGATCAAGAAGCTGCGCCGCTATCACATGTTCACCACCACCGTGGCCAACACGCCCTGCCAGTGGGCGGGCGTGGCGGCGCTGCGCGGTCCGCGCACCTCGGTCGAGCAGATGCGTACCACCTATCAGGCACGGCGCGACCGGCTGGTGGAGCTGGTGGCGGAGACCCCGCACCTGCAGGGCTATCGGCCGGAGGGGGCCTTCTACATGTTTCCGCAGCTGCCGGCCGGCACCAACGGCACCAATGTGGCACTGCGGATGCTGCGCGAGATCGGCGTCTGCACCATCGCCGGGGATACCTTCGGCGACGCCAACCCGAATGCGCTGCGTATCAGCTATTCGACCTCGCTGGCGCAGATCGAGGCGGCCTTCGAGCGCATCATCCCCTGGATGAAGAAGCAGGACTTCGGCTGACCGAGGCCTGGCCCGCGGGCGCGGCAGAGGGCCCGTCACATCGCCGTGCCGGGCCGCGGCTTGGCCCGCGCGAGGAGCCTGATCATGGAACCGCCACGGATCGCCGCTTGCCTGTGCGGCGCGGTGCAACTCCACCTCCCCGAGGCCCGGCGCGAGGTACACGCCTGTCACTGCGGCATGTGCCGACGCTGGGGCGGCGGCCCGCTGCTGGCCGTCGATTGCGGCCAGGCGGTGCGAATCGAGGGCGAGGCACAGGTGCAGACCTGGCAATCCTCGGCGTGGGCCGAGCGCGGCTTCTGTGGCCGGTGCGGCACCCACCTGTTCTATCGGCTGCTCGCCAGCGGCGCACTGATCGTGCCGGCCGGCCTGCTGGGCGAGGCGGGCGAACTGGCCCTGACCAGGGAGCTGTTCATCGACCACAAGCCATCCTGGTATGGCTTCGCCAACCGGACCGAGCGGCTGACCGAAGCCGAAGTGCTGGCAACGTTCGGCCTGTGAGCGGCGCCGGGCCGCGGTACCCCACGCGTTGAACGGCGCCGGGCACCCACCCTGATGCCAATCCTGCCCGGTCGCACATTGGGCGCCGGCGGGTGCGCCGACTCCTCGCGGGCACCGCCCGCCGCCGACCCGCCCGGCGGCGCAGCAGCTCCCGCGGGCAGGTCAGCCGCGATCGGGGCGTTGCGCCAGCAGGCGATCGAGCGCGTTGGCGAAGCGCTGGCGATCGCGGGTGGAGAGCGGTGGCGGCCCGCCAATCGCCTGGCCGGCGCCGCGCAGGGTGTGCATGAAGTCCCGTACGCTCGCGCGCTCGCCGATGTTCCCGGCGTCGAGCAACTCGCCGCGCGGCTCGATCACCACGGCACCGGCCGCGATCACCTGGGCGGCCAGCGGCACATCGGCCGTCACCACCAGATCGCCGGCGGCGGCCCGCGCGGCGATGTAGTCGTCGGCGACATCGAAGCCGCCCGGCACCTGCACCGCCCGCACGCGCCGCGAGGCCGGCACCTGCACCGGGGCGTTGGCCACCAGGGTGACCGCGACGCCGGTGCGGGCGGCGGCCTTGAAGAGAATCTCGCGGACGGCCCGCGGACAGGCGTCGGCATCGACCCAGATCTGCATTGCGTTTCCTTCCTGCCGGCCGGCGCGGATGCGACAGCGCGCCGGCCAGTCCGTATGATGTCGCGCCCACTGCCCGCGCCGGCACTGCCGACGCCCCTGCCCCCGCGAGACTCTCATGGGCGAAACCGCCACCACTTTCGCCGAACTCGGCCTCAGCGCGCCACTGCCGGACGTGCTCGCCCGGCTCGGTTACGAGGCCCCGAGCCCGATCCAGGCCCGCGCCATTCCGCTGCTGCTGACCGGACGCGACCTGCTCGGCCAGGCCCAGACCGGCACGGGCAAGACCGCCGCCTTCGCCCTGCCCATCCTGCAGCAGCTC
>JAASSS010000014.1 GCA_021767745.1 Pseudomonadota bacterium
GAGCCAATCTGCTCGAGCATGTTCAGCACGGCCTCGTTGGCACCGCCATGGGCGGGGCCCCACAGGCAGGCGATGCCGGCGCTGATGGCGGCATAGGGGTTGGTGCCCGAGCTGCCGGCGAGACGCACGGTGGAGGTGCTGGCGTTCTGCTCGTGATCGGCATGCAGGATGAACAGCATGTCCAGCGCCTCGGCGGCGACCGGATCGATTTCGTAGCGTTCGGCCGGCACCGCGAACAGCATGTGCAGGAAGTTCTCGCAGTAGCCCAGGTCGTTGCGCGGATAAACGAAGGGCTGACCGATCGAATGCTTGTGCGCACAGGCGGCGATCGTCGGCATCTTGGCGATCATGCGGTGGGCGAACATCTCCTGATGCTCGGGGTCCCGGATGTCGCTGGAGTCGTGATAGAAGGCCGACAGCGAGCCGACCACGCCGGTGAGCATGGCCATCGGATGGGCGTCGTAGTGGAAGCCCCGGAAGAAGTCCCGCAGCGCCTCGTGGATCATCGTGTGGTAGCGGATGGAATCCTGGAACTGCGCCAGCTGCGTTTCGGTGGGCAGTTCGCCGTACTGCAGCAGATAGGCCACTTCGATGAAGCTGCTCTTCTCCGCCAGCTGCTCGATCGGATAGCCGCGATACAGCAGCGTGCCCTGGCCGCCGTCGATGAAGGTGATGTCGCTGCGGCAGCTGGCCGTGGAGACGAACCCGGGATCGTAGGTGAAGATCCCCTGCTGCCGGTAAAGCTTGCTGATGTCTGCCGTGGCCGGCCCGAGCGTCCCGCGGCGGACGGGCAGGTCCGTTTCGTTGCCGCTGGTGGTCTCTTTGAGGATGAAACGTTCTTCAGCCATGACAGCTCCTGGAAAGATGATTACGCCTGGGTCACGGCCTCGACCGTGGAGGGGACATCCGGGTAATGCGTCGGATAACCGCTGCGGGCCACGCCCGTGTCCACCGCAGCACGGGCCACGGCCGGGGGGATGTAGTCGATCAGGCGCGGGTCGAGCGGCGTGGGGATGATGTAGTCGGGACCGAAGGTCATGCTGTCCATGCCGTAGGCACGCAGCACCTCTTCCGGCACGGGATCGCGCGCCAGCGCCCGCAGCGCATGGACCGCGGCGATGTGCATCTCGCGGTTGATCCGCGTGGCGCGTACGTCCAGCGCCCCGCGGAAGATGTAGGGGAAGCCGAGGACGTTGTTGACTTGGTTGGGATAGTCGCTGCGACCGGTCGCCATGATGAGGTCGGACCGGGCCGCCAGCGCGACTTCCGGGCGCACCTCCGGGTCGGGGTTGGACAGGGCGAAGACGATTGGCCGCGCCGCCATGTCGCGGATCATCTCCGCCGTCACCAGGTTCGGCCCGGACACGCCGATGAACACGTCCGCGCCGCGCATGGCGTCGGCCAGCGAGCGCTCCTCGGTCGCCACGGCGAAGGCTGCCTTGGTCGGCGGCAGCTCGCCCCGGCCACTATGGATGACCCCCTGGCGATCCAGCAGGCGCATGTTCTCGCGCCGCGCCCCGAGTGCCAGCAGCAGGTTCATCGAGGCGATGCCGGCCGCACCCGCGCCGAGACACACGATGCGAATCTCCTCGAGCGCCTTGTCCTGCAGCTCCAGCGCGTTCAGCAGGCCGGCGGCGACGATGATCGCCGTGCCGTGCTGGTCGTCGTGAAAGACCGGGATATCCAGCCGCTCCACCAGCGTCTGCTCGATTTCGAAGCAGTGCGGAGCGGCGATGTCTTCCAGATTGATGCCGCCGAAGGTCGGCGCGATGCGGGCCACGGTCTCGATGAATTCCGCCGTGCCGCCCGAATCGACCTCGATGTCGAACACGTCGACATCGGCGAACTTCTTGAACAGCACCGCCTTGCCTTCCATCACGGGCTTGGCGGCCAGCGGCCCCGTGTTGCCGAGGCCCAGCACGGCGCTGCCGTCGGTGATCACGGCGACGAGATTGCCGCGCGAGGTGTACTTGAAGGCGTCGTCGGGATTGGCGGCAATGGCGCGGACGGGAGCGGCGACGCCCGGCGAGTAGGCCAAGGAGAGCTCACCGTAGGTGGTGAACGGCTTGGTGATCGCGATGCTGAGCTTGCCGGGACGCGGACGGGCGTGATAGTCGAGCGCGTCGCGAGTCAGCTTGTCTTCGGTCATGTTGCCAATCCGCCAAGGGTGTCGGGTGGGGCCCCGTCCGCTGCAGCCCCTCGCGGCGCGCGAGGGGCCCGCCGAGTATGTCACGGGCGGCTGTCGCGCACGGCCGCCACAATGGCAAAAGGCGCCCGGCGGGGCGCCTTTTCGTCTTTCGGATCCGGGCGGCGGTTACTGCTGCGACGCGCCCGCGCCGTAGCGACGGCGGAAGCGATCGACGCGGCCGCCACGATCCACCAGCTTCTGCTTGCCGGTGTAGAACGGGTGGCACTGCGAGCAGACTTCGATGCCAAGGTCGCGGCCGGCGGTGGAGCGTGTCTCGAAGCGGTTGCCGCAGCTGCACGTGACCGTCACCGGCGCGTATTCCGGATGAATATCAGGACGCATGATCGGATGCCTCAAACGTGGGGAGCACGCGCAGGCGCGCGCACCGAGTGGTCGGCCAATATAGACCCTGCAGGGGCTCTTCGCAAGATCGAGCGTGCCGCGTGATCAGGGCCCGCCAGAGCCCTCGGCGTCGAGGAAGCGGCTCAGCAGATCGTTCAGGAAGCGCCGGCCGAGCGGCGTCGGCTGGAGCCGGGTCGGCGCCGGTTCCAGCAGGCCGTCGGCCACCGCCTGGGCGCGCGCCGGTTCGAGCGCCGCCGCGGTGAGTCCGGTGCGCGCGGTGAACAGTGCCACCGGCACGCCGTCGGTCAGCCGCAGGGCATTGAGCAGGAATTCGAACGTCCGCGCCGCGGGCGCAACCGGCGTCGGCAGCGCCAGGGCGCCGCCGCGGGTCCGCGAGTTCGCTGCCGCCAGCAGATAGCGTTGCGGATGGGCCGGCTTGGCCAGTCGATAGATGCCCCCGGAGCGGGTGATCTTGGCGTGGGCACCGGCGCCGATGCCGAGGTAGTCGCCGAACTGCCAGTAGTTGAGGTTGTGGCGACTGGCGCCGCCCGGCCGACCCCAGGCGGAGACTTCGTAGTGGGCGAAGCCGCCGCTGGAGAGCACCGACTCGGCTTCGGCCTGCATGTCGGCGACGGTCTGCTCGGTCGGCAGGTCCGCGGGCGGCGACGTGGCGAACGGCGTGTCTGGCTCCAGCGTCAGTTGGTAGTGCGAGAGATGATCGCCGGTCAGCGCCATGCCCAGACGCACATCCGCGAGCGCCGCCGCCACGCTCTGTCCCGGCAGCGCGTACATCAGGTCGAGGTTGATGCGGCTGAAGCCTGCTGCACCCGCGGCCTCGGCTGCTGCCCTGGCCGCGGCGCCATCGTGGATCCGGCCGAGGCGGCGCAGTGCGCCATCATCGAAGCTCTGCACGCCGATCGACAGCCGGTTCACGCCCGCCGCGCGGTAGCCGGCGAAGCGGGCCGCATCGGCGGCGCCCGGATTGGCTTCCAGCGTGATCTCGGCCTCGGCGGCGAACGGCGTCCGGGCGGCGATGCCCTCGAGCAGCCGGCCGATCGCCGCCGGCGAGAACAGGCTGGGCGTACCGCCGCCGAAGAAGATGCTGACCAGCGGGGCCGCCGGCAGCTGCTCGAGATCCGCCTGCAGGTCCGTCAGCAGCGCATCGACGTAGGTCGCTTCCGGCACCGGCCGGCGCCGGGCATGCGAATTGAAGTCGCAGTACGGGCACTTCTGCAGGCACCAGGGCAGATGGACGTAGAGGCTGCGCGGGGGCTGCCCGAGCCGGGAATTCTCGGCGCGGACGGCGGGTCGAACGGCCAGGTTCATCTCCAGGAGGTCCTATCGATGGGCGAGTCGCGCGAAGTGCCGGAGTCGGGCGAGGTGGGGGCGAGGTGGTCCGAGGCGCGTGCGCGGATCGATCGCGGCGAGGCCGGCAGCAAGCGGGCGGGCAGCGATCCGGCCATCAGTCCGCTGGGGACGGACGAACAGGCCGGCGGCAGCCGCACGCCGCCGCAGCAGATCGAAGGCGAGGCCACGCAGCCCTCGCCGGTCGGCCGCGACGGCCCGGCCGGCACCGCACGCGGCTGGTGGCTGGCGCTCGTGCTGGCGGCGCTGGTCCTGCTCGCGCTGGTGGTGGCGGCGATCGGCATCTGAGCCTTCAGCCTTCGCTGTAGGCCAGCGTGGTCATCAGGGCCAGCTCGCTCTGGCGGGAGTCGAGGCGGCTGTGCTGGACCACGATCGGCACGTCGGCGCGGATGACGCTGGCGAAGTCGGTGTCGCGTGGCACCGGCGCCGGATCATCCAGGTCGTTGAAGCGCACGTGCCGGGTACGCCGCGCCGGCACCGTCACCCGATAGGGCCCGACCGGTTCGCGGTCGGCGAAGTACAGGGTGATCTCCACCTGCGCCGGCTGCTCGGTGGTGTTGAGCAGGCAGGCGGTCTCGTGGCTGGTCAGCTGCGGCGCCTTGCCATGACTGCTGGGCGGAATGTAGCCCTCGGCGATCACCCAGAGCCGTTTGCCGATCTTCTGCATATCGCTGCTCCTGCGCTACCAGCGCACCTTGGTGCCACGCGTGTCCACGTGAATGAACGGGCCGCGATGCGGCTTCGGTCCATACAGGCCCAGGCCGCCGATGAAGGGCTGGAACCAGCTCTGCTGGGTCAGGCGTTCGACCAGGTCGTAGAGCAGCCGGGCATCGGCCACCGAACGACTGCCATCGCCGTTGAGGTCATCCATGTAGCCATCGCCGTCCACGTCGACGTAGATGTCCGCCGCGTCGCCATAGGCGTGGCGGCTGTACTTGGTCCGGTTGCCGATGCTGGCGTTGTAGTGCGGCGTACGATAGCCGCTGAGCACGGCCAGCCGGGCCTGCTCGTGTCCGTTCGCACCGATCTGCTCGCGTAGCAGTTCGAGCTTCAGCAGCAGCGTGGTATCCAGCAGCAGGTACTTCGGCCAGCCGCCATCCTGCTTGCAGGCGAACTGACCCAGCGTGAAGTGGGGCGACACCGGCGTGTCCTGGTTCGCCTCGGTCACCTCGATCAGCCCCCGTGGCCGCGCATAGGCCGGATCGCCGCGCAAGGCGGTGCGCGGGTAGCGACCGATGCGATAACCATTGAATACCGGCTGGCCATCGTAGGGGTGCATCACCATCGCCTGCAGGCAGGTTTGCTCGCCGCTGGGCTGGGCCGTGACGGTCAGGCAGTACAGGCCCGGCTCGTCCGGGACCCGCCAGCGCCAGTGCCCGGGGCCGGCAGCGGTGACATCGCCCGCGTCGGCGGTGGCGGCAAAGCGCGCACCGTCCGCGGCCAGGATGGCTTCGACCTCCAGCACCTCGCCGGGCATCATCGCGTGCGAGATGAGCGGCAGATTGCTCACCTCGTCGGCGAACTGCAGCGAAAAGCCAAGACCCTCGGCGGCGCGCACCGTGCCTGCCGTGGCCAACAGCACGGCGAGCGCGGCCAGCGCCATCCATCGGCGAATTGGAACGAAAGTTGTATGCCGCTGCCTGATCTGCCCCCGATATGGCCTGGAACGTGGCTTCATGACTCGCTCGTACTCTCCTCGTCTGTTGTTCGGACTCATCCTGATCTCGTTTGCCTGGACCGCGCCTTTGGCCGCCGCCGAGACGCGACGTTCCCAGAGCCAGTTCGCGCAGTACCTGGAGCGCCAGTTGCCGCCGGCGGGTGAGCAGTCGACGGCGGACACCGAAGCCGCCGCGGTGCGTCGCTTCTACGCGCTGCGGGACAACGAGCCGGCGTGGATCACGGCGGATGGCGGCGCCCTGTCGGCGGCGGGACCGGCGCTGGCAGCGCTGGCCGCAGCCGCGGCGCACGGACTCGATCCGGCTGCCTACGATAGCGAAGATCTCGCTGCGCGGGTGAACCGCTTCACCGGCGAGGCAAGCGAGGCGCAGGCGCTGGAGCTGGCACTGTCACGCGCGCTGATCGCGCTGGCGTTCGACTTGGTGCAGGGCCGGGTGGGGCCGGCCAGCGTCGGTTCCTGGCACACCCGCCCGCGCACGATTGGCCCTGACGGCGTCGACGTCGCTGCCCGCCTGGCGGAGGGCGTGGTGGCCGGCCGGCTCGAGCCCGCGCTGGCGGCGTTGGCACCACAGCATCCGGAATACGCCGCGCTGCGCCAGGCGCGGGTCCGCTACCTCGACATCGTCGAACACGGCGGCTGGACGGAGGTTCCGGCCGGGCCGACGCTGCGACCCGGTGAGCCGGGCTCGCCGGCGCGCCTGGCGGCGCTGGAGCGGCGGCTGCGCCAGGAGGGCTTCTTGGCCGCTGCCGATAGCGCCATCCTTCCCGCTGCCGCGCCCACCACCTTCGGTCGCGTGCTGGCCGGCGACCGCGCGGTGACCGGCGAGGCGCTCTACGGCCCGCCGCTGGTCGCGGCCGTGCGCGAGTTCCAGCGACTGCGTGGCATCGCCGTCGACGGCATCCTCGGTCCGCAGACCGTGCGTACGCTCAACGTGCCGGCGCGCACGCGCCTGGCGCAGATCGACTACAACCTCGAGCGCTGGCGCTGGCTCAGCGCGGATACGGGCGGCCGGCACATCCGGGTGAACGTCGCCGCGTTCGACATGGCCCTCTACCAGAACGATGTGCCGCAGCTGCGCAGCGCGGTGGTCGTGGGCAAGGAGAGCTGGAAGACCGACATCTTCAGCGACGTGCTCGAGCGCATCATCGTCAATCCGTACTGGAACGTGCCACGCAGCATCCTGGAGCAGGACATCCTGCCCAAGGCGAAGGCCGATCCGGACTACCTGCGGGAGAAGAATCTCGAGATCGTCGACGGCTGGGGCAACGATGCGCCGGTGGTCGACCCGCGCCGCATCGACTGGCAGCGGCTGGATGTGGACGCCTTCCCTTACCGGCTGCGCCAGCGGCCCGGGCCGGAGAACTCGCTCGGCCTGGTGAAGTTCCGCTTCCCCAACGACTTCAACATTTACCTGCACGACACGCCGGCCGACCAGCTGTTCTCCCGCACCGACCGCGCCTTCAGCCACGGCTGCATCCGCGTCGAGCGCCCCGTGGCGCTGGCCGCCCAGGTGCTGGCGCACAGCAACCCAGGGCTGGACGAGGACACCATCCGGCAGGCGATCGCTGCCGGCGAGCGGCGGGAGTTCGTGCTCGAGGCGCCGGTGCCGGTGTTCATCCTCTACTGGACCGCGCTGGTCAACGCCGAGGGCGAGCTCGAATTCCATCAGGACATCTACGACATCGACGGCAAGCTCGCCCAGGCGCTTTCGGCGCTGGACGCCCGGCCCGCCTAGCGGCCGCGCCCGGCTAGGCGTCCGGCGTCAGCTGCACCTTGATCCAGCCGGGCGTGCGGGTGTCGAAGGCGCGATAGGCGTCGATCACCGCGTGCATCGGCTCGCGCTGGGTCAGCACCTGCAGTGGATCGACCCGGCCGCTGCGCACCGCCTCGATCAGCTGCGGCACATAGCGCCGGTGGTTGCAGTTGCCGAGCTTCACGGTCAGGTTGCGGTTCATCGCCTCACCGACGGGAAAGCTGCGCTGGACCGGCGGGTAGACGCCGATGATGCCGATGCTGCCGGCCTTTGCCGTCATCGCCACCGCCCAGTCCAGCGCCTGCGAGGGCGCATCCCCCGGCTGCCAGTGCCGCCCGTCCGGATTCGCCTGCCCCACCACGGCATCCCGTTCCGCGGCGGCCTGTGACGGCGCTTGGGCACTGCCGTCCGGTGCCGCCGCCGGCCCGCCGTGCGGGCGCACCGCGTCCACGCCGACGGCATCGATACAGCGATCCACGCCGATGCCGCCGGTCAGATCGCGCACGACCTCGACCGGATCCTCGCGCCCGAAGTCGATGACCTCCGCCCCCTGTGCGCGCGCCATCTCCAGCCGATCCGGTTGGCAGTCCACGGCCAGCACGCGATCGGCACCGCGCAGCATGGCGCTGGTGATGGCGAACTGGCCGACCGGCCCGCAACCGAGCACCAGCGCCGTGTCGCCCGCGCCGATTTCGGCCAGGTCGGCGCCAAAGGCGCCGGTGGGGAAGATGTCCGAGAGCAGGATCGCCTGCTCGTCGCTGACCTGTTCCGGCAACTTCACCAGATTTGCATTGGCATAGGGCACCCGTGCGTACTCCGCCTGCAGGCCGGCAAAGGCGCCGGTGCTTGCCGGACCGCCGTAGAAGGCGGTGCCGGCCTGCGGACCATTCGGGTTGGCGTTGTCGCACTGCGCCTGATAGCCGGCGCGGCAATAGCTGCAGTAGCCGCAGGCGATGGTCGAGGGAATCACGACCCGGTCGCCCGGACGGAGATTGCGCACGTGTGTACCGACGGCCTCCACGACGCCGACGCCCTCGTGGCCGAGGATGGTGCCGGGGCGCATGCCCGGCAGCGTGCCGCGGATCATGTGCAGATCGGTGCCGCAGATGGCGCTGGCCGTGAGCCGGACGATGGCGTCCAGCGGCTGCTGGAGCTGTGGATCGTCGACGCGTTCCACCCGGATATCGCCGACGCCATGGAAAATGACTGCTTGCATGCGGTCCTCCTAGGTGCTCTGGACGGTGAGGCCGCCGTCGATGGTGATGCTCTGCCCGGTGATGTACGCCGCGTCGTCCGAGGCCAGATAGACCGCCAGACGGGCGACCTCGCGTGGCTCGCCGGCCCGCCCCCACGGGATATGCCGGGTCTGGCGCGCCCGCACGTCCGGGTCTTCCACCGCCTCCTCGTTCATCGGCGTGAGGATCATGCCCGGCGCGATGTTGTTGACGTTGATGCGTTCGCCCGCCAGTTCCATGGCGAGGGTGCGTGTCAGGTTGCGCAGCCCGCCCTTGGCGGCGTCGTACGCCGCCGCGCCCGGCATCGGCGTCTCTTCATGAATGGAGGTGATGTTGATGATCCGCCCACCGCCGCCGGCACTGCGGCGGGCCTGGATGAACTGCTGGCAGCAGTAGAACGGCCCGTAGAGATCCGTTTTCAGGCGCAGATCCCAGGTGTCGTGCCCCATCTCGACGACGCGCTCGCCGCTGAAGTTCACGCCGGCGTTGTTCACCAGCAGACTGGGGACGCCGAGCGCCTGTTCCACCTGGGCGAACAGCTTCGCCACCGCGGCCGGATCCCGCTGGTCGCAGGCGATCACCAGGGCGCGGCGCCCGGCGGCGGTGATCTCTCGTGCCGTCTGCGCCGCGCCCTGTTCATCATGCAGGTAGGTCAGGGCCACATCAGCCCCTTCGCGGGCGAACTCCCTGGCGGTGGCGGCGCCGATGCCGGAGTCGCCGCCGGTGACGATGGCGATGTGCTGATCGAGGACTGCGTTCATCTCTGCCTCCCGTCCCGGTCGGCCGCGCTGCCTTCGCCGGCGGCCTGATCTGCCGCCAGCGCCAGATCCAGTACCTGCGCCACATGCTGCGCCCGGCGGCCCGTGCCCTGGCGAATCTGTTCGCGGCAGCTGAAGCCGTCGGTGACGATCAGCGTGTCCTCGGCGGCCTCCCGCACCGCGGGCAGCAGGACCTGTTCGCCGCAGGCCTGGGCCACCGCGTAGTGCTCGCGCTCGAAACCGAAGGACCCGGCCATGCCGCAGCAGCCGGCGTCGAGCACATCGAGCGAGAGCCCGGCCGCGCGGAGCAGATGCTGTTCTGCCCCCGGATCGAGCAGCGCGTGGTGGTGACAGTGATGATGTACCAGCGCCTGGCGCGCCAGTTGCGGCGGCCTCCAGCCGCTGCCGGCAAGGAAGGTGTCCAGCAGCTGGCTCTGTGCCGCCAGCGCCTGCGCCCGTGCGTCGTCGGGCAGCAGATTCGGCAACTCGTCCTTGAAGGTGCTCAGGCACGCCGGCTCCAGGCCGATCACCGGCACGCCGCGGCGCAGCGTCGGCGCGAGCGACGCCAACGTCTGCTCCAACAGGCCGCGGGCGGCGTCGAGCCAGCCCCAGTCGTAGAGCGGGCGGCCGCAGCACAGCAGCCGGTCCGGGATCAGGACGCGATAGCCGGCGGCCTCCAGCACGCGGACCGCTGCCTGGGCGACCTCGACGTCGAAGTAGTTGTGGAAGGTGTCCGGCCAGAGCATCACCTCGGGCCCGTCCGTCGGCGGCGCGGCACGGCTGTTGAACCAGCGGCGGAAGGTGTGCCGGGCGTAGCGAGGCAGATCACGCTGCGGATGGATGCCGCCGACGCGCTTGAGCAACGCCGCCAGCCCCGGCGCATGCAGGGCGGCATTCGTCGTGCGGGGCAGCAGGCTCGCCAGGCGTGACCACCGGTTGATCTGGCCCATGGCGTAGGCCGCCGGGGGCCGCAGCCGCCCCTCGTAGTAGTGGCTCATGAACTCGGCCTTGTAGCTGGCCATGTCCACGTCCACCGGGCAGTCGCGCTTGCAACCCTTGCAGGCCAGGCACAGGTCGAGCGCTTCCCGCACGGCCTGGTCCCGCCAGCCGTCCTGCAGCGGCCCACCCTTGTGGGGACCGTTGACCATCTCGAACAGCAGTCGGGCGCGGCCCCGGGTGGAATGCTGCTCCTCCCGCGTCACCCTGTAGCTCGGGCACATCACGCCGCCGGTCGGGCGCCGACACTTGCCGACGCCCACGCAGCGGGTGGCGGCCCGCGCGAAGTCCCCGCCGTCATCGCGGAAGGCGAAGCGGGTGGCGAGCAGTGGCGGGCGATAGTCCGGCCCGAGGCGCAGGTTCGCATCGCGCGGGTAGGGATCGACGATCTTGCCCGGGTTCATGCGGTTGTCGGGGTCCCAGATGCGCTTGAACTCGCGGAACAGCCCGACCAGTTCCGGACCGAACATCGTCTCCAGCAGATCGGCGCGGGCCTGGCCGTCGCCATGTTCGCCGGAGAGCGAGCCGCCGTGGCGCACGACCAGATCGGCTGCAGCGGCCGTGAAGTCGCGGTAGCGCGCGATGCCCTTGGCAGAGGCGAGATCGAAGTCGATGCGCACGTGGATGCAGCCGTCGCCGAAATGGCCGTAGAGCGAGCAGTCATAGTCGAAGCGCGTCAGCAGGCTGCGGAACTCGCGCAGGTAGTCGCCGACCGCTGCCGGCGGCACGGCGGCGTCTTCCCAGCCAGGCCAGGTATCGGCCATGCCCGGCACGCGGGCGGTCGCGCCGAGGCCGGATTCGCGGATCTCCCAGACGCGGGCGGCCTCGGCCGGATCGCGGTAGAGCTTCATCCGCGGCGCGCCGCGCTGGCCGCGCAACCGGTGCATGAGTCCGCGAGCGCGATCCTGGGCCTCGGCCGCACTCTCGCCGCCGAATTCCACCAGCAGCCAGCCGCCGCCCTCGGGCAGCAGGTGCAGGTCCTCGGGGTGCAGTGACTTGCGGCGCATGTAGTCAACCAGGCGCGCATCGATGCCTTCCAGGCCGATGGGGCCGGCTGCCAGCACCTCGGGCACATGGTCGCCGGCAGCGAACACGTCGGGATAGCCGAGTACCAGCAGGCAGCGCGCGGGCGGACTGTGCACCAGCGCCAGCTCGGCCTCGAGCACGCTGACGCAGGTGCCTTCCGAGCCGACCAGCGCCCGGCCGAGGTGGCAGCCGCGCTCGGGCAGCAGTTCGTCGAGGTTGTAGCCGGAGACGCGGCGGGGAATGTGCGGGTAGCGTTCACGGATGAGCGCCGCATGCCGGGCCGACAGTCGCGCCAGGTCGGCATAGATGCGCCCGCGCCGGCCGCCTTGCTCGACCTCGCGGGCCAGCGCCGCGGGTGGCGTGGGGCCGGCGCTGAGCTGGGTGCCGTCGTAGGTCACCACCTCCAGCCGATGCACGTTGTCGGCGGTGCGCCCGGCCATCACCGAATGGATGCCGCAGGAGTTGTTGCCGATCATGCCGCCGAGCCCGTTGTGGCTGTGCGTGGCCGGATCGGGGCCGAAGGTGAGGTGATGCACCTCCGCGGCAGCCCGCAGCTGGTCCAGTACCACGCCGGGTTGTACTCGCGCCCGCCGCGTGTCGGGATCGAGCGCCAGGATTCGGTTGCAGTACTTGGAGAGGTCGATGATGACCGCTTCGTTGCAGCTCTGCCCGGCCAGGCTGGTGCCGCCGGCGCGGTGGGTCACCGGCGCCTCGTGCTCGCGGCAGGCGGCGAGGATGTCGGGCAGCTCCGCCGGCTCGCGCGGCAACACCACCCCCAGCGGTACCTGGCGGTAGTTGGAGGCGTCGGTGGCGTAGAGCGCGCGATCACCGGCGCCGAAACGCACCTCGCCGTCGGTGGCCCGGGCCAGCGCCGCGGCCAGGGCGCGGCGGCGGGCGTCGCCGTCGGGCACCATCACGAGGGGCCGACGCGCCGGCCGTGCGCATCGACCTCGTAGGGCGCCGCCGCCGTCGCATCGAGCGTCAGGCCGTGGCCAGCCGTGCGCGGGTCGATCCGCAGGGCGCCGTCGACCAGGGCCGGCACGTGCGTGAACAGCATCTGCTCGATGCGGGCATGATCGTGGAAGTACTCCAGCGGCGCGATGTTCGCCAGCGCGCAGGCGAGCGAGGCGTGCTGGGCCGGCGCCGTGTGGGGCGACACGCGGATGCCATAGCCTTCGGCCAGGTGCACCACGCGGGCGAAGCCGGTGATGCCCAGGCAACGCGTCACGTCGGCCTGCAGCACGTCCACCGCGCCGGCTTCGAGCATGCGCCGGAAGTAGACCGGATCATAGCCGTACTCGCCGGCCGCGACGGTCATCTCCGGCGGTACCCGGTCCCGCAGCAGGCGCAGTCCCTCCAGATCCTCCGAACTGACCGGCTCCTCGAACCAGCAGACGTCGTACTCGGCCAGTCCCCGCGCCAGCGCCAGCGCCTGCTTGCGCTCATAGGCGCCATTGGCATCGACCATCAGCGCGACGTCCGGACCGATCGCCTCGCGGGCGGCCGCCACCCGGGCCAGATCCTTCGCCGGGCCGAGGCCGATCTTCATCTTCACCCGGCCGATGCCGTGCTCGTGCACCCAGCCGGCGAGCTGCTCGCGCAGCACCTCGAGCGGATAGCTGGTGAAGCCGCCACTGCCGTAGACGAGCGCCGCCCGACGGCAGCCACCCAGCAGCAGCGCGAGCGGCACGCCGAGCAGGCGCGCCTTCAGGTCCCACAGCGCCGCATCCACCGCCGAGACGGCCTGACTGGCGAGCCCGCCGGGACCGAGATTGCGGATCTGCCGGCGCAGCCGGTCCCAGACCGCCTCCAGCGCCATGGCCGGCTGGCCATGCACCAGCGGGCGCAGGCTGTCGCGGATCAGGCCGGCGATCGACGGATGGCTATAGGTGTAGCCGAGGCCGGTGACGCCCGCCGCCTGGACGGTCACCAGCACCATCGTGGTGTGCTCCCAGCGCAGCGTGCCGTCGGCCTCGGGCCGGCTGGTGGGCACACGCAGTGCGCGCACGTTGAGCTGCTCGATGGGCAGATCGTGCAGCAGCGGCTCCATCTCACTTGCGACCGGGTAGCACGCCCTGCGCGAGGTCCTTGATCGACGCGCGGATGATATCGAGCGCCTCCGGATCGCCCTTCACCAGCGCGGAGAAGTACGCCCGGGCCTGCTCGAACTTGATGTGCGGCGGCAACGGCGGCACGGCCGGATCGGTGTAGGCCTCCAGCACCACGGGCCGGTCGGCGGTCAGGGCCTGATCCCATGCCTGGCCGATCGCCTCGGGCGTGTCGACCCGGATGCCGCGCAGGCCGATCAGCTCCGCGTAGCGGGCGTAGGGGAAGTCGGGGATGCTCTGCGAGCCCTCGAACTTCGGATCGCCCGCCTGGGCCCGCTGCTCCCAGGTGACCTGGTTCAGGTCGCGGTTGTTCAGCACCATCACGATCAGCCGCGGGTCCTGCCAGCGCTGCCAGTACTTGGCGACCGTCACCAGTTCGCTGTTGCCGTTCATCTGCATCGCGCCGTCGCCGACCAGCGCGATGGCGGGACGGTCGGGAAAGGCGAACTTGGCGGCAATGACGTAGGGCACCCCCGGTCCCATGGTGGCCAGCCCGCCGGACAGCGAGGCCTTCATGCCGCGGCGCATCCGCAGGTCGCGGGCGTACCAGTTGGCGGCCGAGCCGGAATCGGAGGCGAGGATGGCGTTGTCCGGCAGCCTGGACGAGAGCTCCCAGAACACTCGCTGCGGGTTGATGGGCTTGGCCTCGGTCAGCGCCCGCCGCTCCATCAGCGCCCACCAGTCGCGCACGTTCGTCTCGATCTGCTCCTGCCACTGACGCTGCGCCTTGTGCTCGAGCAGCGGCAGCAATGCCTGCAGCGTGCGGGCGGCATCGCCCTGCAGGTTCACCTCCATCGGGTAGCGCAGGCCGAGCATCTGGGCATCGATGTCGATCTGCACGCCGCGCGCCTGGCCCTCGGCGGGTAGGAACTCGCTGTACGGGAAGCCGGAGCCGACCATCAGCAGCGTGTCGCACTGCTCCATCATCTCCCAGCTCGGGCGGGTGCCGAGCAGGCCGATCGAGCCGGTGACGTAGGGCAGCTCGTCCGGCACGGCCGCCTTGCCAAGCAGCGCCTTGGCCACGCCGGCGCCCAGCCGCTCCGCGACCTGGATCACCTCGTCGGTCGCGCCGAGCGCGCCGGCGCCGACCAGCATGGCCACGCGCTCGCCGGCGTTGAGTATCTCGGCGGCACGGGCCAGATCGTTCGGCGCCGGCACCACCACGGGCGGCTGATAGCCGACCCCCGAATGCACGGTGCCGTGGGCCCGCGGCGGCACCGTCACCGCGTCGAGCTCCTGGACGTCGTTGGGGATGATGATGCAGGTGACGGTACGCCGCGCCGTGGCGATGCGGACCGCCCGGTCCACCGCATGACGCAGCTGCGCCGGCGCCGTGACCATCGTCACGTATTCATTGGCCACGTCCTTGAACAGCGTGACCAGGTCCACTTCCTGCTGGTAGTGCCCACCGAGCGCCGCCCTCGCCTGCTGGCCCACGATCGCCACGACCGGGGTGTGATCGAGCTTGGCGTCGTACAGCCCGTTCAGCAGATGGATGGCGCCGGGGCCGGAGGTCGCCAGGCACAGGCCCACCTCGCCGCTGAACTTGGCATGGGCACAGGCCATGAAGGCGGCCATCTCCTCGTGTCGCGTCTGGATGAAGTCGATGTTCTCGCCAGCCCGATCGATGGCGCCGACGATGCCGTTGATGCCGTCGCCCGGATAGCCGTAGATCCGCTTGAGTCCCCACTCGTTGAGACGCTGCAACAGAAAGTCGCCGACGGTCTGGCTCATGATCATCCCTCCTGCGTTGCCGCAATCGTATGAGCCGATACGCTGTGCGACTGACGCCTTCGGGGCGAGTTCAACCCGTCCGGACCGGCACCGACTTGCCTGCGGCAGCCGCTTCGGCGAGATTGGATGGCGCCGCTGGCGGGGCTGACGGCGGGAAAAGGAAGCGCAATGGACCAGCGGACAGGCGAGGCAGGGGAAGACGTCAACCTGCGCCTGCCCCGTGAGCTGCTGACCCGGGCGGCCGCGGTGGCGCAGGCGCAGGACGGCTTTCCGCCGATCAACGACTACGGTCTGATCGGCGACTGCCGCACTGCCGCTCTGGTCAGCCGCGACTGCAGCATCGAGTGGCTGTGCCTGCCGAACTTCTCCAACGGCGCGGTCTTCGCCGCAATCCTGGACCGCAGCAAGGGCGGCCGCTTCAGCATCCGGCCGCCGCATCACTACAACACCCGGCGCCGCTATGTCGGCGACACCGCCGTGCTGGAGACCACCTTCGTCACCGCCAGCGGGACGGCGACGGTCACCGACATGCTCTGCATCGATGAGCCGATCCGCCGGCGCGATGTGCTGACGCCCGAGCGTGAGCTGCTGCGGGTGGTGGAGGGCGTGGTCGGCGAGGTCGAGCTGGAGGTCGTGTACGCGCCGCGCCCGAATTTCGCCCGCGATCGCTACGTGCTGCGCCAGCGGGGCGCACTGGGCTGGGCCTGCGAAAGCCGCAACCAACTGTTTCTGCTGCACACCGACCTGCCGCTGGAGGCCCGCGACGGCGAGGCCGTGTGTGGCCGCTTCACCATTCGGGCCGGCGAGCGCAAGTACCTCTCGCTCACCTATGAGCGCGGCAATCCGGCGGCCATGGTGCCGCTTGGCGCCGCCGCCGAGGAGCGCCGCCAGCTGACCCTGGACTTCTGGCAGAACTGGGTCGCGCGCTGCACCTACCAAGGCCCCTATCGGGACTCGGTCGTGCGCAGCCTGATCACGCTCAAGCTGATGACCTTCTCGCTGTCCGGGGCCGTGATCGCCGCGCCGACCGCCTCGCTGCCCGAGTCGGTCGGCCACGGCCGCAACTGGGACTACCGCTTCTGCTGGCTGCGCGATGCCGCGTTCATCCTGCGGGCCTTCATTGACCTGGGCTACCCGCACGAGGGCGCGGCCTTTCTCGACTGGATGCTGCACTCCACCCGGCTGACCTGGCCCAGGCTGCAGGTGCTCTACGACGTGTTCGGCCGCACGGGCATGAAGGAGCTCACGCTCGACCACCTGAGCGGCTATCGCAACTCGCTGCCGGTGCGGGTGGGCAATGCCGCGATCGAGCAGGTGCAGCTGGATGTCTACGGCTCGGTGCTGCAGGCGGCGCACGACTTCGTTCGCCGTGGCGGCAAGCTGGACTGGTACGAGCGGCGCATGCTGCGCGGGCTCGGTGACACGATCTGCAAGGAATGGCGGCTGCCGGACCAGGGCCTGTGGGAGATGCGCGGGCGGCCACGCCACCACACCTACTCCAAACTCATGTGCTGGTGCGGACTGAACTGCCTGCTGGACCTGCACCAGCGCGGCGTGATGCGGGTGGACGAACCGCGGCTGGCGCGCGAGCGCGAAGCCATCGCCGCGGCGATCCGCAGCGAGGGCTACAGCGAGCGGCACGGCGCCTACGTCGGCGAGTTCGGCGGCGATTGGCCCGATGCGGCCCTGCTGCTGCTGGCGCGCCACCGCTTCGAGCCGCCGGACTCGCCGCGCCTGCACGGCACCTTCGCCTTCATCGAGGACCGCCTCAGCCACGGCGGACTGCTGCTGCGCTATCCGGACGGGGAAGACGAGCTGGCGGGCGACGAGGGTGCCTTCGGCGTCTGCTGCTTCTGGGCGGTGGATCACATGGTGCGCACGGGTCAGCAGGAGGCCGCCGCCCGCCGCTTTGAATACCTGCTCTCGTTCGCCAACGATCTCGGCCTGTTCGCCGAGGAGATCGAGATCCGCACTGGCGCGGCGCTCGGCAATTTCCCGCAGGGCTTTACCCACATCGGGCTCATCTCGGCCGCGCTGGTGCTCACGCACATGCCGCGCGGCCAGGCGCCCGAGGATGGCGAGGAGGAACAGCAGGCCATGTTCGAGCATCAGGACGAGGCAGGGGAGTCGGCCTCATGAGCACCATGCTGGCACTGACGCAGATCGAGCAGGTGCTGCTGTGGGGCCTGATCGCGACCTTCGCCATGACCACGATCCTGCAGCTGAGCCAGGGGCTGGGGCTCTCCCGCATCAGCCTGCCGTTCATCTTCGGCACGGTCGTCAGTGGCAATCGTCACGTGGCCAACGTGGTCGGCTTCCTGCTGTATCTGGCCGGTGGCGTGCTGTTCGCTTTCCTGTACTACCTCGTGTTCGCCAGCGTCGGCCGCGCCGGCTGGTGGTTCGGCGCCCTGCTCGGGCTGCTGCACGGCCTGTTCCTGCTCACCGCCTTCCTGCCGCTGCTGTCCTACGTGCATCCACGCATCGCCTCGGAATACGACGGGCCGATCGCGCATCGCCGGCTGGAGCCGCCCGGCTTCATGGGTCTGCACTACGGCCGGCAGACGCCGCTGGTGACGCTGTTCGGGCAGGTGATCTACGGCACCCTGCTCGGGCTGACACTGCAGCTGCCCGCCTGAGGGAACCTCGGTGGCGGTCGCGGTCTCTGCTGTGTGGGCAGCAGCGGAGGCAGGCGATGGACAGGCAGGTGGTGGTGGTGACCGGAGCCTCGGGCGGCGTCGGCCGGGCGAGTGCCGTCGCGTTCGCGGCCCGCGGCGCGAAGGTGGCCCTGATCGCCCGGGGCGCGGCGGGCCTGGCCGGGGCGGCGGCAGAGGTGCGCGAGGCCGGCGGCGAGGCGCTGGTGGTGCCGACCGACATCGCCGATGCCGATGCCGTGGAGGCCGCCGCGGCGCGGATCGAGGCGGAGCTCGGGCCGATCGACGTGTGGGTCAATGCCGCCATGGCGACGGTGTTCGCGCCGGTGCTCGAGATCGAGCCGGCCGAGTACCGCCGGGCGACGGAGGTCACCTATCTCGGCGCCGTCTGGGGCACGCTGGCGGCGCTGCGGCGCATGCGCTCGCGCAACCGCGGGCACATCATCCAGGTGGGCTCGGCGCTGGCGTACCGGTCGATCCCGCTGCAGGCGCCCTACTGCGGCGCCAAGCATGCCCTGGTCGGCTTTACCGACTCGCTGCGCTGCGAGCTGATCCACGATGCCAGCGCCATCCGGCTGAGCATGGTGCACCTGTGCTCGTTCAATACGCCGCAGTTCCGCTGGGGGCGCTCGCGGATGCCGAAGGCGCCACAGCCAGTGCCGCCGATCTATCAACCCGAGGCGGCGGCCCGGGCAGTGCTGAAGGCATTGGACGAAGCACCCCGCGAGCTGTGGGTCGGCCTGCCGGCGGTGCAGGCGATACTGGGCAACCGCGTCGCGCCCTGGCTCGCCGACCGGGTGCTTGCGCGGCAGGGCTACGAGGGCCAGCAGGCTGCTGCGCCGGCCGATGCCGATCGTCCCGACAATCTGTTCGCGCCGGCCGATGCCGACACCGACTACGGCACGCACGGTCAGTACGACCGACAGGCGAGCGCGGGAGACTGGCAGTTCCAGGTGCTGGCCGACTGGCAGTGGATGGGGCTCGCCGGCATCGTCGCGCTGGTGGCGCTGTTGATCCTGATGCTGATCGCGGGCGCGGTGTTCTGACGCCCGCGGTGTCGGCGGGCCATGCGCCCGCCGGCCGAATGCGCCGTCCCGCACCCGCGGACGCTGGCGGCCACGGCGGAAGGCCCGCATGCGGCCGCGGCCCGCACGCCCGAGGCAGGCGCCGGCAGCACCGGCTGCAGCGATGGCGCCCATGGCCGATATCCTGGGGGTTCGTTCCTACCCGCCGATCGCCGTGGCCAGACTGTTTCCGACGCTCAGCAGTTGCCGCAACATGCAGGCTGGCGAACGCCGCTTCGCCGAGCGCCTGCTGCAGTATCTCGAGGATGATTACCTCATCTGGTACGACCAGCCGGTGGGCCGGCGGCGACGTTACCCGGACTTCGTCATCCTGCACCCGCGCCGCGGCCTGCTGCTGCTGGAAGTGAAGGACTGGCGGCTGGAAACGCTGCAGCGCATCGATCGGGACGAGGCCACGCTGCTGGTCGGCGGCACCCTCAAGCGTGTGGCCAGTCCGCTGGCGCAGGCGCGCCAGTGCCTGTACCAGCTCAAGCAGATGCTGGAGGCCGATCCCCAGCTGCGGCAGCCCGATGGGCCGCGCCAGGGTCAGCTGATCTGTCCCTATGCGCACGGCGTGGTATTCACCCGCATCTCGCGCCGGGCGTTCGATGCCACGGATCTGCCGGACGTGCTGCCGCCGCGCCTGACCCTCTGCAAGGACGAGATGACGCCGAGCCTCGACGCCGAGGCCTTCCAGCAGCGGCTGTGGGATATGTTCGACTATCCTTGCCACCGCCCGCTGAGCCTGCCGCAGATCGATCGCATCCGCTGGCATCTGTATCCGGAAGTGCGCGTCGCCGCTGCGCAGACGGCGCTGTTCCCCGAGCCGACCGCCGCGGCCTCCGCACCGGACCCGGCATCAGCGTCGACATCGGAACCGGCGGCTCCACAGGCGCCGGTGCAGAGCATCCCGGATCTGGTCCGGGTGATGGATCTGCAGCAGGAGCAACTGGCCCGCAGTCTCGGCAGCGGGCACCGCGTCATCCACGGCGTGGCCGGTGCCGGCAAGACGCTGATCCTGGTCTACCGCGCGCTGCATCTGGCGCAGGCGATGCACAAGCCGGTCCTGATTCTCTGCTTCAATCTGACGCTGGCCGCCCACCTGCGCGCCGTCATGGCCCAGCACGGGGTGGCAGAGCGGGTGCAGGTTAGATCCTTCCACGCTTGGTGCCGTGCCCAGCTGCAGCACTACCACGTGCCGCTGCCGCCAGGGGACAAGGATTTCTACACCGAGCTGCCCGCCTGCACGCTGGCGGCGGTCGAGCGTGGTGCGATTCCGCGGTCGCAATACGGGGCGGTGCTGATCGATGAGGGTCACGACTTCGCGCCCGACTGGCTGCGGCTGGCGGTCAGCATGGTCGATGAGCAGACCGACTCGCTGCTGCTGCTCTATGACGATGCCCAGGCGATCTACCGCAGTGGCAGGCATGGCGGCGGGCTCGACTTCACGCTCTCCAGCGTCGGGGTCCGGGCGCAGGGCCGGACCAACATCCTGCGGATCAACTACCGCAACACCGAGGAGATCCTGCAGTTCGCCTACCGCTTCGCCCGGCAGTACATCGCGCCGAGCGAAACCGACGAGGATCACGTGCCGACGCTCGAGCCGCAGGGAGCGGGTCGACGAGGCACGGCGCCGGTCGTTCGTCTGCAGCCGGATTTCCCTGCCGAGGCCAGGCTCATCGCCCGGACCTTCGCTCAGCTCCATCGGCGTGACGGGGTGCCGCTGGCGCAGATGTGTGTGACCTATCGCCACCAGTGGATGGGCGAGCGGCTGGGGCAGGCCCTGGCGGCGCAGGGACTGGCGTGTCAGCACCTGCACGATGCCGGGGCCAAGCGGACCTATGATCCGTGTGTGCCGGCCGTGAAGCTGATGACGATGCACAGCAGCAAGGGGCTCGAATTCCCGGTGGTCGCCGTCGCGGGTGTGGGCGCCATGCCCGCCGACGAGGGCTCGACGCCGGCAGAGGAGGCGCGGCTGCTCTACGTGGCGCTCACCCGCGCGACGGACAAGCTGCTGGTGACGGCGCATCGGCCGAGCCCGTTCTTTGCCGCGCTGGCCCAGATGCCGATGGCCGCCGGCGCCTGATCGGCAGCCGGCGGCTCAAGCCGCGCGGCCTCAATCGGCCGGCAGCTGCACGCGTGCCAGGGTGTCGGCGTCGGTGCCGAACCAGAGCACGTCGCGTTCGGCGTCGTAGATCATGTGCCGCACGCTGCCGCCCCCGCTCGGCAGCGGCACCGGCGGATAAAAGTGTTCGCGTGCCGGATCGAAGCCCACCAGGCGGTTCGGCTGCATGCCGGTTTCCACGAACCAGAGCCGGCCTTCCCCATCGATCGTCATGGCATAGGGCTGGGCCCGCTCACCGCCCGGCACCCGCCATTCGCGCGTCTTGCCGGTGGCCGGGCTGTAGCGGCCGAGATACCCCTCGGCGAAGTCGACGTACCAGATGTGATCGCCGCTCGCCGCCAGCCGCCGGGGCCGCGTCTGGGCGCGCGGCAATTCGTGCTCGTGCAGCGTCATGGACGCCGGGTCGATGCTGCCGAGCCTGTGACTGCCGAATTCGGTGAACCAGGGCCGGCCGCGGCCGTCGACCACGATGCCGTAGGGGCGGGCGCCGCGGGTCGGCACCGGCAGCAGGGTGATCTGCTCGGTCAGCAGGTCAAGACGACCGATGAAATTGCCGCCCTGCACGGTGAACCAGAGGTTGCCGCGGTCGTCGGTCACCAGCGTATGCGGGTCGGCGGCGGCCGGGTCGGGCATCGGGAAGCGGTCGATCTGCCCGGTCAGCGGATCGTAGCGGCCGATATAGGCGGCGCCGTTGCCGGCGAACCAGATGCGGCCATCGTGCACGATGAGGTTGTGCGGCGCCGTCCCGGGTGGCAGATCGATGCGCTCGAACTCGCGCGTGGAGGGCGAGAAGCGACCGAGATAGTTGCCGCGCTGGCCCACGAACCAGACATGATCGTGATTGTCGACATCCGGATCGCGCGGGCGCGTATCGGCCCATGGCACCGGCCATTCCTGGATCTGCGGCGCTTCGGTCGGCGGCGCGCCGGCGAGCGGCGTCTCCAGTACCGGCGTCGACGGGGACGGGGCGGCGAGCAGGGGCGAGGCGATCAACAGCAAAGACAGCAGCGCCATTCTCATGGCAGGCTCCTCAGGACGGCGACCAAAAAAAACCCGCCGAAACGACGGCGGGTAAGTAGATGCGTCATGCGCTCAAGGAAAACCACGTGATGGCCGTTTCGTCGATGCGTCGGCGAAGCGCCCGGACCGGCTGCCCTACGGCCGGAACCGGACTGGCGGAGCGGCAGTGAACCGACTCCGTCGCCGCGCTGCCGGCGATCCGGCTCATCACGCTACGGTGCCAAGATTAGGGCTACAGCGTGGGGCCAATGTGGTCGGAACGTGGAGCAAATGTGGAGTCGACGCCACCAGCGCTAGGGCTCCAGTTTGTAGCCGACCCCGTAGACCGAGCGCACCAGTTCGCGGCTGGGCTCCAGGCGGGCGAGCTTGCGGCGCAGGTTCTTCACATGGCTGTCGACGGTGCGGTCGGTCACCACGCGATGGTCGGTATAGAGCCGGTCGAGCAGTTGCTCGCGAGAGAGCACCCGCCCGGGATGTGCCGCCAGTGCGGCGAGCA
>JAASSS010000106.1 GCA_021767745.1 Pseudomonadota bacterium
CGATGCCCGTCGACATGCCCAGCAGCTCGCAGCCGGCCTGCAGGTACGCCCGGTACTGCACGGTGGCCGAGGCGTGATGCGTCGCCGCCAGATCGTGCAGCCGGCGCAGCGACCCCGACAGCCGGGCATGATCATCGATCTGCCGACGCAGCTCCGACTCGGTGGCGACGTAGTCGGAGACATCCTGCACCACGCCGAACAGGGCGCTGATCTCACCGCCTGCATCCACCAGCGGCCGCCCTCGGACCGCCACGGCGCGGCAGACGCCATCCAGACCGCCGATGCGGGCCTGGAAGGAGAACTCCCGGCCGCGTTCGATGGCGGCATCGACATGCTCCCGCACGGCCTGCCGATCATCCTCGTGATACATATCGATCGCGCCATCCAGCGTCGGCGTGAAGCTGCCGACCTGATAGCCGTGGATGCGATAGGTATTGTCCGACCAGGTGATCCCGCCCTGGCGCAGGTCGACCCGCCAGTAGCCGATGTTGGCCAGATCCTGCGCCAGTTCCAGCTGGCCGAGCTGTTCGGCCAGCGACTCGCCGATGGGCTGTCCGGGCTTCAGCACACGCCCCGTCAGTCGCAGCTGCGGCTGCGACTGACTGACGATCAGTTCCAGCCAATGCCAGGCGCCATCCTCGCCCGCCACGCGGGCGGCAACCGGCCGCGGCTCGTCCGCTGGTCCCTGCTGTGCCAGCCCGCGCCGGGCACGCTCGCGGTCGTCCGGATGCAGGCGCTGCAGCAGTGCCGCGACGCCCCGCTCGCCCGTCTCCGGCAGCGTCAGGGTGATTTGCTCGGGGCCATCGCTCGTCCGCATGCCGACCGTAGAGACATCGGATGGCACGTCGGAGGCCAGCACGAGCGGCGGATGCAGAGAACGGCTCATCGGGGCGACCTTGAAGATCACAGCTTGCCCGGTTATCGCCTGCGGCGACGCCTTCTTGAATGTCGGGGCCGGCTTGTCAGCCGCCGGTGCACGGTGCCATCGTAGGCTTCCCTACCCCGCCCGCCGATGCCGCATGCTCTGGCCCCAGAATGCTATGGATGCGTCCTGCGCCCACGCCGCCGCGGCGCGCGCCGAGCCGGCGTTCGCCGCCGCGGCGGCGGCCCGCCACGTGCCGCAGATGCAGGCCCTGCTGGCACAGCTGCATGCGCCGCTGGCGTGCTGGCTGCAGGCGCGCCAGCCCGCCCAGGGGCCGCTACTGGTCGGCATCAACGGCGCCCAGGGCGCCGGCAAGTCGACCCTGTGTCAGCTGCTGCAGGTGGTGCTGGAAGCGGGCCTTGGCCTGCGCGTGGCGGTGCTGTCGATCGATGATGTGTACCTGACGCACGCCGAACGGCAGCGACTGGCTCGGGAGGTCCATCCCCTGCTGGCGGTTCGCGGTGTGCCGGGCACCCACGACGTCGCCCTGGCGATCTCGCTGCTCGACCGGCTGGCGGCGCTGCGGCCCGGTGAGCGCCTGGCGCTGCCGAGCTTCGACAAGGGCCGGGACGATCGCCGCCCGCCGGCGCAGTGGCCCGAGGTCACCGGCCCTGTCGACATCATCCTCTTCGAGGGCTGGTGCGTCGGCGCCAGCGCGCAGCCCGCCGCCGCACTGGCCACGCCGATCAACGCGCTGGAGGCCGAAGAGGATGCGGACGGGCGCTGGCGCAGCTACGTCAATGCGCAGCTGCAGGGGCCTTACGCCGACCTGTTCGACCGGCTGCAGCGGCTGATCCTGCTGCAGGTTCCCGGTTGGGAGAAGGTGCATGAATGGCGCTGCCAGCAGGAGCAGGGTCTGCCGGCCGAACAGCGCATGGATGCCGAGCAGGTTCGACGCTTCATCGCCTTCTACGAGCGCCTGACACGGCACATGCTGGCCACGCTGCCGACGCGGGCCGACGTCTGTCTGCGGCTCGCGCCCGACCATTCGATCGCTGCCGTGCGACTCGGGGATCGGACATGAGGCGACCGGTCATCGTCACCGATCTGGACGGGACGCTGCTGAATCACGACGACTACCGCTGGGCGCCGGCGGTGCCGGCGCTGGCACGGGCGCAGGCGGCGGGCGTGCCGATCGTACTGAACTCGTCCAAGACGGCGGCGGAGATGATCGAGCTGGCCGCGCAGCTGCGGCTCGACGGTCCGCTCGTGTTCGAAAACGGCGGCGGCATCTGCCGCCGGCCGGCCCCGGACGCGCCCTGGCAAACGATGGTGCTCGGCGTACCCCGGGCGCAGCTGCAGGCACGGCTGAACGCGCTGCGCGCGCGCCACGGCTGGCGCTTTCGCGGCTTCGGTGAGCTCGACGTAGCCGAGGTGGCGGCGCTGACCGGGCTGACGCCGGCGGCGGCCGCGCTGGCGCGCCGGCGTCAGTGCTCCGAGCCGCTGGACTGGCAGGACGACGAGGACGCACTTGCCGCCTGCACCTCGGCGCTGGAGGCGGCCGGGCTCGCCGTCACCCGCGGCGGGCGCTTCGTGCACGTGTCGGGCCGGCACGACAAGGGCAGTGCGCTCGAGCAGCTGCTGGGCGGCACTCTCGGGCAGGTCATCGCGCTGGGCGATGCGCCGAACGATCTGCCGATGCTGCAGCGGGCGGCAGTGGCCATCGTGATCCCGCGGCCGGACGGCAGCGCACTGGCAGTGCCCGGTCATGCCGATGTCCGCATCGCCCCGGCACCCGGCGCCGAGGGCTGGGGCCGCGCCGTCGATTCGCTGCTGGATGAGCTGGGATGCCCACGGCACAAGGAGCAGGAGCATGGGTGATTTCCACCAGGGCGGCGCGGTCACGACGCTGCACAAGCTGCGCGAGCGCCCGATCACCGAGATCGAGGACTCGCTGTGCGCGTTCGCCGCCCAGCGGCCGATGTCGCTGGTGCTGCCGTCGCTGTATTCGGAGCTGGAAGGCGAGGCGCTGGCCCGCATCCTCGACGAGCTGACGCAGGTCCGTTACCTGAACGAGATCGTCATCGGCCTGGACCGGGCCGAGCCGGCCGAATTCGAGCACGCGCGGGCCTATTTCGACCGGCTGCCGCAGCACCACCGGATCCTCTGGCACGACGGGCCGCGGCTGCAGGCGCTCGATGCCCTGCTCGCCCGGCACGGGCTGGCGCCGACCGAGCCGGGCAAGGGCCGCAACGTGTGGTACTGCTACGGCTATGCGCTCGCCTCCGGCCGCGGCAGCCTGCTGGCCCTGCACGACTGCGACATCCTCACCTATCAGCGGGGCCTGCTGGCACGGCTGTTCTACCCGCTGGCGCATCCGCAGCTGAATTTCTACTTCTGCAAGGGCTACTACTACCGCGCGGCCGGCGAGCGACTCAACGGGCGGGTCACCCGACTGCTGGTCACGCCGCTGATCGACGCCCTGCAGCGCATGGTCGGGCCGGCGCCCTACCTCGACTACATGGCGAGCTTTCGCTACCCGTTGGCCGGCGAGTTCGCCACCCGCGCCGAGGTCGTGCGGCAGATCCGCATCCCCAGCGACTGGGGGCTGGAGATCGGCGTGCTCTCCGAGGTTCATCGCAACTACGCGCTGGGGCGGATCTGCCAGGCCGAGATTGCCGACGCCTACGATCACAAGCACCAGCCGCTCTCGGCCGACGATGCCCAGGCGGGCCTGTCGAAGATGAGCACGGACATCAGCAAGGCGCTGTTCCGCAAGCTGGCCACGCAGGGGGTGGTGTTTTCCGCCGGCAGCTTCCGCACGCTGAAGGCCATCTACTACCGCACGGCGCTGGACATGGTGGAGCGCTACTACGCCGAGGCGGTCACCAACGGCATGCAGCTCGATCGGCACGCCGAAGAGCAGGCGGTGGAGCTGTTTGCGCAGAACATCACGCGGGCCGGCGAATCGTTCATGGCCAATCCCCAGGAGACGCCGTTCATGCCGAGCTGGCAGCGGGTGGTCAGTGCGGTGCCGGACTTCCTCGCCCAGCTGCACGAGGCGGTCGAGCGCGACAACGCCTAGCAGCGCCGTGGTGCCCCGACTCAGCTGGCCAGCCAGATGCTCTGGTAGGGCTGCAGCAACAACACCGCGCCACCGGTATTGACCGGCCGACCGGCGATCAGGTCATACCAGGGGCGGCCGGCCTCGAAACTCTTGTGCTCGCTGATGTCCACCGATTGCGGCAACCGGGTGAGATTGTTCAGGGCGAAGATCCGCTGACCGGCGGCGGCGGTACGCAGCACGCCGAAGCACGCCTCGCCGAGAGGTAGCGTCTCTTGCGTCGCATCCGGGTGAAAGGCAGGCTGATGCCGGCGGATCTCCAGCAGGCGCCGCAGCGCCGCGAACACCTGGGCGTTCGGCGTCATGGGATTCTCCAGCAGGGCGTGAAGCGTATCGTAATCCCACTTGTGTCGATTGATCGCCCGCGTACGCCCGGTCTGCTCCACCCCACGCCGGTCGTTCGGCGTCGCCGTCAGGCTGTGGATGTAGAGCGCCGGTATGCCCTGCAGGGCGAGCATGATGGTCTGGCTGCACAGGAACCTCGGCAGCTGCCACTGATCGCGGCCGTGAATGGTGCCGGCCAGGGCGTCGAACAGCGAGACGTTGATCTCGTAGGGCGACTCGGTGCCATCGCTGTTCGACTTCATGCTGACGTAGGCGCCGAACTCGTGGGTGGTGTCGATCAGGCTCTCGACCTCATCGGGGGTCAGCAGATCCTCCGTCGGGCGCAGGCCGATGCCGTCATGCGAGGCAGTGAAGTTCAGATAGGTACAGTCGCGCGGCGGGCGGGGCATGTCCTGCAGCCAGCGCATCAGATAGGTCGAGCTGCCGAACAGCAGGGCGTGCAGCAGCAGCGGCGGCAGGGTGAAGTTGTACACCATATGCGCTTCGTCGCTGTTGCCGAAGTAGGACAGATTCTCCCCATTGGGCACGTTGGTCTCGGTGATCAGCACCGTGCCGGGGGCGACCACCGCGAGGATCTCGCGCAGCAGCTTCACCACCTCGTGCGTCTCGCGCAGGTGGATGCAGCGTGTGCCGGGCCGCTTCCAGAGGAAGGCGATTGCATCCAGGCGGATGAAGCGGGCGCCGGTCTCGACGTAGCGCAGCATGATGTCCACGTAGGCGAGCAGCACGTCGGGGTTGGCGAAGTTGACGTCGACCTGATCCTTGCTGAAGGTCGTCCACACCCAGCGGGTGCCCTCCCGCAGGTAGACCGGCGAGAGCAGCGGCTGGCTGCGCGGGCGGGTAACGGCCGACAGGTCCGCCGCCGGGTCGGCTTCGATGAAGAAATCGCGCCCCGGCGGCTCGTCCCGCAGATAGTCGATGAACCAGAGGTTCTCGCGCGAGACGTGGTTGATCACCAGGTCCGCCATCAGGTTGAAGCTGCCCGCCAGCCGGCGCAGATCGTCCCAGTCGCCGAGCTCGGGATTGACCCGCTGATAGTCGATCACGGCGAAGCCGTCATCCGAGCTGTAGGGCGTGAAAGGCAGCACGTGGACGTTGTCGATCACGCCGGCCAGATGATCGCCGAGGAAGCGGTGCAGCGTCGCCAACGGCGCCTCGCCCGGGCAGCGGATGCTGTCGCCGTAGGTGATCAGGATCGCATCCTGCTCGGTCCACACCGGTACCACCGGCCCCTCGGCGCGAATGCCGTGCGCCACCAGGCGTTCGGCCAGTCGCTCCAGCGTGCGGGTACCCTGCTCGCCGTAGAGCAGGTCGAGGCGAGCGGCAGCGCGCTCGTGGAACCAACGCGGAACGCCCGTTGCCTGATCCATCCGCTACCCTCGCTACTGGCTTCATGGGGGTGAGCCTGTACCTGCGGCACCGCGCGGGTTACGGTTTGCCACCGGCAACAGCCGCTGCCAGCGAGTCTACACCGGCCCGGCTGGCAGCGGCAGCGGCAAGTCCGGGTGCGGGCCGGGCCCGGCTTCGGTTCCTGTGGAGAGACGCGCTATGGATTGGCTAGCCTTACTGGTGCACTTCGGCGGCGGGGTCTTCCTGACCAACGCCATCCCCCATCTCGGCCACGGCATCTCGGGATATCCGTTTCAGACGCCGTTCGCCAACCCGCCGGGACGCGGCCAGTCCTCGCCGCTGGTGAACGTGCTGTGGGGGGCCTCGAACCTCGCACTCGGCTATCTGCTGATCACTGCCGGCGGCTTCGAGCTCGGCGCAAGCGCCGATGCCCTGGCGGCCTTCGGCGGCGGCCTGCTCACGGCGCTGCTGCTGGGCTGGCACTTCGGCCGCGTGCACCGGGAACACTAGCCGGCGCTGCGCTAGACTGGGCGCCCGTTTCGCCACGCCTGCCAGCGCATGCCCTACCGGTTCGAAGATCCCCACGCCGTTCCCAGCGAGATCCGCCGCATCGTCAGCGAGCGCATCGACGACGCCATCGCCCAGCTCCGGCTGA